>JASEFA010000004.1 GCA_030019365.1 Bacillota bacterium
TGGGTTCTACTCTCGCCAGCGTTCCCACATGTGCCTCTCAACTGTCGAACTCGGGACCAGAAGCCCGTCCGTATCGCCATGTTCATCCTGGTGCGGGCCAACGCCTATGATCAGGCCCGCATCGACGGGGTGAACAGCAAGCTGAAGGAGTTCAACGCCGAGGTTGACTTTTTCTCGTGCGAGTTCAACACGCAAGAGCAGATCAACCAGATCCAGGACGCGATTACCGCGGGCAAGTACGACGCGTTCATCGTGCATCCTAACGACAGCAACGCGGTTGTGCCGGTGATCCAGGAGGCGCTGAAGAAGGGCATCGTCGTCATAGGGGCAGATGCGCCGATTGGCCCGGACACGCGGTCGCTGAAGCCGTATCCGCCTGGGGTCAAGTGTGTGGTAGGCCGGACCGGTTGGTCCACCGGCACCTGGCTGGGCAAGGCCGTGGTAAAGGCGTCCGAAGGTAAGAACCCCTGCAAGGTTGCCTACCTGATTGGGGCGCAGTCGCTCACCATTGACCAGGACCGCTACGAAGCTCTCAAGCAGGTCATCAAGGACTATCCCAACATCCAGATTGTTGCCTTCCAGGAGGCGCAGTACCGCCGGGATGTGGCCCGGGAGATCATGCAGAATGTCTTCCAGGCCCAACCGGACATCAACGTTGTGGTTTCCTCTGGCGATCAGATGACTCTGGGAGCGTATGACGCGGCCAAGGAAGCCGGCCTCGAGAAGAAGATCGCGTTCGTCGGTAACGGATGCAGCAAGGAGGGTTGGCAGGCCATAAAGGACGGGCAGCTGTCTGCCAGCTATGCCGACATTCCGTACACGCAGGGGCAGCTCCTGGTCGAGGTTGCCGCGAAAGCGGTACGCGGGGAGCCTGTGCCGGAATTCATCAATCTGGAAGACAGGCGACCTCCTCTTCCAGCGGAAGGTCCCATCATCACTCCCGAGAATCTGGACAAGTTTCAGCCGCAGTGGTAGGTACCAAGGTGACTTCTGCCGATGGGGATCCGTGACGCGACATGGGCAATCAGCCGATAGCGATCCTGCGGTCCATAAGTAAGCGATTTGACGGCGTCGAGGCACTCAGGGACGTTTCCCTTGCCATCGAGCGCGGGACAATCCACGCCCTGGTGGGCGAAAACGGGGCGGGCAAGTCGACGCTCGGGAAAATAATGGGCGGAGTGTATCGGCCTGACAGTGGTCAGATCCTGGTGGAGGGACGTCCCGTCGCTTATGGTTCACCGCGGGATGCGTTGGCGGACGGCATTGCCCTGATCTCGCAGGAGGTTGCGCTTGTCTCTCAGCGAACAGTGTTGGACAACGTTTTCCTGGGCATCGAGAGCATCCGGCGGGGGTTTGTGCAGAATGGTGAAATGCGTAAGCGGTACGAACAGTTGACAACTCACTCAGGGTTGTACATCCCTCCGGATGCTCTCGTGTCTTCCTTGCGCCTAGCTGAACAAAAGAAGGTGGAAATCCTTCGGGCTGTTGCGCGGGATGCCCGGCTGATTATCATGGATGAGCCCACGGCTGCTCTGTCCGCGGAGGAAACCCAGAGGCTGTTCTCCCTCATACGGAGGCTGAAGGCGATAGGCACCACCATTGTGTACGTGTCTCACTTCCTCGAAGAAGTACTCTCCCTCGCGGATACAGTGACCGTACTCCGCAACGGCCAGTGCATCAGGACCTCGCCGGTGAGCCAGGAGACACCGGAGAGCCTGGTTGAGTCAATGCTCGGCCGGTACGTCTCCCTCGGTTTTCCGGAGAAGATATACCCCGCGGCTAGAGCACCTGTTGCGCTGTCGGTAAATGGTTTGGACCGGAATGGGGCGTTCGCGGACATTTCTTTTGAGATCCGCGCGGGAGAGATCGTCGGGCTGGCTGGGCTGGTTGGCAGCGGCCGGTCGGAGGTGGCCCGAGCCATCTTCGGGGCGGATCGGCGGACCGCAGGAACGATCCGGGTTCGGGGGAAGGTTGTGAACCCACGCTCGCCCCGGGAAGCGATCGAGGCCGGTATTGCCTTGCTACCCGAAAGCCGGAAACTTCAAGGCCTCATCCTAAAGCTTCCGGTGGGGCACAATGTCTCGCTACCGTACCTTCGGCAAGTGGCGTGGGGGCCCTTTGTACGGTCGCATATTGAGCATCGACGGGTGGGGCAATTGCTCTCGGAACTGGATGTCAGGCCGGCAGATCCTCGGGTCGAAGCCAGATCACTGTCGGGTGGGAACCAGCAGAAGGTCCTCTTTGCAAAGTGGCTCTTCGGGCAGCCGTATGTATTGATAGCTGATGAGCCGACCGCGGGCGTGGACGTTGGTGCGAAGCGTGCAATATACCGACTAATCCATTCCCTCGGGCGCGAAGGGGTGGCCGTTTTGCTGATCTCCTCTGACCTGGCAGAGGTGCTTGGCCTCGCCCACCGGGTCCTCGCGATGCGTCGAGGCCGCATCGTTGGGGAGTTTTCAGGTTCCGAGCTAACGCAAGATGGGGTGATGCATGCGATCTTTGCCGCAGACCAGGGTGGTGCCGACGAATGACCAAAGCAGCGATGGATTGGGCGAGGGTGTGCGCAAGTAAGCGCGGGCTGTCAACGATCCGGACGATCCTGCGCAATTATGGCATTATCCTGGCGTTCGTCTCATTGTTCGTGGTTCTTTCTTTTTCAACTCCGGCGTTTCTAACTGTTAGGAACCTGCATAACATTGTGGACCAGTCAGCCGAGGTTGGTATTGTGGCTTGTGCGATGACTCTAGCAATCATTAGCGGCAACTTCGATCTTTCGGTAGGGGCCATCTTCGCCTTTGCGGGATGCTTAGCAGCGATGGTTGCCGCCAATGGGTACGTGGGGGCGGGGTTGATACTGGGCGTGCTGGCTGGTCTTCTGTTTGGGCTGATAAATGGCTCTATTATTGCGGGATTTCGTGCTCATTCGTTCATCGCTACCCTGGCTACGGGTTACATGATCCGGGGGTTGGCGATGATTCTGACGGGTGGCCGGCTGATCATAGTGGGCAGCCCGGCGTTCAAGACCCTCGGCCAAGGCAGTTTCATGGGTATCAAGTACCCCATCTTCGTGCTGCTTGTCTGGGTGGTGTTCACCTGGATGTTGCTTTCGAAGACCACGTTTGGACGGGCGGTTTATGCCATCGGCGGCAACG
The DNA here is from genome assembly GCA_030019365.1 of Bacillota bacterium. Taxonomy (NCBI): domain Bacteria; kingdom Bacillati; phylum Bacillota; species Bacillota bacterium. The sequence continues at coordinate 3,153 of JASEFA010000004.1, forward strand.
CTGAAGCCGCTCGCCTGTCCGGCATCCGGGTGGACCGGGTAAGGACTCTCATATTCGGGCTTAACGGCATCAGTGCTGCACTTGCAGGGCTCCTGACGGTGTCACGCATAAGCCAGGGTCAAGCGGATATCGGTTCGCTGGTGGATTTGCAGGCGATCTCGCGGGTGGTCATTGGTGGTACCAGCATCCTGGGGGGAGAAGGTGCTATCTGGCGCACCGTTTTCGGGGTCTTGTTAATGCGATTAATGGCCAACGGGTTCAATATCCTTAACGTTTCGCCGTTTTACCAGCGCGTGTTCGAAGGGGCAGTGATCCTCTTTGCCGTCGCCCTCGACACGCTGACCCGCTCCCGGCGTCAAAGCTAAGAGTGAAGACGCATGCAGCGGAGGTGGCCGCCCCGGTGGCGGGGGTAATCTTCGACATCATGAGGTATGCCATCCACGACGGGCCCGGAATTCGGACGGTGGTGTTTCTAAAGGGCTGTCCGATGAGTTGTTGGTGGTGCCATAACCCTGAAGGCCAGAGGCCTGGCCAGGAGATCATGTTGTGGGCGGGAAGGTGCATTGGTTGCGGCGAGTGCCTTAAGGTCTGCCGGCACGGAGCCATAATCAACCAGGGTGGTACCGTGCTGGCGGTTACCGAGAAGTGCACACTGTGTGGAGATTGCGTGACAGTTTGCCATGCCGGGGCGCGGACGATCGTGGGCAGGGAGGTCACTGCGGAGGAGGTCATGGCTGAGATCCGGAAGGACAGGGATTTCTACGAGGAATCGGGGGGCGGAGTAACCTTCTCAGGGGGTGAACCACTGGCACAGCCAGGTTTTCTAGAGCTTCTGCTGAAGAGGTGCAAAGAAGAAGAGTACCGCACGGCTGTCGAGACCACGGGGTTGGCCAAGCTGGAGGATCTTCTAAGGATAAGCGAGACGACCGACCTGTTCTTGTACGACCTGAAACTGATGGATGACAAAGAGCACAGGAAGTTCACGGGTACCTCCAACAGGGTGATACTCGACAACCTTAAGGCCTTATCACTCTATCACGAGAGCATCATAGTACGAGTTCCCATTATACCTGGGGTGACTGACAGCGAACATAACCTCCTCAGGCTGGGCGAGTTCCTGTCAGGCTTGAGGAGCGTGAGAGAGGTGCATTTGCTCCCGTATCACAGGCACGGCGCTGACAAGTACACGCGGCTGAGCAGGCGCTACAGTCTACCGGAAATGCGGCCGCCGGACGACGAAACGATGAACAGGATTGCGGAGAGGCTGAAGGCTGCTCACAAGAGGATCAAGATCGGGGGGTAGGCCTGATCATGAACGAGCGGGTTGCCATACTGAGGCGGCAGAGTCTGGATCTGAAGCCCTTCATAACCAGCGAGAGGGCCGAACTGGTGACGCGGTTTTATCGGGAGTATGGTGCAGCGGTTTCCGTTCCCGTCCGCCGGGCGCTGGCGTTCAGGTACCTAATGGAGAACAAGGCCATTTACATCGGGGAGGGAGAACTGATAGTAGGGGAGAGGGGTCCTGGCCCCAAGGCTACGCCTACGTATCCGGAACTCTGCTGCCACAGCCTGGAGGACCTCGAGATACTCAACTCCAGGGAGAAAGTACCCTTTGCGGTGAGTGCCGAAGTGAGGGGCGTGTACCGGGAGGAGATCATACCCTTCTGGAAGGGCAAGTCGATGCGGGACATGATATTCGCGGAGATGTCGGATGAGTGGAAGACCGCGTACGAGTGCGGCGTTTTCACCGAATTCATGGAGCAGAGGGCGCCTGGTCACACCGTCCTGGACGACAAGATCTACCGTAAGGGTTTCCTTGACTTCAAGAGAGATATCCAGGCCAGCCGCGACAGGCTGGACTACCTGAACGATCCCGAGGCGTATGTCAAGCGGGAAGAATTGAAGGCCATGGCGATATGTGCTGACGCGATCATCAGGTTCGCAGAGCGGCACGCCGAGAAAGCGAGGGAGTTGGCCGGAAAGGAAAGGGATCCCCACAGAAGGGAGGAACTGGAGCAGATCGCGGAGGTTTGCAGCCGCGTGCCTGCTTATCCCCCCAGGAGTTTCTGGGAGGCGTTGCAGGCGTACTGGTTCGTTCACCTGGGGGTTATCACCGAGCTGAACCCCTGGGATGCCTTCAACCCGGGGCGGCTCGACCAGCATCTTTATCCGTTCTACAAGAAGGGGCTTGAGGACGGCACGCTGACTGTGGAAAAGGCAAGGGAGTTGCTGCAGTGCTTCTGGATCAAGTTCAACAACCAACCTGCGCCACCCAAGGTCGGCGTAACTGCCGCGGAGAGCGCCACATACACGGATTTCGCCAACATCAACCTGGGTGGTCTCAAGCCCGATGGTTCCAACGGGGTTAACGAGCTCACGTATCTCCTTCTCGAAGTGATCGATGAGATGAGATTGGTACAGCCGAGCACGAACATCCAGCTGAGCAGGAAGAGCCCAGACCGGTTCCTCAAGGCAGCGTGCAGGGTGATCCGCAAGGGCTGGGGGCAGCCGTCGATATTCAACTGCGATGCGATCATCGAGGAACTTCTGCGCCAGGGCAAGTGCCTTGAGGATGCGCGGAACGGCGGTGCAAGTGGATGTGTCGAGACCGGTGCATTTGGGAAGGAAAGCTACATCCTCACCGGCTACTTCAATCTCGTGAAGATACTGGAGCTCGCTCTGCACAACGGTGTTGACTCGCGGACCGGGAAGCAGGCTGGTCCGAGGACAGGGGATGCCTGTCAATTCACGAGCTACGAGCAACTTTTCCACGCCTTCAGGGCCCAGCTCAGGTACTTCATAGACATCAAGATCAAAGGGAGCAACATCATTGAAAGGATGTTCGCTCACTACATGCCGGTGCCTTTCCTGTCCATTCTTATTGACGACTGCATCCAGAAGGGCAAAGACTACAACGATGGCGGGGCGCGTTACAACACCAACTACATCCAGGGGGTTGGTTTGGGAACGGCGACGGACAGCCTTTCCGCGATCAAGTATCACGTGTTCGACGAGAGAAACCTGACCATGAGCCAGTTGCTGGAGGTGCTGCAGGCGAACTTCTCGGGCGAGGAGAGAGTGCGACAGATGCTGCTTCACAGGACGCCCAGATACGGCAACGATGATGACTACGCCGATTCCGTCATGACTTCCATATTCAATGCGTTCTACGAAGCAGTGGATGGAAGGGGTAACACGAAGGGAGGGGTGTACCGAATAAACATGCTTCCGACCACGTGCCACGTGTACTTCGGTTCGGTCGTGGGAGCCACGCCGGACGGGAGAAAGGCCTGGCAACCGCTCTCCGAAGGCATTTCGCCCGTGCAGGGTGCCGACCGGCGCGGGCCCACGGCGGTCATCAAGTCTGCCGCCAAGATGGACCACGTGCGTACGGGTGGCACCCTGCTGAACCAGAAATTTACTCCCCAGATCGTCGAGGGTGATGAGGGAATTGACAGGCTGGCCAACTTGGTGCGGACCTATTTCCGGCTGGGCGGCCACCACATCCAGTTTAACGTGATTGGCGTGGAGACCCTGCGTGCTGCGCAGAAGGACCCGGAGAAGTACAGGCACCTCATCGTCCGTGTGGCGGGGTACAGCGATTACTTTTGCGACCTCAGCAAACCTCTCCAGGACGAGATCATAGCCCGGACGGAGCACAGCTCTTTTTGAGCCGAGGCGCTTTGGAAAATGGACTTGTCCTGGCATGCTGGGAGCAGGTGGTATGAGCTGAAGGAGACGAGGCTAGAGTGTTATCTTCTGCTGGTGGGGTACTGCTACTGGGTAGGGTTCTCCGGCCGGCGAAGCCGCTGGCGCAGCTAATTGCGGGCGAGTAGCCGGACATGCCTGTCTGTCCCCTACTGCTTTGCGCAGGGTGAGTTGATACTGGAGCCGGCGGTGGTGTGAAGTCCGCCGGTGGGGCGAGTACCCAGACCGGCTTTCGACAGTTTGTAGGAAGACATGAGGCGTAGATTGGCTTCGCTCAAAGGTTTCCGGGCTGGAAGTTTCTCCGCGTGTAACTACATTTGTCAGGTTTTCGGCTCCGCCAGGAGCACGAGCGGTGGTTCCTTCACGTTACCCGAGGCCTGGTGCACGAGCATCGGGGCCAGGAGGTTCCGGTCCGAAAGGTTGTATGGAGTCGATCACAAAGGACGCCGCCACCATCGAGACATAGCCGTGGAGCGATGGGTACACGTCGAAAGCTATGTTCATGGGCTGGTGCCAGAGCAACCAGTAGGAACCGACGACCAGGCTGGCCGGCTCCCGAGGGAGCCTTCTCTGGAGTTCGACCAGGGCAAATCCTCGCCATCCCGGCTCCTCAAGGAGCCGGCTCGTGAAAATCGCGGTCGCAAAGCGGATGGGGATGGTGATCACCAGCCACCATCCCAACTCGTCGGGGCCCGGCTTCAGGAGCTTGAGCGCCGTCTCATTCCCGTCAGCGAAGTTCATGAGGGTTCCGGCGCCGTGACAAGAGGGAACGCGAGGACGGAACCCGTGAGCCATCTGCTGCGGGCGTTCCTGATCCCGACCTGCCTGAACACATTCTCCAGTTTGAACTGGCCTTTGGAGAGTCTCTCGGTTACTGTTACGTACAGGGCCAGGAGGGGGCGAGGCAGCTCCCAGGGTCGAGAGGATTATGGTACGGAGCTGGTCGCCGCCATCATGAGAATCCAGGGCGCCCATGCCAGGGGGACGGTCAGGAGGAAGAGCAGTTTGTTTTTGAGCGGTCCCGGTGTGGTCACGAGAGTTGCCCCCCTTACCACTCGGCGAATGCACCCGGGGCTGTGTCGGCGGATGCACCGATCCGTTCCCCGCCGTGGGGGTGTGAAGGGCGGCGGCCAGATCCTCGGGACCGAGGCGGTGCTCGAAGAGGGCGAAGCGGTGTCGCCTGAGCAAGGCGGGTTTTCGCGGATGGCCCGCAAAAACGGCGAGCGGCACGCGCCCAGGAGGCCCACTTCGCAGAGGTTATCGCAGGAAACGGGCACGAAGGGGCAGGGCTCCACGCCGCCCTGGGAGTTGATGTGCAGGGAAGCACGCCCCGCCGCCGAGCAGCGGTTTCCCGGCCATACTCGTCGGGCAGGAGCTGCACCAGGACGATGGGCTCGCGCCGCCGGAGCTTCAGGACCGGCTGGCGGAATGCCTGCCGCCGAGCCTCGTCCAGCATCCAGTCCTCCCTCGGGTTCTCATCGCAGGGGACGTACTCGGTGAAGAAGCCGACCGAGCAACCGAGCAACATCATCCTGTCGACGAACTCGTCGCTCCGGAGGTGGGCGGTGTTGGCCGCTGTATCGGCCCGTCCGACGTTTGCAGCGGCGTCGTTTGGCGCGTCGTACTTCCAGCCTGTTGTCTCTGGCGCAATCCTTTCGGGAAGGAGGTGAAGCTCGTGGCGGTAGCTATCGCTGAGGACATCGACCGTGTTCTGGATGAATTCGCGGAAATGTGTCGGGCACGTGCGGCGATTCGCCGAGTGGTACGAGCAAAGCTCCGGACCTTTTGACCCGGCGGCGGTCACACCGCTTGACGTGGCTGAGCACAGGCGGTGGCTGCAAGGTCGCGGACACAAGGCCGCCACGGTGAATCTCGCCCGGGTAGCGCTGGCGAGGTTTTTCTCCTGGGCGGCTGGGGCTGGTTTGAGCTCTCTCAACCCCGCTGCCGGTGTGAAGAGGGTGCCCGAGCAGGTCCCGGGCCCCAGGTGGCTTGACCGCAGGGCGGTGGGCGCGCTGATGCGGGCGGTCATGGGGTACGGTACCGTGCGGGACCGGGTGTTGATCATGCTTTTGCTGCACACCGGCCTGCGCGTGAGCGCGGCCTGCGGGCTGCGGGTAGACGACCGTGGAGCTCAGGGAGCTGTCGCGCCGGGTGCGGGTAAGGCACGGCAAGGGCCGCAAGTACCGCGAGGTGCCGCTGAACGTGACCATCCGCAAGGTGCTCAAGGAGTACCTGGAGTCCGGCCATCCGGGTGGCGAGTGGCTGTTCCTGAACCGCTACGGGGAGCGGCTCAACGAGCGTTCCGCGGAGCGGGTGGTGCGGAAGTACGCCCGGCTCGCCGGCCTGGACCGGGTCACCGTGCATACGCTCAGGCACACGTTCTGCAAGATGCTGGTTGACGCTGGCGAGAGCCTGGACCGGGTGGCAGCGCTGGCGGGGCATGCGAGCCTGAACACGATGGCGCGGTATACGAGGCCGTCGTTCAGGGATCTTGAGAGGGCTGTCGGCCGGCTTGCCTGGGCATGATGTATCGACTGTGGGCAGCCGCCCCGTGCAGCGAACATCTGCGGGGCTGCCCCTGCTGCCAGCCCGGCAAGAGAGGAGGTGCCAGCCCGGCAGACGAAGTACTATTGAGAACCTTGATCGAGGAGGTTGCCGGGATGTCCGGCCCATGCCGGCTTGACTTTGACCCCACATCTTTGTTCCGAAGGTACGAGGGGAACCCCATTCTGACCCGGCACAACTGGCCCTACCCGGCAAATGCAGTCTTCAACCCCGGTGCCGTGGAATGTGGCAGTCAGACAGTCCTCCTGGCCCGGGTTGAAGATTTGAGGGGCTATTCCCACCTCACCGTTGCCAGGAGCCCGGACGGGAGGTCCGGCTGGGAGGTGTCCTCCCGGCCAACCCTCGAGCCGGATCCTTCCTATCAGGAAGAACGCTGGGGGATCGAGGACCCGCGGATAGTGTGGATGGACGAGCTGGAGGAATGTGCGGTGACCTGTGTGTCCTTCTCCAGGGGAGGCCCTGTGGTATCGCTATACACCACCAGGGACTTCGAGGAGTTCAGGCGATATGGGCCGCTTCTGCCGCCGGAGGACAAGGATGCTTCTCTCTTCCCAAGACGGGTTAACGGACGGTTCGTGCTGATACACCGGCCCATCATCAGGGGTGAAGCCCACATCTGGATAGCCTTTTCCCCGGACCTCAAGTACTGGGGGGACCACAGGGTCGTGATACCCGCCAGGCCGGGTTCCTGGGATGGCTCCAGGGTGGGCCTGGGTCCTCCCCCCATAGAGACGCGCCAGGGCTGGCTGGTGATGTACCACGGAGTGAGGGTGACGGCAGCAGGCAGCCTTTACCGGCTGGGCTTGGCCCTGCTGGATCTGGAGGAGCCCTGGAGGGTCCTCCGGAGGAGCGACGAGTGGGTATTCGGCCCCCGTTACAGTTACGAGCATGTGGGGGACGTGCCGGGTGTGACCTTCCCCACGGGGGCCATCGTTGACGAGACCACCAGGGAACTGAGGATATACTACGGGGCGGCCGACACCGCGATATGCCTGGCATCCGCCAATATAGACGAGGTGATGGAGTACATGAGGGGGTGTCCGTCCCCCGGGTAGACGGAGCGGCCAAGCGAGGAGGTAGAGCCATGACCAGAGCTCCCAGGGTGGCCATCGTGTCCACGTATCCTCCACGCCAGTGCGGTCTGGCCGTCTTCTCCCAGCACCTGTTCAACAGCCTTAGGGAGCTCGGGGGGGCCCGTGAGGTGGACGGCCAGCGCCTGCAGGTGGTAGCCATGGATCCCGGGCAGTACCACCGGGACTACGCTCCGGAGGTCCGCCTCCAGATCAGGGTACACCGTTGGACCGACTACCGCGAGGCCGCCGAGTTCCTGAACCTGTCTCCCGTGGATGTGGTTTCCCTCCAGCATGAGTATGGCATCTTCGGAGGGGAGGACGGAAACCTTGTCATCCACCTTCTGAAGGGCATGAAGAAGCCGGTGGTGACCACCCTCCACACGGTGTTAGAGCAGCCCACCCCGGGCCAGCGGGTCACGCTGAAAACCATCTGCGCCCTCTCCACTGCGGTGGTGGTGCAGGCCGGGAGGGCGGTCGACATGCTGGCAGACGTGTTCGATGTGCCCAGGGAGAAGATCGTCATGTTCCCCCACGGTGCCCCGGACGTACCCTTTCTGGATCCTGCCTTTTACAAGAAGTGCTGTGGAGCCGAAGGCCGCCGTGTCCTGCTCACCTTCGGGCTGATGAGTCCTAACAAGGGGATCGAGTACGCCATAGAGGCCGTGGCCCGCCTGGCTGAGGAGTTCCCCGACCTGCTCTACATCGTGCTGGGAGCCACTCACCCTGAGGTCAAAAAGCGCCACGGCGAGAGCTACCGCCTCTCCCTTGAGCTGCTGGTGAAGGAGAGGGGCCTCCAGAACAACGTGGTGTTCCATAATCGCTTTGTATCCGAAGAACAGCTCCTGGAGTTCCTGGTCTCCGCGGACATCTACCTCACCCCTTACCTGGGCAAGGAGCAGATCGTTTCGGGTACCCTGGCCTATGCGGTGGCCTGCGGTAAAGCGATTGTCTCCACCCCCTACTGGTACGCGGGGGAAATCCTGGCGGAGGGCCGGGGAGTCCTGGTCCCGTTCCGGGACCCCGCCGCCATGGCGGATGGCCTGAGGCCGCTCCTCTCAGACCATCTTCTGAGGGACAGGATGCGCAGCAAAGCCTACACCTTCGGCCGCAGAATGACCTGGCCGGTGGTGGCTGGATCATACATGGAGGCGTTCGTGGACGCCTTCCGGGCATACGGCCCTCAGGCGGCCGAGGCCCGTCGGTGGGCAAGAGCGACGTATCAGCCTACCCTTCCCGAAGTGAACCTGGGACACCTCAGGACCCTTACCGACGATGTGGGCCTCTTGCAGCACGCCTGCTACTCAACGCCCCATCGGTTCCATGGCTACTCCACGGATGACAACTCCCGGGCTCTCCTGGTGACCGGCATGAACTGGCAACTCATGGCCGATGAGAGTATCTGGCCGCTCCTCCGTACCTACACGGCCTTTGTGAACCACGCGGTGGATCCCGAGACGGGCAAGGTCAGGAACTTCATGTCGTATGACCGCAGGTGGCTGGAGGAGGCAGGTTCCGACGATTGCCACGGGCGGACCCTCTGGGCTCTGGGCCACTGCGTGAACCACATGCCCGTCGAGCCGCTGTTCAGGCTGGCGGCCAGGCTCTTCAACCGGGTTCGATCACCCGCGGCGGCCATGAGGTCACCCCGGGCCTCTGCCTACGTTGTATTGGGCTGCATCGAGTACCTCCGGCACTTTGCCGGCGACACCGAGGTCAGGACGCTGGCGATGAGCCAGGCCTCGTGGCTGGCCCACCTCCTGAGGGAGAACTCCACCGGGGACTGGACCTGGTTCGAGGACGCAGTGACATACGATAACGGGCGTCTTCCGCAAGCGTTGATCGTGGCGGGCTCACACCTGAAGGACGATGGCTTGCTAAGGGACGGGCTCAGGGCGCTGGACTGGCTTATCAACCTTCAGACAGACCCGGAGGACGGTCACATCTCGCTGGTGGGAACGGACGGATGGTGCCGCAGGGGACAGGAGCGCGCCCGGTTCGACCAGCAACCCGTTGAGATACCCGCCCTGATGGATGCGTGCTACGAAGCCCTCAGGGCGAGCGGGGAGAAGCGCTGGCTGGCTTCTATGGAGAACTGTTTCTCGTGGTTTCTGGGAAGGAACGACGTCCACAGTGCCCTGTGCGATCTCAGCACGGGCGGTTGCTTCGACGGCATCCACCACATGGGCGTCAACCAGAACCAGGGAGGGGAATCTGCCCTCTCGTGGCTGATGTCTCTTCACCGGATGCACCTTGTCCACAACGAGCAGACGCTGAAGGCCACGCCCGGTAAGGACGATGAGGTTGCGGCTACCACTCGCTGAACTTGATGCCCTATGGTTCGGGAATAGAAATCTCAAGTTGCAGCCTCGTCCCGTCCCACCGGGGAATTCGCCGCGCAATTCGGACCCGGCTCGAGTCCCTTTTGGGGGCAGTCCGGTCGCGGGCGTTGTCCGGACTGTCTTTCGGGTTTTATCACTAACTACGGGGACTGTGTGATGCCGGATCGGGCCGCGACCGGGTGCCAGTGGCTGTTCCCGGCACCCGCTCCGTGACATGAGGCTTTAGGCGCAATTTCTGGAGACACCGATGGTATCAAGCTTGTGAGAGCCCAAACTGAACATCGGCCTTGAAATGATGCGGGTTTGCAAGGACATTCTTCATTAGGGACCCCGCGTCGGTGGCGGAATTGGGATTTCATACGTGAAGATCCTGCACACCGGCCTGCGGGTGGACGACGTGGAGCTGCGGGAGCGTTCTGGTCGGGTGCGGGTGAGGCATGGGAAGGGTGGTAAGTACCGTGAGGTACCGCTGAACGTGACGGTACGGAAGGTCCTCTTCCTTGCTGTTAACAGGAGAAGCCGGGAACGCGATTTGTGAGGGCCCGAAGTGGGGAGTCGTCCGGTCATCCACAGAATCTACACAATCCGCAGGGTCAGGGGACGATGGTAGATGACGGGGTGCGGGGTGGTTCCCCGCGGTCCGTTGGTGGTATTGCTACGGCGTAGGCAGGGGGCGCGGGCGTGGGCTCGCTTGCTGCCACGCGACAATCCGCTCGGCTGGGTCGGTCGTGCTCTGTCGTGATGAGGAGGCGGCTTGCCCGTCTGGCGGATGTCGCTGCTCGGCCTCAGCAGCTTGACATAGGAGGAGCCTTGTGTGGCCGCTGCAGCAGAAGTGGTTTCGCTGGCCAAGGTCTTGGCCCGTGCAGCCACGCGTTTGGTGCGGGGAAATGAGGCTTTGGTGGCGAGGTACGACCGGGAGGCCGACGTGCTTTATGTGAGCGTCGGTGCGCAGGAGGAAGCCGGCGATGCGGAATTGACCGACGAAGACATTGTGCTCAGGCGGCGGGCGGGGAAGCTGGTCGGGTTTTCCCAGTCGTTTCGGGCTGGAGCCGGAGAAGTAGTCTCCTCCCGCCCCCAAGGGGCGGGAGGAGACTGCCTGTGACAATTCGTGCCCCGTTGTCCTTCTGTTTGCCATAAAGAATGCTTCTTAGCCGACGCTTCTCGGACTTGCCCCATGAAGTTGTCGGTCCTGCGGCATATCCGCGTGGAAAAACGTGAGCCGTTACCGGTATCCGAGTCTACCGTAACGTATACAGCGGGGCGGCGGGACCTAGACGTCAAGGTCGTGCGCCGGAAGGATGTAGGGTTTCTGCCCGCGAAGGAAAAAGGTGCCAGGTCGCTGGGCTTAATCGTGCGCAGCCGGCATACTGTTAAGGCGGTCCGTTTTTCAGGGCTCACTGGCGTCCCCGTCGGCCGAAGCTTTGGGTGGTGCGCTATTATCGTCATGAATCATCCGGAGAACGGTGCCCGGGCGATCAGCCTGGTGTGACGGAGGTGGGGAGGAGTGAGCCGGAAGAGTTCAATTGTGCGGTGGCTGCTGATTGGGGGCCTGGCGTGCTGGGCAGGCCTTTTTTCTGCGTTGGCTGGCCCGCAGCGGGTTCTGGCTGGCGCCGTGCCGACGCAGGCAATGGAAATCAGGTTCACCATCGGGGAGAGGCGGTATTTCGTTAACAGTGGAGAGCGGCTCATGGATGCCTCGCCGTTCGTCAAAGAAGACCGGACCTATGTGCCGGTTAGATATCTGGCTGAGCCTATGGGTGCTCTGGTGGAATGGGAGGGTACCCTGCAGCGTGTCACTCTTACGTTTCCTGGCAAGAGGGTGGAGCTTTTCATAGGCAGGCCCGTCGTGGTGGTGAATGGCGAAGAAAAGCCCATCCCGGTGGCCCCCCTGCTGAAGGAGGGCCGAACCTACCTGCCGGCAAGGTTTGTGGCCGAGGCGTTCGGGTACAAGGTGGATTGGGAACCCCGTACGCACACCGTTGTCATCTCAAGGGCGGACTGGGCCAACCCATACAGCCTCTGGGTTTTCGATCAACCACCGCTCGAGTACCTGAAGGAGGTGGGCGCCACTGGTACGGCCTGGTCGGTGTTCTTTTGGGGCCGCAATCCTGAAGATGAAGCTTACGTCCGGCAGCTCCATGGGGCTGGTTACCGCGTGCTCTCCAACCTCCCCAGTGACCAAGGCCCACAGTGGCTCAGCGAGGAAGGCTGGAAGGGACTTGACCCAGCGCTCATCGAGGCGGGAGCCTGCCGGAGAAACGATGGTTCTATCGTCTATTTCGACCTCGGCAGCGACAGAATAAGGTCTGCCTACATGGATCATAACAGCCCCGCCTGGCAAAACTACCTCGAGACCATGGTCAGGGAGCACATCGAGGGCGGCGCCGATGGCATCCTGATCGACGGGCTGCAGGGGCCGGCGGTAAGCGTTTTCTACGGGGGCAATTTCTCCCGGGATACCATGGCCGGTTTCAGAGATCATCTGGCCCGGAAATTCTCTCCGGACGTCCTCATGGCCAAATTCGGCATTGGCGACATCAACGACTTCGATTACGGGCGTTACCTAGCTGCCAAAGGGATCAAGTCCGCCTATGACGACCCCAACCCCGAGCTTCTCCAGGAGTATCTCCGTTTCATGTACGCCAGCCGCATCTCGTATCTCCAAAGACTGGTGGGGCAGGCCAAAGAGCAGGCAGGACCCAACCTGATGATCGCGGGCAACGCCTACCAGTTCGGCCCGAGCTACCAACCCATCCTGCCCCTCCTCGACCTCGTCGTCTCCGAGCTGCCCATGGGGACTTTACCGGAGGGAAAGCAGGCCGGCTTGTATCTTCTGGCCAAGTCCATCATCGGTCCCAAGCCTATGGTCGGGTTCCCGGATATTTACACCCTGGCAACCCTCTCCCCTCAAGACTACGGCCTGTGGCGTCACTGGCTGGCGGAAGCCCTCTCCTGCGGGGGGACCTTTATGGTGCCTCACAACGCCTTCACCATGGGCGGGGGCAGTTTCACCTTGCCGGCCGGAGAAATCGCCCCGTACACGCGTTTCTTGCGGGCGCACCCGGAGGTGTACACGGCGGAGGCCAAGAGTTTGGCCAGGGTGGCCGTGCTCTACGATCTGGGCTCGACCCTGTTTGACTGGAATGCCTGGCAAAGCTACCTGGACTTGACAAAGGCGATGCAGGAGCAGCACGTCCCTTACGATGTGTTATTCCTCGGCGATGGTGAGTTGGCTGCTGGGGGGGTGTCGGGGGAGGATCTGCAGCGGTATTCGGCCGTGGTGGTTCCTCCACTGCACAAGTGCCTTGCTGCCGGAGAAAGCCTCCCGGCTTATGCGTCTTCCGGTGGAAAGATCCTGCGGGTACAGCCCGGCACCATCGGCCAGGTCGGCCTGCTCTTGCGGCAGATGGGGGTTAACCCCGGGCTGGAGACCGATGCCCGGCCGTCCCTTGGCGTGTTCCCCTATGTTACACCCTGGGGCGGGGTTGTCCATCTCGTCAACTATGCCTACGACTATGCGCGACACGATTTTCAGCCCCAAACCAACATCACGCTGAAGGTGATGGTGCCTGCTGGTGCGGATGTTTCGGGGATGACCCTGAAGCTGATGACCCCCGACGGGAAAGATGGACCAACGGAGACAGTCCTGCCCTGGAAGCTCGAGGGTGGCACGATTGCCTTCACGGTGCCGGAGGTGCGCTGTTACGCGGTAGTGGCGCTTGGAAGGTAGCTGCGCGGCGCAGGTTAGGGTGTCCGTGCCGGGCAAAATTGTTGCCAGCTATGTGGGGGCTCAAGGCACCTTGTACGGCACTTCCAGGCGTTCGGTGACGGGAAGAGGGGGTCTGCGAACCGTATTAACGGCGGTGGCTAGCGTTGGTAACAACGGGCTGCCGTCCAGCGCAGTTACCATGGCTTCTTCTATTTGCAGAGCCCTCGACTGCGCCGCGAACACGCAGCCCAGCGGCACGGGTTCCGTGAAAACAATGTGAGGAGGGCGCGGCAATGGAACTAGCTTGGGTTCCAGTTGGTGCACCTTCATGCTCTCACTCTCCTTCCGCCGCCGGGAGGGCAAAGTGCTGCTGGCCGTGCAGGAATACCCCCACCACGCGGCTGCCATCCCGCTGCCTGATGTCAATGGGCCGTCCGTCCATCCGGTTGCCGAGGATGTTCTTCGCCCTGCGGTACCTGGGGTCGCCGTAGGCCAGAGCACGCTCGCAGGCCTGCGTCCGGGCGGTTGTGCAGGTCGGCGAAGTCCGTCTGCGTCTTGCCCGGGGGGACGCGCGGATGGGTCTTGACGATCTCCTCGCCCTTGAAAAAGAACTGCACCATGTTCTCCTTGATGCAGACCTGCAGTTGGGAACCGATCAGGCGCGAGGGGACCGAGTAGAAGGCCTTGGCCACGTGGCAGTGGGCATCCGGCGCCACCTTTGCAGGCCTGCCAGTGCTCGAAGATTTCCACGATTTCGCGCACAGTGAACTCCCCCGTGCCACCTCGGGCGCCTCCTGTCTGGGTGGGCTCCAAGGTGGCCAGGCTTTCAGCTGTGCGCCACATGTCCTCCGAGGTAGGTGAATTGTTTGACGTGGGGGTGGGTGAATTAATTGGCGTTTTCGGGGGTCAGGTGCGTGAATTACGTGACGCCCAACACCAATGCGTGTGCTACCGGTCGGGTTGGCTGTTGCGCACGGAGGAGGCACTTTCTACTCAGTGTGCGGGGGAGCATGCAACGGAGGCCTTCGGCCTGACGTCTTCTGTGCAGGTAGGTGCTGGTTGCGGTTGTCGGCGTACTCGGGTTGGGTGGGGGGCCGACAGGAACCAGTAGTGTTCGAGGGGGTAGGCCGCTTGGGTATCGACGTGGTGCTGGTGCATCCCGACTACACAGTAGTGGAGAGTTTGGTCCGGCCCGGGAAGTACCACGTAGAGGAAGGAGGGTGGTACGCGGAGGGCCTTGCCCGGCTGCGGCACCTCCTGCAGGTGCGCCTGCCCCGCCTCTACCGGCTACTCCGGGCCTTAAAGTGCAGCGTAGGCTGATCCCGGGTGTTCGGAGAGGGGGCGGCGATGCTCGGAAAAGGGGCCTGCCCGGTGGCCTGGAGTACCGGGTCAGGGTGCTCCAGGTGAAGGAGCGGGAGGGATAACCGGTGGGGATGGTGGCATTGCAGGGTCGTCACGAGAGATGGCGTAAAGCCGTGGTGCTCGGCGCGTTGGCCGTCCTGGGGGTATTGGCTGCCTCAGCAGCATCCCGTTTTCTGGCCCCTGCACTTCCGTATCCAATATGTGCGATGATAGCGGAGCAGCCAGGATACCCGCAGTACCGGATCAGCGGCTTGAACCAGGCAGAGATCGTGTTCGAATGGCTGGACCGGTCCGGGGGGTCACAGTTCCTCGCCGTGTTCACCCGCCAGCCGCGGTCCACCGTGGGGCCGATTTCGCCCTTGTCCCTCGGCGGGCTGGACCTGGCCCGCACCTACGGACGCGTAATATGCAGCTCCTTGCGTCCCGACGCCGGGGAGTTCTTGAACTCGCACCGGTTGCCCGGGCCCGCGGTCTATCGGCCCACGGACAAGTACGTCTCCCTTGGAGAAGTGCTCTCGCAGATGAAAAGGGAGCGATGGCAGGTGTCGCCGGCCGAAGGCTGGCGCCTGTACCGGAGAGATTCCAGCTCTGGCGGCCCGGCTGCGCCGTACGGCCGGAACGGTTCTCCGGCGCCGGAGGTGGTGGCCCGGAAGCTAGATGGTACCGAGGTGTTCTCCTGGCGCTGGAACGGCAGCTACTACCAGAGGCGGATTCACGGTGAGAGGGTAGGCGTGCAGGCAGTGGCCGTCCTCTTTGCGGACGAGGAGAGCGGACCCTTCGACTCCGGGAACTTCCCGGAAGGGGTTTTCGCGGGGGATCTGTCCAGGGCACTGCTCTACGTAGATGGCCGTGAGATCCCGGTAACCTGGTCGCGCAAGTTCTCCCAGCCGCTCTCCCTGGAGGAAGCCTCCCGTCCTGTGGCCGTTCCCCTTCCGCCGGGCCGGGTCTGGTTCCACATCGTGCGGCCGTATGCGGACTACACCGTGGAGCTGCACTGCCTACCCCCGGGATTCCGAGGCACCAGGGACTGTCCAGCCTGGCGGATCACGCGGGTCTGGGAGCTTGGTAACGGGCGGCGGCTCCTTGAGGAGAAAGAGTCCCCGGACAGTGTGGTTTACTGGTTGTGGGATCCAGCCGGACCCGCCCTCGAGGCGATAGTTGGGAACGACGACAACGCGCGCCTCCGGCGCGTGGAGGATAGCCGACTAGTGTTCTCCGCCAGGGGCGGGGGTGAGAGCGGGGCCCTCGAGTTCCCGTACGAAATCATCTACGACCTGGAGACCGGGAAGCGACACGAGCGTTCCCTGTACCTCCCCGTTTATCAGGAGGTAGTATTCGGAAAGCACGCATGGCCTCAGGTCCTCACCCGTGTGGTTTTCGAGGGCGATGGTGTTTCGTTCGAATTCCGGCCCAAGCCGGGTACGGTTCTGGCCGGCTTCCACTGACTCCCCGGCACGTCCAGCACTTACGACGATGAGCAGAAGGAGCTCGTGCTTACCTTCCGGGACGTGGCGTCCGGGCAGGGGGTCAAGCCGGGCCTTCCTCTTCGTCCCGCCGGGGGTTTGCTGCTGGAACATGTGGTGCTCAGGCCCATCGGAGACGACCTGGAGGCCAGGATAAAGGTGAAGCAGCAAGTGACCTGGAACGCAGAGATCCAATTGCTAGACGGTGACGGGTATGACAGCACGGTGCGATGCCGGCTGTCGTTTCGACCGGCTCACTAGCGTGTCCGATGTCTTCTGGGCCTGACGGGGGCGGGCGGCGAAGGGAGGAATGCTGTGTGCTCCGGGTTGCGCTGGTAGTGGCGATGGTTGCCTGCGTTGCGACGGTCTGCTCGTCGTGCCTTAGTGGGTGCGGGCCCGGTCCGGCTACCGGCCGGGAGCCGCCAGGAGGCAGCGAGCTAGGCGGGGGTGGGGCGCCTGGGCCTGGGCAGGCGCCGGGAGCGGGAGGGGGAGGCGGAGTTCCCGCGCGTGAGTGGACGCCCGGGGAGTCAGGCGTCGTGGAGGTGCGCACGGAGGCGAACGTGGCCACGGCCGGACCGTTCCGGCAACTGCTTGGTCTGAAGTGGGTGAACGAGCGCGAGTTCCTGGCGCTGGCGCGGCACCAGGGGGGCGAGTCCATCCTCCGGTTTTCATCCCAGTCCGGAGGTGCCTGGGAGGGCCGCGCGGTCCTGACCCTCAAGGAGGGTGTCACGCCGGAGCGTTTTTACATGTGGGCGCCCCTGGCAGGAGGCAAGTCGATCGTATTCACTTCGCTGCAGGACAGCGTGATGGGGCCTCTGTGGCGGTACGACACGGAACCCTCCGGTGCGGATGGGCGCGGGTTGTACAAGGTGGCCGAGCGGGCAAATGCGGTGTTCCGGATGTCGCCGGACGGCACAAGGGCTGTCCTTTACGACAACGATGGCGCCAGCGTGATGGATTTCCGCTCCGGGCAAAGGCTCAGGTTCCCCGAAGTTCCCGCCTACGAGTTCCCCTTCGTGGGGATCGGATCCAGCTGGTCCCCTGACAGTATTCACTACCTGTACCAGGTGGTCGAGGGCCAGGTGCAGCGGTGGTTCGGGGTGGTGAGGACGGATACGGGTGAGGCTGTGCGCAGGGTGGTCCCGGAGAAAGGGTGCGCGTTCGGGGCTGCCTGGTCGCCGGACGGGTCACGGGTGGCCTTCCTGGCCCTGGACGGCAAGGCTGATGCCTTTCTCGGTCCCGAGGATGAGCTGATTCCGCCTATCGCCCACAGGGTGGGAATCCTGGAGGTGAAGTCCGGCCGGGTGGAATACGTCAGCGTACCGGGGAAGCTGGTGTACGGCTTTCCGCTTTGGTCGCGTGGGGGTGACGCTTTGGCGTTCGGGGCGGGTACCGTGGAGGGTAACAGGAAGGGCGGTTTCAGTGTATCCTGCGAGGTGTATGTAGCCGAGGAGAGGGACGATAAGTGGATCGTCACCCGCGTTACCGGACCGGCCCAGGGGAACGGTGTGAAGCGTCCCCTGTCATGGGCTCCCGATGGTCGAGCCCTGGCGTTCTCCGCTCCTTGTCCTGATGATGAGTGCCTATTCTGGGTGGGTGTGACAAGGAAGACTGGTGGTGCCTGGTGCGCCCCGGTCATGCTCGGCGACGTCGACGAGGGGGTAGTCTGGCTTGGCA
Source organism: Bacillota bacterium (assembly GCA_030019365.1). NCBI lineage: Bacteria > Bacillati > Bacillota > Bacillota bacterium. The sequence goes on from JASEFA010000004.1 coordinate 21,049, forward strand.
GTGACGCCCTTGCGGGGCGGGTTGTACTACCCGCCAGGGAGGCCCGTGCGGGTGAGATCCGGGTGTTTTCCCTCGATGGTGGGGTGGTCTCGGTCCTGGAGGCAGCGGGTGTCTTGCGTGCCGAGCTGGCCCTCTCGCCGGATGGCAGCTACCTGGCCTATACTGTAGAGACCCATGCTCCGGATGGGTCGGCGAGCGCGACATCGCTTAGGATACGGCGTACCAGATAGCAGAAGGTTTGCCATTCCCCTCTGGGCGGGGCACGGGTGCTGGTTCCCGGATCTGTGTTGCTTCGTGCTTTTCCTGGTAGCGGGCCTCGCGCTGGCGCTGGTTCTTTCCCCGCTCGGTGCCCGCCGGCTGGGAAGCCTGCAAGACCGTCGGGTGGGCTGCATTCTTGCCCTTTTCCTGGCCACGTTCTCCCTTGGCGTGGGCGTCGCGCTCGCACGTGCGTATCAAGCGCGGCCACCTGCCCCCGCCGGTCCGCGGCCGGAGGTCCTCTGGTCCCGGACGCCGTGGGAGGGGCTGTGGGCGTACCTGGCACCCCGTCCCTGGGCTCATGCCGGCTTCGCCCCGGCGGACCCGGCCGTGGATGGCGATGTGGTGGTATTCCTGGGCACGCCGGGGCAAGCGGACATCCTGGATTCCCGCGATGGAACGAGGATCTGGTCCGCCGCGGTGGAGCCTCCCCTGCGCCCGTTGCGGTCCGACACGGCCAGGAACATGTGGACGAGGCCCGTGGTTTCCGGCCGTCACGCCCTCCTGCGGCCGCAGGTAGGCACCCCGTTGCTGATCCTCGACTCGGGCTCCAGGAGGGTCCACCGGGTCGACCTCGGTGAGCCCGCGGTAGAGGTTCTCCCGGCCGAGGGCGGGGGGTTCTTCGTGCTCACCCCGGATCGGCTTTGTCTGCTGGATGGGAGAGGCGCGGTGGTATGGTCATACAGGCCGCAGGGGCCCGGTGCTCCCGAGGAGGAGATGGCAAGATTCTCGGTGAACGAGTTTTCGCCGCCCGGGCTTCAACGCCGTCTTGTGAGCACGCCCGCCGGGCTGGTGGGCATGAGTTCTGACTGGCTGTGCCTGTGCGACCCGCAAACAGGGGAAGCGAGGTGGCTCAAGTTCCCGAGGGGACGGTTCGCCGGCATGCAGGTTTCTCCTTCCGGGGACGTCGTTTACGTTGCCGAGGCCGGCTCGCAGGGACGGCGGATCATCGCGTATGACTCAAACGGTGCCCCGATGTGGTTCCGGGAGCTCCCTGCGGAGTGTTATGGCATGGTGTGGTCGGCAGCCCCGGACGGCCTCCTGGTCTGGGTGACGTTGCCGGGAGCAGGCGCCGCCGAGTACATAGGGCGGGACGGTCGGACCAGGTACCGGCTTCCCGTTCCGGAACGGGATCCCGTGACCGTACGGTACCTCGGGGGTGTGTTCCTCGTAGCGAGCCACAACGGGGTGAGTGCCTACCGGGCAGCCGATGGGCACCACCTGTGGACTATCACGGAGCCGCCGGGTTCCCGCTTGCCGGGGGGCTACCTCTACTACCTCGACTGGGCGGTGGTCGGGGCGGACCTCGTCATCCCACGCGCGGCGGGGCTCAGTGCGCACGACCTCCTGACCGGCTCCCTCAGGTGGGTGTACACGCCGCCGGGGGGTTTCTTTGGTATGGCAGCCGCGTCCGACGCGGTGTACGTCACCTCTGGCAGAGGGCTGTTCGCCTTGCGCTGCCGGTGAGGAAGGGCCTCTGGCAGTCTGCTCGGGGGAGGCCCGCGGTCCGGCGGCGAAGGGTGCCACCTGGTGGTGGTTCCCTGGCCTTCCCGGCGCCGGCCGCGGGCAATGAAGGTGTAGGGGTGATCTGCCTTGGGTTTCCTGGCACGAGGAACGCGGGCTACTGTGTGCCTTGCATTCCTTGCCGTCCTGCTTGCGGGCTGCTGGTGGTTAAGAGAGCAAGCGGCGGAAGCGCGCCCGCAGGCGGGTGAACTCGCATCCAGGGTGGCTGAACTGGAGGCGCAGTTGAGGTCCCTCAGGGAAGAACTGGCCGCCGAATGTTTGGGCCTGGTACCGGATGACGTCAACCTGAAGGAATATGCGGACCAACTGGAGCGGTCTGACGACGAGTTGCTCGAGTACTCGGTGCACGGGTATGAGATGATGGGCCGGGAGAATGCGGCGGTATATGTGAGCTACCGGGCGAGGTACCGCTCAAGCGGCCAGGTTTCGAGCTGTAAGCGGGAGCCGTGGTCTTGCATAAAGGAGAACGGGGTGTGGAAGGTGAGGTGGCTGCCGTGGCAGTGACGGTGGAAGTCGGGCACGTCGACACGCCGGGACGGCCGGGAGGGATTTCATGCGGCGCTGGAACACGTTTGCCGCCCACGTGCTGTTGATGCTTGCGGCGGGAGGGCTGGCTGTCCTCACGCTGGGGTTGCCGGTGGTTGTTTCGGCCGACCAGGCGAGCCTGGCATCGGTGTGCCTGGGGTGGCCGGTGTGGTTTGTGGTCCAGGACCAGAGCCAGTACACGCCGCCCGGAGAGCGATGGCGGACGCATTTCCTCTCCCCCTGGGAGTGTCCGTTCCAGGTGGTGTGGTGGCGCTTTCTGGTGTCGTGGGCGGCCGTGGCAGGCCTTCTCGAGATGGCGTGGCGCGCGGCAGTGTGGTGTGCCGGTGGCGGGCGGGGGGTGGCCGTGTGTGAGCGTGGGGAGGCTGGGGCTGTGGCGGGGCGGCGCAAAGGGATGTCTCGCTGGTACCTTGCCCTCGGCAGGGTTGCTGATTGCGGGTCTTTCGCGGGCTGGGATGGTGCTGCGGGACGGCAACTTGTTGACGGATTTGGGGTTTACCGTAGAAGAGGTGAAGGAGGGGGAGGAAGCGGGGGGAAGGTTTACGCGGCGGATGGGTTTGTGATCGAGGTGTATGGCAAGACGTACGAGAGGGCGGGGCGGGTTTGGGACCCGGATGGGGGGCGCTGGGTGCGGGGGTACAAAGTGGTGATCCTTTTGAACCTGGAAGAGGGCAGGGAGCGAATTGTGGGGGTAGCGATGGGGCCGGTGGGGACGGATGAGAGGGTGCTTCTTTGCGAGATTTTGGATGCCCTTTCTGAGCGGGTATGCTCTGTGCGGGAGATGTGCCCAAGCGGCGGATTTATGCTGCCATGACGGGACGCCAGTACGGAGCACTGATCGCTGCCATGGCTGAGCGCCGGGGGAGAGAGCAGGCGCTGCCCAGACTCGAACATTTCCTGGAGGAGGGGGTGCCGGTCAAGGAAGCGATTGAGCGGGTGAAGCGAAACCTCAACTGAACCAGAGGGGATTCCCTGGCCGACGCGTTGCCTCTGGCCTGATCCTCTGGCCACCTGCCCCGTTTTCTGGGGCTACTTTCGATACCTCTGGTTTTTGCAGGAGGGCTTGCCAACTGTTTGAGCGGGTGGTAGTATAAGGCGGCTGCGTTACCGGCACTGGCTCCCGGGGCTGTGGGTGCTCCGGGTGTTTGGGTTTGAGGGATAGAGCGGCTGATGGAGGACGGCAGGAGCTGTCCTCTTTGTTTGCGTGACCGCAGCGTGGCGGGGGGAGGTTTTTTTGTTGCCGGGTGGGTTGGACGTGTGGGAGGATGAGGTTTTGCGGGTTGTAGAGGCGGTGCACCGAGGACTTGAGGAGGCAGTGGGAGTACCGCTGCTCCTTGTGGACAGGCAGGGCAACGAAGTGGTGGGTACGGACCGCCTGCCCGAGCCGTGCCGTCTTTTGAGGAGCTGTACTGCTGGCGGCGGAGGCTGCCGGGAGTTCCTTGAGGGGCTGTCGTCGTACGTGGCGGGTTCGTTCAGGGAGGCCGCAGCCTACCGCTGTCCGGCGGGGGTTTTGTGCGCGGCGTGTGCCGTGGAGGTCAGCGGGCGGGCGCTCTGGGTGCTGGTTGGGCTGGGCGACCGGATTGGGATGCCGGCGGGGGGTGGTCTTGCGGTGAGGGCGGGGCGCCTCGTGCGGGCCGTGCGGGCGGTAGCGGGGGTAGCGGGTGCGGTGGCCAGGCTGGTGCTGTCCTCTGCGGTGCTGAGGCAGGCAGCGGTGGTTTCTGTTTCGGCGGATGCCGGCCTGGGGGTTGAGGCGACGTGCAGGCGCTTCGTGGAGGCGCTGGTGAACGAAGGGGGAGCAACCGGGGCAGCGGTGGTGAAGGTCTCCAACGGGGGTAGGCTGGTGGAGGTAGCCGCAAAAGGCGGGAGTGGGAGGCTTGCGCTGCGGGTGGCCCGCGCATCCCTCGATGGAAGGGAGCCGGTGCTTGCCGAGGAAGGTGGCTGCAGGGGGGCTGGGGTTCTCGTGCGGGTACGTGGCCGCCGGTTCGGGCTGGGCGTTGCCGTCCCGGCCGATGGAGTGGTGGAAGCTGCGAGGACGGCGTTTTCACTGGGAAAGGTGTTCGAGCTGGCCGTGGCCAACGCGGTGCTGCACGAGTCTGCCCGGAGCGCGCATGAGGGCACGGTCAGAGCGCTGGTGGCTGCTGTGGAAGCGCGGGACGTGTACACGCGAGGTCACTCCTTGCGGGTGGCGTCTCTGGCCAGGAAGTTGGCTGGCAGGCTGCAGGGGAACGTGGACTCGAAGGACGTCTACCTGGCCGGGCTGCTGCACGACGTGGGGAAGATAGGGTGGCCGGAATGGGTGCTGAGCAAGCCGGGGCAGCTGTCTCCGGAAGAGCGGGAGATGGTGCAGGGACATCCGGTCGTGGGAGCTGCGATCCTGAAGCGGGGCGGGTTGAGGCGGGCGGTCCTGCGTGCAGTCCGGCACCACCACGAAAACTGGGACGGCAGTGGGTACCCGGACGGCCTGAGGGGCCGGGAGATCCCTATGGCGGCGCGGCTGATCAGGGTTGCAGACGCGTACGACGCCATGTGTTCGGAGAGGCCGTACCGTCCGGCGCTGGCACGTGAGGCCGCCCTTCTCGAGCTGCGGAAGGGTGCGGGAAGGGAGTTTGATCCAGCTCTGGTGGCGGTGTTTGAGCGGGTGATGGGCGGCGGCTAGCGCCGAGGAGGGTGGCGCCGCATGCTGCCTCAGCGAGACCGACGGCGGGGTACAGGGCGTGCACCCAGGAAAAGCTGATCCACCACGCCTGTAAGGAGATCCACAGTGCGGCGGGCTGCGGTGCCGAGGGGCTGGGGGTTTTCAACGCAGGTACGGCCTCAGGTTCGCCGGGCAAGGGGGTGGGCCGGTTGGGCTGCCCGGAGACGCCAAACCCACCACCCGCCCTTCCGGGGCAACGCGGGTTCAAACCCAAACCCTTAGCCTCCTGGTTGAACCACGTGAATTACAGGGTTCAGTAGCTTCTTTGCTGCGCCTTACCCACAGCGGGGGTTGGGGTCGGAGAGGCCCGGCCACTCCCTCAGGCTGCACCACCTTGCGGTTAACTCCCGCAGCTCGGCAGGATTCTTTTCCTTGCGGCCTCCGAGCCGCCGGGCAGTCCTGGTCATGGTCGAAGTGGCACCGGACCGCGTCGCGCACGGCTTCCTTGAGTTCTGCGAGGGAGTCCGCCTCGGTGAAGATTGAGTAGCCAAGCGCACGCGCCTGGTAGCCGCCCTCGGGGGATACGCGGCCAAAAACGGGGACACCTCCGCCGCGTTGCGGAACGATGGCGGCGCTTTGCCTGCCTCCGGAGGGGTATAGGGCGTCCGGGCCGCCACCCGATATTTGAAGCGGAAAGGGTGGGTGGTGGCCGTGGATATACAGGAGCTGTACAGGCTGCACCTGGAGACCGGTTCGGGCGCGAGGGTGGAGGTGAGCAGCCGGGGTGGGGTGTGGGAAGGAAGGTGGGTGGTTTCGGATGGCGACTTCCAGGTATCCCTGGCGGCGGAACCGGCGGGCAACGCCGGCGAGAGCAGGGTGCCCGACCTGTTCCGGGCCGACCTGCGGGTGCATCTTGGGACCGGCATTCACTCCTTCCCTGCCCGGCTGCGGCGCCTGAAGGGCACGGTGTGGAGGGTTTCCCTCGCCGGCCCGGTGAAGGTCATGCAGAAGCGCCGGGCTGTCCGGCTGCCCGTTGACCTAGAGGTGCTGTGCCGGACCCGCGGGGAGGAGAAGGTGAGGGCGAAGGACGTAAGCCCGGGTGGGATACTGCTCCAGGGAGCGGGCGAACTGAAGGTGGGGGAAGAGTTAGAGCTTGCGTTTGCTGAAAAGCCGTGGTCGGAGCTGGGCCCGGTCAAGGGCGCGGTGGTGTGGACGCAGCGTGCGGGGGACGGCTGGACCTGCGGTGTTGACTTCCGGGAGCTGAGCTGGCAGCAGGAGCGGTTGCTCGTACACCTGGTGGCCAGGGGGCTGGCGAGCCGGGCGGCCCGCCAGGCCCGGCAGGTCAAGCCGTGACGGCGAGGAACTTCCGGACCAGTTCCGGGTCGAACTGCAGGCCCGCCATTCGGTGGAGTTCGTCGAGCGCCTCCCGGGGGCTGAGGGCCACGGGGCGGTAGGGCCGGGGGTTGGTCATGGCGTCGTAGGCGTCGACGACGGCCAGTATGCGGCAGGGAAGCGGTATTGCCGGCCCCTTGAGGCCCGCCGGGTATCCGGTCCCGTCCCAGCGTTCGTGGTGGTGCAGTATGTACTCGGCGACGGGCGCCAGCTCCGGCGTGGCCCGGGCGATGCGGTAGCCTATCTCCACGTGCTGTTGCATCAGCCTGCGCTCTTTGGCGGACAACCGGCCCGGCTTGAGCAGTACCCTGTCCGGCACCCCGATCTTCCCTATGTCGTGGACCAGCGCGAGGGTGGCCAGCGCAGGCTTGCGTGACTCGCTGAGGCCGCATGCTTCCGCCAGGCGGACGGCCAGGTCTTTGAGGCGCCTCGTGTGCTCCTCGCTTTCCAGGTCGCGTTCGGCCAGGGCCGAGAGCAGCGCCCGCACGAGGTGCCCCGGGGCACCCGACCCCGCGGCTGCCTTGCCGGTGTACATGGCGCGGTCCGCCGCCTTGAGGGCGTCTCCCAGGGGCTTGTCCGGCCACTCGGCCACGGCGGTGCCCACCGCCAGGGAGAGGGGCAGGTCTTCTTCCCGGATCGAGCTGTTGTATTCCCCGATGGCCTCATGGATGCGGCGGACGATGGCCTCGCCCTTGGGCTCGCATGTCCGGGGCAGGACGACGGCGAACTCGTCTCCCCCGATGCGCGCCACCAGGTCTCCCGGGCGGAAGCAGGCCCTGAGCACACCTGCCGCTGCCTGGAGCACCTGGTCCCCGCGGTCGTGCCCCAGCCTGTCGTTGATGGATTTCAGGCCGTTCACGTCCGCCACCATGACGACCATGGGGTACTGGGAGGGGTCGTCCTTCCAGGTCTGCAACTGCTGGTCGAAGAAAGCCCGGTTGTAAAGGCCCGTCAGCGCGTCGTGCGTGCTCAGGAACTCCATCTTCGCCTCGGCCAGCTTGCGTTCTGTGACGTCCATCAGGGACCCCAGCAGGCAGGGGCGGCCGTTGAGCTCGGCGCGGGTCCCCAGCACCTCGCAGGTGATGATGGTCCCGTCCCTGCGCAGGCCCCGGAAGGTGTAGCGGATTGACCCGGTTTCCCCGGCCAGCGTGCGCCTGAAGTTCTCCGCCACCGTTTCGCGGTCGTCCGGGTGGGTGAGGTCGAGCGGGCCGAGGCGGTCTATGATTTCCTCCGGAAGGTAGCCGAAGGTCGATGCCAGCGCGGGGTTCACGTAGCGGAACAGACCATCCTGGACCAGGTAGACGCCGACCAGGGTGTTTTCCGTCAGCAGGCGGTAGCGGGACTCCGATTCCCTGAGCTTTTGCTCGAGGGCCTTGCGTTCGGTCACGTCGATGACGATGCCCATGATGTGGGAGGTCTCGTTGCGGGCGCCGCTCAGGGTGGCGGTGACTTCGCCCCAGAACGTGCGGTCGTCCCGCCGCCTGAAGAGGATTTCGTGGCCCCTGACGGAGCCTTCGGCGAGGATGCGGTCGAGGAAGGCCCTGCGGTCGTCGGGGTTGGCGTAAAGGTCTGGCCAGGTGACCTCTCCCAGTTCGCGCCTGCTGTGGAAGCCGAACATGGCCAAAAACGCCGGGTTGGCGTCGAGGAACTGGCCGGCCAGCATGCTCCGGTATATACCCGCGTTGATGTGGTCGAGCACTTCGCGGTAGCGGGCTTCTGATCGGGCGAGGGCGTCCTCGGCACGCCGGCGGCCGCTGCGTTCCTCAGCCAGGCTTTCCTCGTACGCCAGGCAGGCCAGTGCCGCGGTGTGCACCCTGGGGGCGAGCCCCTCGAGGACTCCTGCCAGGTCCCTGGCGGCCCCGGTGCGGGAGAAGACGAGCTGCAGGACCAGCAGCCTTCCTACCGGGAACAGGAGAACCTCCTTTTCCTGGCCTGTCAGGTGGCCGCATGCGGCTTCGAATTCCGGGTCACCCTCAGCCTTCACGTCGGGCTGCCCCAGGGAGAGGACCTGGCGTACGGCACGCAGCGTGGCCTCCGGCGGGTGGGCCCTGTGCTGGCCCGGTCCGGCCGTCGCCGCCGGCTGCGGCTGCTTCCCCTCTCTGAGCAGCCAGGCTGTGCCCCGGTGAGCGCCCGATGCGCGGACCAGGGTCTTCAAGAGGTGCTCGAGCATCTGGTCGATGTCGAGGCTCTGCCCGATGGACAGGGCGATCTCGTAAGACAGCGAGAGGGCCCCCATGACCCTGACCAGGTCGGCGTCCACCCTTCATGCCACCCCCACGACCGTGGTCTTGTTGTAAAACTCCACGTAGCGGTCCCCCCGGGAGGCCACCTCTCCCAGGCTCAGGAACCCGAAGACGGGGATGCCAGGGGGAAGGGCGTCCCTTATGGCGCGGAGCTCGCGTTCCATGGCCTCTTCCAGGTACAGCACGCGGGAGATGCAGTCGATCACCAGCGCTGCCCTCGGCGGCGCGGCCGCGCGCCGGGCGTGGGCGAGGGTTGCCCGCCTGGCAGCCTCGCCCGCCGCTCTGACCAGATGATCGGGATCTCCCTTCATGAGCATCAGGACTGAGTTCTGGGGGACTTCGCCGACCAGGATCAGCGAGCCGTCTGGTTCGGTTCTGATGGGGTCCCTCACCACCACGCTGCCGTCAAGCCTGGCCATCCCCAGGGGAAAGCGCTTGGCGACGTCGAAGAAGTTGCCCTCGTGCAGGGTCTCTCCCGAGCAGCGCTCGATCGCCTGCCTGTACACCTCGAAAGCCGGTCTCCAGTTGAGCTCCTTCAGGCGGGTACCCTCGGCCCTGGTGGCGACGTAGGGTCCCTGGAATGCCTGCCAGCCGTGCTCGACCCCGACGGCCACGGTCTGGTCTGTGGCGGCCAGTATGGCTCCTCCGGCGAAGATGCCGTCGCGGGTGAACAGGCACGGTTCCCGGCGCAGGGTGAGCCTGCCTGCGCCGCCCCCGACGAACGTGGTCCCCGGGCCGCAGGAAGCGAACAGGCCGTGCAGGAAGTCGGATATATCGGCCGCCATGCCGTCGAGGAGGACGAGGAGCGTGGTGTTCTGCCCCTGCTCGAGCCGCGGTTCCCCCAGGCTACTGAACTGAAGAACGCGCACAGGGTCCGTGAACGCGCAGGCGACCGCCCCGCTCCTGTACCAGCGGTCGCCGAAGATGACCCCCGGGAAGACGCCTCCGAACACCTCGGCGTCGAGTTCCCGGAACAGAGGCGCCACCCGCTCGAACTCGAAGGGCGTCCCTTCAGCCACCATGACCATGATGCCCGGGGCGCCCCGGAACCCCGTCAGGAACTCCTCCCAGTCCACGTCGGGCCCCGGGCGCATGGCGGCTTGGGCAAACATGCAACCACCGCCTTCCTGCGTGTTCTCAGGTGCCCCGGGGCTGGAGGTACACGTGAGAGTGGTTAGGGGTGGAAGTGCCTGTGTGTCCGGGGCCGTGTGCAGGTATGTCTGTCGCTTCCCTGGATCGTCGTGTCGTGTGCGCTTGCCAAGTGGTATTTTCGCCCATGGGGCTGCAGTTCCTGCGGGGTGTCTTTGTGCTTTGGGCACGCCGTACATGGTATGGCAGCTAGTTCTCCCGAACTCAGTTCTCCCCACCTGCTGACGCGTGGTTCTGGATGGCCTCCGAGTCGGGGAGATGTTCCCTTGCCAGTTCAACGCGCTTTCTGGCGAGGCCGGCCCCTACCCGGTACTGGTGGTCCAGACCGCGACCCTTCCCGACCGTGGGCGGAACAGGGGTCCGCCAAGCGTGGTTAACGCCGTCGGCCAACGTCGGATAACAAAGGCGTGCTGCGTGGTTCCCGGACTTTGTTAGGTCCGAAAGCCAGTGAGCCACTGGATCCGGTCAGTAAACGGTTCACTTCCGATCTGGGCAAGCAGGCGCAGGGTTAACCTGAGGAGCTCCTTGAAGGGCATTTGGGGCGCAAGGGTGATCGCGGCGTGGGACGGGCGTGTGCGGGAGTATTCTTGCGCGAGGTGTATGTAATCGCGGACGTTATGCGTGAAAAGGACGCGGCCCTGGGACGTGGCGAAGTCGCCTTGCTGTGCGTCGGACCTGCCGATCATGCCGGCCTCTGCAGTGGTCAGGACATCGTACCCGCGATGGCGCAGTACTGCTGCCAGCAGTGGGCGGACGTCTTCGTCGAAGAGGCGGATGGTGGCCATCAGTTTCCTTCCTGCGAATCAGGGGCTGAAGGCACGGTACGTACGCACGTTTCCTGGTCGATTTCTTCCTTGTGATCGTAGTAGTACGAGAGGGCGTCGTACACCTGGGCCAGGGTCAGGTGGGGGAATTCGCGGACGAGTTCTTCGGGGGTCATTCCCTGCCGCAGGACGTAGAAGACTACCGAACTGACGGGGAATCGGGTGCCGCGTATGACCGGGCGGCCCCCGCAGCAACCGGGGACTCGGGTCACGTGGGGGTGGAGGACTTCAGGGCGGGGAAGAGCCAAGTCCGATCACCTCCCTGGTATTATACCAGGGCCTGCGCTCCCTGTTGCGCTGTTGCCGCTTCCGGGCAGCGCCGTTTGTTTTGGTCCACACAACGGGCATCGTGCGACGTGCATGGAAACCGTGGCCCTACCTGGGAGGACGGCCTCACCAACTTGATCTACCCAACCGTGAGAGGAGCACCACTCTTGGAACTCGTCCGGTTGGCCAAGACCCGGTGGTGTCGTTCTGGGAGACGCTGTCCAACCCTGGACGATCCCGCATGTGCGTGACGAAATACAGAGGTTGCTGGCTGCGTCGGCCGGTGTGCCGTGTGCGGTTAGGCGTGAGACGATGATATGGAGACAGTTAACAAGCTGGTGCCAGGTGCACCCACCGCCTCTTTGAGGCGTGCCAGAGGATAACGCCGACCAGGAAGGCGGTTCCCATGTTCCACATGGCCAGGGCAGTGGTGATGATGGCGAGAGGGAAGTCCCCGGCAGGCAGTTCCCAGATCTTGCTGGTTGCGGCCAGTTCGAGGCCGGAGAAGAAGAGGATCACACCCAAGACGCCGGCGGGGAACAATCTGAAGGCCACAGTTACGCCCTCACCGAAGAGAAGCGTAGCGGCCAGAAGGAGGCCTCCCAGGATCACCAGTGCGCCTCCCGTGCGGGCGCCGAACCGGACGTGGCCGGCCATTCCTCCCGCTCCGTGGCACATGGGGACCCCGCCGAAGAAGGGTGCCGCGAGGTTGATTATGCCGGTGGAAACTGCCACCTTCCGTACAGTGATGGGACGGTGCGGGAAAAGCTCGTTGTTCTCGGCGACTATCGCGATGATGGCGTTTCCCAGGGTCAGGGGAAGCTGGGGGAGGCCGAGGAGAAGGGTACCGGAGACGAAGTCGCTGAGGTGCAGCCGCGGGATCCCAAGATGCGGTAGGCGAAGGCCAATGCTTTGCGTGACCTGGGCGGCCAGGGCGGGATGGCGGGCCAGGCCGACGGCCAGACCCAGGATGAGCAGCGCGAACATGGCCGGCATCCGGCGGTTGGGGAGTAGCAGCAGAGCCGCCAGGAAGGCCGCCACGGCGACGACGGGGTCGGCATGCATGGTACTCAGGCCCTCGCGCATGAAGCTCAGGGCCAATCCGAGTACCATCCCCCTGACCACCGGCGGCCTGGCCAGTGCGGCGACCCTATCCACCGTGTTGGTAAGACCCAGGACCAGCCAGGTCAGGCCGGTGAACACTCCGGCTCCCCACACCATGGCCGGAGTGACGGAACCAAGTTGCATGGTGGAAGCGATTCCTATCGCTTTCATGGGCTGGATTGGTATTGGCGTCCGGTAGTACAGGCCGGCTACGATCTTGGCGAGGGCAAAGGCGAACAGCAAGCCTACCGGGTCCACCCGCAGCACGGTTACGTATGCCAGGACGAACGGCACCAGGGTACCCATGTCCCCGAACGCACCGGCCCATTCCATGCGGTCATAGCTGTTACCGCGCAGGCAACGAAGGAGGGTTCCTGCGGCCTTTCTTACCACAACCGGTCTTCCCCCGCCTTGAGTCGTGGAACTCTTTGGTGAGTGCTGCAGTGTACCACCCTCCTGGCGGCCAGGTGTTGGGATAAGCCAAGCTCCCGAAGTTGCCGCCTCGTCCTTGATGCCCAGGCTGGCCAGGCAGCTCTTCGCGGCGTCCGGGTCGGGGAAGTGTTTCTTCACCAGTTCCAGGTGTTCCTGTCTCGAGCGCGGTGCTGGTGCCGGTGGTCCTGGGAGCGACCCGCTGCGGTTGACCCCAGAGCGGCTGCGGTATATATTGCTTGTGGAGACTATTCCCCTTCCTTCCAGAGGTTTTGCTGGTGGAAATCTACCTGGACAATGCAGCTACGTCCTACCCCAAGCCTGAGTGCGTCTACCGGGCGGTGGAGGAGTTCATGCGGGGCGTGGGAGCGAGCGCCGGGCGCGGGGGCTACCGGCGCGCGCTGGAGGCCGACCGCGTAGTGTACGCTGCCCGCCGCGCCGTGAGCACGCTGTTGGGAGTCGAGGACCCGAAGAGGGTGGTATTCACCGCCAACGCCACTGCGTCTTTGAACCTGGCCCTGAAGGGGCTGCTCGGGGAAGGCGACGTGGTAATCACCAGCTCTTGGGAGCACAACGCCGTGTGGCGCACACTCAAGTGGCTCGAGAGAGCCCGGGGCGTCCAGGTGCGGGTGGTGCCTCCCGGTGGGGCGGGGCCCTTTGACCTCACCGTGTTCCGGGAGTGGCTGCGGGAGCGTCCGCGGTTGGTGGTCGTTACGGGTGCTTCGAACGTCACCGGCGTGCTGCTTCCCGTGCCCGAGATCGGCGAACTGTGCCGGGTTCAGGGGGTGCCGCTCCTCTTGGACGCCGCCCAGACGGCGGGCGCGGTCCCCGTCGACGTGGCGGAGTTGGGGGTGTGCCTCCTGGCCTTCACCGGCCACAAGGGGCTGCTGGGTCCCCAGGGCACCGGCGGGCTCTACATAGGGGAAGGAGTTGAGCCGGAGCCGCTCAAGCACGTGGGTACCGGCAGCGAGTCAGCGAGGGAAGACCAGCCCCGGAGCCTGCCCGACCGGTACGAGGCGGGCACCTTGAACGTCCCCGGCCTGGCGGGTTTGGGTGCTGGGGTGGAGTTCCTGCTCGAGCAGGGTGTGGAGCGGGTGGGCCGGCGGGAAGCGGAACTGGCAGCTCATCTGGCGGAAGGCCTGCGGAGCATCCCGGGGGTGGCGGTGTACGGCCACGACGGCGGGCCGCACGTGGGGGTGGTTTCCTTCAACGTGGAGGGGGTGCCCTGCGAAGAGGTGGCGTACGTGCTGGACCGGGTCTACGGGATCATGGTGCGGGCGGGGTTGCACTGCGCGCCGTGTGCCCACCGCGTGCTGGGTACGCTGGCCACGGGCACCGTGAGGGCTAGCTTCGGGTACTACAGCGGCGAATCGGATGTCAGTGCCCTGCTCGAGGCGGTGCGCGAGATCGCCGGGCGGGTGAGGGGGGGTGGGGGGCTTGGCCAAGGCCTTCGTGGTGGTGGGTGAGGAAGAACAGGTCTGGCTGCAGAGGATCTGCATAGACGCCGACGCCCGGGAGGCGCTGGAGTTCCTGCGCCGCGTAGTCCTGCCCCAGCTCAAGAAGGAAGTCCCGTGCATGCGGGGGAAGATCGGCACGGGGGAGTGAGGCGTGCTGCTGCGCAGCATAGACATCCTGTATATAGAACCGTGCACCGCGGAAGAGGGCAAGATCCGCCTGCGCGCGTCCCTGAGTGACGATGTGACGCCGGTGATGCCGTACCTGGGGAGCCTGTGGAGGGCGGCAGAGTACAACCCTGCCGGCCCCTCGGTGACGCTCAAGCGGGGGCCGAGGGTGATCGGGCTCCACCCCCGAGAGGTGACGGTTACCAAGCTGGAGAACACGACCGACGCGTGGGAGACGCTGGAGTGGCTCAGGAGCGCGATTAACGCCGCCTGGGAGAGGAGACACGAGCTGTCACCGGCCTGCCCGGACCGGCGGGCACCTGGCGCCCTGGAGGTGTGGAGGCTGCTGCCGCGCACCAACTGCCGGCGGTGCGGGGAGCTTACCTGCATGGCGTTCGCCGCGAGGCTGGTCATGGGGGAGCAGCGGCTCTCGGGCTGCCCCGCCCTGGGGGAGGCCGGGTACGCCTCCGCCCGGGAGGCCCTGGAGGAACTGGTGGGTGAGGGTGCGTGGTGAAGGGGCCCGGGGGAGGAGGGCCGTGGGGACCATGCCGCGAGCCGGATCCCGGGGGGCGGGAGCCTGGCGCCGGGTCGAGGAGATGCTGGCCGGGGACGGACCGGTGGTCGTGAGCCTGGCCCCCTCTTACGTGGCGGCGTTCGAGGCCTCTCCCGGGCAGGTGGTGGCGGCGCTGCGGTCGCTGGGTTTCCGGGTGGTGGAAGAGACCGCCTCGGTGCTGGGGGAGATGATCAGGCGGCGGGAGGAGATGGCGCGGGAGGCGGTCCCGGTCCTTTCGGGTTCGTGCCCGGTGGTAAGGCGCCTGATCGCCGGGGAGTTCCCGTGGCTGCTTCCCCGGGTCGAGCCGGCTTCCGCCATGGGGCTTCACCTCGCCCGGCTCAGGTACCGGTACCCGGGTGCGCGTGCGGTCTTCCTGGGGCCGTGCGAGGCCAAGCGCCTGCTGCCCGAGCCCGTGCAGCCGGACGCGGTGCTCACCTTCCGGGAAGTGGCGTCCTGGTGGTACGCCAGGGGAATCGACCCCGGGCGGTGCGAGCCCTCGGTGCCCGACCGCACGGCGGACGCCCTGGCCCGTATCTCGGTGGCCGTGGTTCACGCAAGTGGGCTGGAGGAATGCCGCCGGATGCTTTCCCGGGTCAGCGCCGGTCCCTGGGAGGGACTGCCCTACCTGGAGATCACCGCCTGCCCCGGCGGGTGCCTGAACGGGCCGGGGATGCCGCCGGCGGACGCAGGGGAGCGCCGGCAGAAGGCAGTGCAGTACGCCATGGAGGCGGAGTTGTGCCTCCGCTAAGCCGGCGGGAGGTGTGAGGTGTTGGCGGTAGCAAGGCTCAATGTCGAGCTGGGAGGGGGCCTCGGGCGGCTGGTGGGCAAGGAGAGCGTGGAAGTGGAGCTGGACCTTCCCGCGCGCAGGGAGGAGGTGATCTCCGCCCTGGCGGAGCAGGTACCGGAGTTGTCGCGCCTGCTGGGCACGGGGGAAGCGGCGAGGTCCCTGGTGGCCGTGAGCGTGGGGGGCGTGGTGCTGCGCGAAGGGCAGGAGGTCGGCCCCGGGGACTCCGTGTCGGTGTTCATGGCCTTTGCCGGAGGGTGAGGGGGGAGAGCGTGATACCGGGAGTGCGCCTGGTGGTGGTGGGGGGCGTGGAGGTGGGCCTCATCGGCCTGGACGAGGCCTTCGCGGAGCTCGAGGCGGCCGGGATCGTTGACCCCGAGGGACGCAAGGCTTTCCTGCTCTCCCGCGTCAAGGAGAAGAACTACGTGCCTGGGCGCAGGGAGGTGGCCTACGCGGAGGCGCTGCTCGAGGAGTACCTGGTGTGGAAGGGGGAGCGGCCGCCGCGGAAGAGTGCGGTCCCCAAGGTGAAGGTGCTGGGGCCGGGATGCCCCAACTGCCAGGCGCTGGAGCGCCTGGTGCTGGACGTCCTGGGCGAGCTGGGGGTGGGGGTTGACTTCGAGCACGTGCGCGACCCGCGGGAGATAGGGCGGTTCGGGGTGTTCGCCTCGCCCGCGCTGGCGGTGGGGGACCGCCTGCTCGTGTCGGGGCGGGTGCCGCGCCGGGAGGAACTGAAGAGGATGCTGCAGGAGGCCCTGGAGTCGCGCTGAGGGATCCTAACCCGGCACGTCCCGCAGCTACCGCGGCCCGGTACTGGCCTGTCTCTGGCGTCACACCTGACGGCGAAGGGTTCAGGGTACTACCGGCGCATCACCCGATGACACGGGCATCGGCAGAAGGTCAGCGCAGCGCCTCCAGCACCAGCCCGGTGGCCACCGCTACCAGGAAGACGGTGAGGGCGAAGGTCGCTACTGTTCTTTTCTTGAAGAGGGAACCCAGCAGGGCGAGCTCGGGGATGCTGGCCCCCGCCCCCCGATGAGCAGGGCGACCACAGCCCCCAGGCTCATGCCCTTGGAGGCGAGCACCGCCCCGATGGGGATGATAGTCTCGGCGCGGATGTACATGGGGACTCCGAGAGCAGCCGCCACCAGTATGGCGAAGGGATTGTGCGGTCCGGCCAGCCTGACGACGAGCTCCTGGGGCACGAATCCGTAGATGAACGCTCCGACCGCAGCGCCGACGAGGAGGTAGGGGAGCACCTGGCGGAACAGGCTCAGCGCGAACGCCAGGGCGGCGGCCAGGGCGCCGGGGGCAGGGCGCGACCCGGTCCCCTGCTCGTCGTCCCTCACGACCCTCACCCGCTTGACGTCGGCGGCGAGCCCCGCACGTTCCCAGAGGCGGCCCGAGATTACGCTGAGGGGGAAGACGAGGGCGGTGTAGGCGGCCGCGGTGGCCGGGCCCAGAATGGTGGCCATCATGGTGAGGATGACCGGGTTGAGGAGGGGTGAGGCGATGAGGAAGGCGCTGGCGGCGCCGAAGGGGACGCCCGCCCCCAGCATGCCCGCCAGGATGGGGATGGTGGAGCAGGAGCAGAAAGGCGTGACGGCTCCGAACGCCGCCGTGAGCACCGTGGCCACCCAGGCGTTCCTCCTGCCCAGGACGCTCTGGACCCTCTCGGGGGGAAGGAAGTGTGTGACGAGGCCCACCAGGAAGGTGACGGCGAGGAACAGTACCACCAGTTCGCCGGTGATGACGAGAAACCACCGGCCTGCCGCTGCCAGCGTGGATGTCATTTGTCGGGGCCCCCCGTCAGCGGAGTCTCAGCTGTCCTTCTCCTTCGGGTCGTCGGCCTGTCCGGCGCGCCCGGCGCCGGAGTCCTTCTGCTCCTTTGGCGCCTCCTCGGGTTCCTCGACGATGCGGACTCCGCAGCAGCAGGACCCGCCGCCGCCCAGGAGGCGCCGCCACAATCCTTGGTTACCCTTTGACTTCCCGGGCAAATCCGGCATCCACTTTCACCTCCACCGTCTCCCGTTCACCCTCGAGCGCCCGCTGCACGAGGGGTACCACCTCCGCCCAGGCCTGTGCCGCCGCCCGGTACGCCTGCTCCCCCCGCGGGGTGAGGCGGTACACCCGCCGCCGGCGCGCCCCGGTGAAGTCGGGCCGGCTTTCCAGGTAACCCTCCCGCTCCATCTCGTCCAGGAGGGGGTAGACCGTGGCCAGGGTGGGGGTGCAGCAACCGGAGGTCAGGGTGCTGAGCTCCCGTACCGCCGCGTAGGCGTGGCGGGGGGCGCGGTGGAGCACCATGAGGAGGAAGAACCGGGACAGGCCCAGGTTTATCTGGTGTTTCCAAAACTCCTTGCTGGTGAGCTCCGGCACCACAGCTTGCCCCCCGATATATAGGTATCCTACGCATCCCTTATACCACCGGCGACAGGGCATGTCAAGGCGGCTGCACAGTAGATGTACAGTAGAGACCGTCGTTGAGAGTGCCTGCAGGGTGCCGGGCGGCGGGGTTCTGCATGACGGCCGACACCGGCTATGCTGACCAGGCGTAGTAAAGGCCGAAGCCGATGAGCACTAAGCCGGCCGCCTTTTCGAGCCATGAGGTCCAGCGGGAGATGAGGGGCACCTGTTTTAGGGCTGCGGTGAAGGTGGCGGCCAGTGTGAGGGGCGCGCCCCTGCCCAATCCGTAGGCGAATAGCAGGCCGGTACCGAAGGCCAGCTTGCCCTGGGCCATGACAAGGGTGAGGATGGCTAGCAGGACCGGCGTTGCGCACTGGGAGCCGGCCACGCCGAGCACGAGGCCGAGGAAGAAAGCTCCCGCGAGGCCGCCGGCGGGGAAGCGCCTGAGCGAGCGCAATCCGACCGACGGCAGGGACACCTGCACTAGGCCGGCGAGGTGCAGGCCGGCGAGGATGCTGACGGCAGCCGCCAGGTAGTAGAGGACGGTTCGGGAAAAGCCCAGCAGGCCGCCCAGGGTGGCTGCGGCAACCCCCATCATGGTGAAAGTGACCGACGTGCCCAGGGTGAAGGAAACGCCCAGCCAGAACCCCTTCCACCCCGCCGCTTCGCGCTGCCCCGTGGTATACGCCACGAGGAGAGGGATGATGGAGAGGTTGCATGGACCCAGGCTGGTGACGAGGCCGCCGAAGAACGCGAGGGCGAAAGCAACGGCCGCATGGCCGCCGGTGAGGTGGGCAAGGTGGCGGGCCAGGGTGGCCTCCATCTAGCTGCCTCCCGCGAGTCGGGTCAGGGCAGCGCGCATCTCTTCAACAGGTATGACGCCGACAGCCCTGGCTACCACCTGTCCGGATTTATCGAGCAGGAACGTGGTGGGAATGAACTGAACGCCGTACTGCCGGACCAGATCCTCCTCCGTGCGGTCTTCCACGTTGACGGAGACGAACGCCACCCTGCCCTCGAACTCCGGGCGCAGGCGGTCAAACACTGCCTCCATCTCCTTGCACGGCTCGCAGTTGGAAGAGTGGAAGAGCAGCCATACCGGGAGGCCGCGCTGCCTGGCTGCGGCGAGCGCCGCCCGGGACGGACTGGATGGGCTTTCGGTTTCGCCCCGGTGAGCCAGCTGTTTTCCCACCACGATGGCGGTTAGGGCGAGGAGAAGGGCGAGCGGGACGAGGAGGCGTCCCGCTCTTGACCTGGCGAAGCTGCTGCCCGGCAGGTGGCATCACCCCTCTTACTTGGAAGCGGCTTCCCGGTGATCCCGGTGGGCACCCGAGGTGGCGCCTCACGAGCGCCACGCCGGGGTGACGTCCGGGCGGTAGTAGCGGCGGTGGAACGCGAGGGCCACGTTGACCAGCGCCAGCATCACCGGGACCTCTATGAGGGGACCGATGACGGCGGCGAAGGCCTGGCCGGAGTTGAGCCCGAACACCGCCACCGCCACCGCGATGGCCAGCTCGAAGTTGTTGCTGGCGGCGGTGAAGGAGAGGCTGGTCGTCTGCGGGTAGTTCACCCCGAGGCGCATGCTGAGGAAGAAAGACGCCAGGAACATGACGACGAAATAGACGATGAGGGGTATGGCTATCCTGACCACATCCAGGGGCAGCCTGACGATGTATCCGCCCTTGAGGGAGAACATGACCACGATGGTGAAGAGGAGGGCTATGAGGGCCAAGGGGCTAATGCGGGGGACGAACCGCTCCTCGTACCATTTCTCGCCCTTGAGGGGTGCGAGGATGGTCCTGGTGAGGAAGCCGGCCACGAAGGGGATGCCCAGGTAAATGGCAACGCTCTTCGCCACCTCGCCGATGGTGACGTGCACCACGGCACCTTTCAGTCCGAAGACGGTGGGGAGGATGGTAATGAACACGTAGCTATAGACCGAGTAGAAGAACACCTGGAAAAGGGAGTTGAATGCCACCAGGGCGGCGGCGTACTCGCTATCGCCCCGCGCCAGGGCGTTCCACACGATGACCATGGCGATGCAGCGGGCCAGGCCGATGAGGATGAGCCCCACCATGTATTCGGGGTAGTTGCGCAAAAAAGTGATGGCCAGGATGAACATCAGGATGGGGCCGATGATCCAGTTCTGGACGAGAGACAGGGCGAGCACCCGGGTGTTGCGGAACACCTTGCCCAGTTCACCGTACCTGACCTTGGCCAGGGGAGGGTACATCATGACGATGAGGCCGACGGCGATGGGGATAGAGGTGGTGCCGACTGACAGCCTGTCAAGCAGGTCAGCCACCCCGGGGAACACGTACCCCAACGCCACCCCGGCGGCCATGGCCAGGAGTATCCACAAGGTGAGCAGGCGGTCGAGCAGAGAGAGCCCGATGGTACGGTTCTCGGCCAACGGAGCTGCCACTCCTTTCCGAGTGTGCTTCTCCCGCCGGTCTGGCGGGCTATCACTCATTGAGCATATCTTCATCCTCTTCCTGTGTCAAGTGCTTGACAGGTTCCTCTCAGTAGAGTATCTTGAAGCTAAGCATATATTCCAAGATGGTGGTGGCTTCTGTGACGGAGGGTTTACTCGAGCAGATGGCGGCGGTGCTGAGAGCCCTGGGGCACCCGGCTAGGTTGCGGATCGTGGAGTTCCTGGTCGATGGCGACCTGTGCTCGGGGAGGGACTGCTCGGGGGAAAAGTGCGTCTGCGAGATCATCCCTGCCCTGGGCATGGAGCAATCGAGCGTGTCCAAGCACCTGGCCATCCTGCGGGACCGGGGTATCGTCAACTTCAGGCGGGAAGGGACGCGGACGTTTTACTCGCTTGCCGACCCCCGGGTGCTGGAGATACTCAGGCTGGCCCGGGAGGTGTGTATCGGCCACCTGAGCCGGGCGGAGAAGGTGCTTGCCGAGGCGCGGCGTGTTGACGGTAGCGGATTATGATGATATATTCATAACGCTAATCAAGGACAGGAGGTGCGGCGGTGAAGATCGAGGTTCTGGGACCGGGCTGCCAGAAGTGCCAGGCGCTGCTGAAGAACGTGACGGAGGCCCTGGCCGAGAGCGGCCGGGAGGCGGAGGTCGTGAAGGTCGAGGACGTGTTCGAGATCATGCAGCGGGGCGTCAACCACACCCCGGCCATAATCATCGACGGCGAGCTGAAGCTC
Source organism: Bacillota bacterium (assembly GCA_030019365.1). Lineage (NCBI taxonomy): Bacteria > Bacillati > Bacillota > Bacillota bacterium. Next base: position 41,943 of record JASEFA010000004.1, read on the forward strand.
CAGGGCCGGGTGGCCACGGTGCGGGAGATCACAGGCTGGATTACAGGAAAGTAAGGAGGTAATGGCCACCTGCGGGTGGCCTTTTACCGGCCCGCGATTATGAACGGTTTCTCATAGGGGAAAGAGGGCGGAGATCGTGGCAGAGTTACGCAAGTTCTTCTGGCTGCTCGGGGCATTCCTTGCCGCCTACTTCGTGCCGTTCGGGCACCCGCGGGTGTCAGGGGCCATCCTGGAAGCCTTCCACATGCTGCAGGAGTACGCGCGCCAGCACGTGCTCCTGTGCCTGGTGCCGGCCCTGTTCATCGCCGGGGCGATCGCGAACTTCGTGTCGCAGGCTTCGGTGATCAAGTACTTCAGCGGGCAGGCCAAAAAGTGGCTTTCGTACTCGGTGGCCTCGGTCTCGGGGACCATCCTGGCGGTATGCTCGTGCACGGTGCTGCCCTTGTTTGCGGGGATATACCAGCGGGGGGCGGGGCTGGGTCCTGCCATAGCGTTCCTTTACTCGGGGCCGGCCATCAACATCCTGGCCATCATCCTGACGGCCAGGGTGCTGGGGTGGAAGCTGGGGCTGGCGAGGGCGCTCGGTGCGGTGTTCTTTTCGGCGGTGATAGGGCTGATCATGGCGTACATTTACCGCCACGAGGAGAAGCAGCGCACGGAGGCGGTGTCGCAGCGGGTAGCGGAAGCGATGAGGCAGAAAGAGGCCCGGAGCGGGGCGCAGAACCTTTTGTACTTCGCGGCCATGGTCGGTATCCTGGTGTTCGCCAACTGGGGGAAGCCGGCGCAGCCGGTGGGGTTCTGGAACGCGGTGTTCGAGGTCAAGTGGTACATTACGGGAGCGCTCTTGGTCCTCCTCGCCTATATGCTGGCCAGGTGGTTCCGCCGGGCCGAGCTTTCTTCCTGGGTGAGCGCCACCTGGGGTTTTGCCGGGCAGATCATACCGCTTCTTTTTGCGGGTGTGCTGGCCGCGGGGGTTCTCATGGGCCGGCCGGGCACGGATGCCGGGCTGATTCCGTCGCGGTGGATCGAGGCTGCGGTGGGCGGCAACTCCCTGCGGGCGAACCTGCTTGCTTCGGTGGCCGGGGCGCTGATGTACTTCGCCACGTTGACGGAGGTGCCCATCCTGCAGGGGCTGTTAGGGTCGGGGATGGGGCAGGGTCCCGCCCTGGCCTTGCTTCTGGCGGGCCCGGCTCTTAGCCTGCCCAACATGCTGGTGATCCGCAGCGTGATCGGCACGAAGAAGATGCTGACGTACGTGGGCCTGGTGGCGGTGATGGCCACGCTCACGGGGATGATCTTCGGGGCGATAGTGGGCTAGCCCGGGTGAGCGGGAGGCGAGGCGGGTGGCGGAGATCGTGTACCTGGGCCTGGCCGGGGTGCTGCTTCTGGTTTCATGGAGGAAGGACCGGGGCACCACCCGGCGGGCACTGTCCATCACCCTGGCCACGTTCAAGAAGACCATGCCCTTCATCCTCCTCGTATTCGTGCTGATGGGCGTAGCTCAGGCTTACGTGCCACGTTCGGTCATCGCTGCCGTCCTGGGTGGTCACAGTGGACCCCTGGCCGTCCTCTACGGGGAGGCGGTGGGCTCGGTGGCCCTCATCCAGCCTTCTGCCGTTTTCCCCTTTGCCGGATATCTTCTGGCCAACGGGGCGAGCATAGGGGCCCTGGCGGGGTTCATCCTCACGGCCATACTGATCGGCGTCTCCACGCTGCCCATCGAGGTGAGCATGCTGGGGTTGCGGTTCACGGTGGCGAGGAACGTGCTGACGTTTGTGGCGGTCTTCCTGGTGGCGCTGGCGATGGGGGCGATCCTGTCATGAAGAAGCTTGACTCTTCCCTGGCCAGTCTGGTGGCGGCGGGCGTGCTGGCGGGATCGGTCTGGCTGGTTTCGCCGGCACGGGGCGCGGTGGTGGTGCATGTGGCCTGGAATGCTCTTGCCATCTCGTGGCTCATCATCCTGAGCGTGTTCGTTTACATCGGGCTCTTACAGGCCTGGGTGAAGCCGGCGGCCATGGCCAGGTGGCTGGGTAGGAGCTCGGGGGCGAAGGGATTTGCCCTGGCTTCCACGCTGGGCATATTCCTGGGCGGGTCGCTGGTGACGGTGTTCCCCCTGCTGGCAGCCTTGCGGCAGAAGGGGGCCAGGGTCGGTGTGCTGGCCGCGCTGGTGACGGCTTGGGGAGGGAAGGCTCCGCTGCTGCCGCTGGAAGGCCGGTTCCTGGGGTGGCAGTTCGCCCTGGTGCGCATGGTCATGGTGATGCTGATGGCAGCTCTTGTGGGGGTGGGAGTGGAAAGGCTTGTGGGAGAGCGGCAGGAAGGTGGCACCAGCAGCGTGCCCGGGTGACGCGCGAGATGCAGTCACCCAAGGGCAGACGGCCGGCAGGGGGACAGAGAAAGCAGTAGTTCTCACAGGGGAGGAGATAAGGAAATGACGCAGCCCATGGAATGGCAGCCCGGGATGGTCACGCACGAAAACGCGATCTTCGTGTGCTTCGGCGGCCTTTCGAACACGGGGTACATCACCGCCCTGGCGGGGATGGAAGCGGTGCGGAGGGTGGGTCTCAAGAAGGCGGCCATCTTCTGCCTGGCGGGACTTCCGGTGGAAGTGAAGATGGTGCTGGCCAAGGCGAAGGCGGCGAAAAAGATCATCACGGTGGATGGCTGTGCCAACAACTGCGCGAAGAAGCTGGTCGAGGCGGCGGGCTTTCCCATCACGAGGTCAATCACCCTGGCCGTGGACCTGGGGGTGAAGAAAGTGCCGCTGCACAGGGATCTGGACGGCGAGCCCAAGGATGTGATGGAGTACATCTCCCAGGAGGACGTGGCCAGGACGGTCGAGGCCATACTGGCAGCGATTGAAGGCGAGGAGCCTGCCGCGGCCTCCGCATCCGGGGGTGAAGCGTGATGCTGGCTGGGCCTGCCGGTGAACGCGCAGAGTGCGGGGGCGTCCTGCGGGATCTGTACGGCCACGTCATGTCTTCCCTGCGGCCGAAGACCTTTCCCTTCGGGGTCAAGCTTTACCGCAGCCTGGACGAGCGACCGCCTGGGCTTTTGTCCCCGCGGCACCCCATGAACGTGTGCCAGGTGACAGCTCTGGTCCGCTACTACGGGCGGTGCATGTACGCCACCTGGCAGGACATGGCGTGTGTGGTCGGCGCGGTGGCCCTGGGCATGATGGAGCCGCCGGAAAACATGCGGTCGGGGAAGATCGCCGAGATGCTGCACGCGGACCTCGATTCCGCGCGCCGCTTCACGGAACTGGTTCCGCGCATTCCGGCGGGGACTGTCAAGGCTTTTGCCGCGGCGCCGCTCGACCGGTTGACGTTTGAACCCGATATGGTGGTGATGTACGCGAACACGGCCCAAGCGGTGAGGGTGGTACAGGCCTATCTTTACCGGCGGGGAGGACGGGCGGCCTTCAGCACGGGTGGCGAATACAGCCTGTGTGCGGACATCATCGCGGAGACGTACACCAAGCACGACTTCGCTCTCGCCATCCCCTGTTTCGGGGACCGCAAGACGGCCCTGGCGCAGGACGAGGAGCTGACGGTGGCCTTCCCTGCCGACATGGCCCAGGAGATACTGGACGGCCTGGTGGGCACGGCGAAGACGGCTGCCTACCCGACGCCCGTGGACATAGGCTTTCCCCAGATGCCCGATTACACCCTGACGGATTGGGCGGTAGCCTTCCGTCGGGGGAAGGTGGGTTCCGGGCCCGGTTAGGGGGGAGGTTGCCGGGAGACCTCGGGGGGCAATCGGTCTTCAGTGGCGGGCGGGAGGCACGGCCAGTTGTGCCTCCCGGATCGCTATGGGGTCTGAGGTGCGCTGTGGCGGGAGGAGGCGATACCTTGCGGAGGCCGCGGGTCTTGCTGTGCGTGTGCCGGGGGTGTCCCGGTTTTGAGCGGGTCGATGCCTGGACCCTGGTTAATCGCCTTCGAGACAACCCTGACGTGGAATTCGCGGTGGCGCACCCCCAGCTTTGCGGTGACGATGGGCTGCGTTTCCTGGCCGACCTGGTTCGGCCGGCCGTCACGTACCTCGTGGGAGCGTGCGATCCCGCCCTGCAGCGCAAGATGTTGAAGGAAACCTTTACCGCTGCCGGTGTGAGCTTTGACGGGCAGGTGGTGCCCCTCGACCTGCGCAACATGACGACCGAAGAAGCTGCGGAGAAAGTGGCCGAGGCGGTGAGGGCGCTCAGGGCCGGACAATAGTGGCGGACCGGAAGGGGTACTGTGGACTGCTGGTTGAGGGGGGTACGTGCGGTGCTGGAGAAGTACTCGATCAGGATCGTCCTGCCGGAATGAATCCTGCCGCCCCCACCGTGAACGCCATCTTCGACCTGGAAGAGGACATATCGGAGTTGTTGCCGTACCTGAATGCGACGCTTCAGGGGTGCTTCTATGAACCTACCGGGCCTTATCTGAGGTTCATGAAGGAGGGCAAGGCTGTCACGCTGCATGCCCGGCAGGTTACCATCACGCGGCTGGAGGATGAAGAAGAAGCCCGGCGGGTCATGGAGTGGCTGGTGGAGGTTATCCGCAGCACGCATGCCAACCGTGACAGGATCCAGCCCAGCCACCGGCGGCGTGCTGAGTTGAAGGTGCTGGACGTTTACAGGCTGTTACCCCGGTCCAATTGCGGCCGCTGCGGCGAACCCGCCTGCCTGGCGTTTGCGGCGAAGGTGGCCTCAGGTGAGCGCGGGGCCCGTGACTGCCCGGTTCTCTGCGAGCCGGGAAATGAGGAAAGGCTTGCCCGGCTGGAAGAAGCGTTGGGCCAGGGGGAATGCTGGCCGGACCAAGGGGGAAAAGTGATGCATCCCGAGGAGTACAGGTACAGCAAGACGCACGAGTGGGCCAAGGTTGAGGGTGACCTGGTGCGGGTGGGCCGAGGCCCGGCTGGACTGGTCCGGGGCTGCCGGTCGCGACGGTGGAGCCTGAGGCGTGCCAGCAAACGGCGGAGCTGGCCCACAAAAGCGCCCGGGCTGGCCACGTGGTGCTTCGCGGGGTCGGGGGCGGGGTGGGGGCGTATGGCCATCACATCCCGCGTCGCGCCCGGCGTTCTGCATCGCTATACGCCCTGTGAGCTCGAGATCAACCGCGAGGCAGTGCACGTCATGGATAATCACCATGAGGGTGATCTGACACTTACTGGCAAGTCATAGGGTGGGACATGGTGCAGCGCTCCGGGGTGTTCCGCCGTAGTCACCGCGTCCTGGTGGGTTGCAGCAATGGTGTTGACGGCGGTGCCGGGACCGGGTATAATCGTGCTGATAAGTGTACATTGCACTTAGGAGGGTGAGCCACTGATGTGCGGCGAGCATGGCCGCGGTTTCCGCGCGGGCGCCTGCGGCTGTCATGACCGGCGGGGGGAGAGGTTCCTGGAAGCGTGGCTGCTTCTGCTTTTGAAGAGTGGCCCGTCCCATGGTTACCAGCTGGTGGAACGCCTGGGCCAGGTGCTGGGCGGAAGTGGGTTTCCGGACCCCGGTACGGTGTACAGGAACCTGCGGCGAATGGAGGAGGAAGGGCTGGTGAGTTCGAGCTGGGACCTCCAGGACAGCGGCCCGCCGCGCCGTCTGTATCGGCTGACCGAGCAGGGCGAGGAGTTGCTCCACGTGTGGGCTGCGAACGTGGAACATTACCGGGCCCGGCTTGACCGGTTCCTCGGGATGTACCGCGAGCTTGCGGGCGATTCCCGGGGCTAGGCCCGGTTCAAAAAGGAGGAGAGAGGTATGTGTGGTAGCAGGCAGCACGGCTGGCACGAGTTCGCCGGCGCCGGAGGGTGTTGTTGTGGCGGTGGCATGCGCCGCCGGTTCTTCAGCAAGGAAGAGCGGTTGGCCAGGTTGCGCGACTACCTGGAAGAGCTGAAAGCGGAAGCCCAGCAGGTGGAAAAAGTGATCCGCGAACTCGAGTCCGAAAAGTGAAAACCGGCCTCGAACTCACCGGCGGCATCCGGGCGGTCCTGGCGGCCGCCCGGAGCTTAATGCCGTTGGGTGCCGGGGTTGCCGTATTGCCACGGCAGGTTGGCGGCGGAGGGAGTGGAGTGGTAGCGTGGCGTTCAACCTGGCGCTGTATGCTGTGTCGGCAGTGGTGGTCCTTGTTTCCGCGCTGCGGGACCGGGGTAAGACACGCCAGGCGCTGGCCGTTGCCTGGCGTTCGTTTTGCCGGGTTGCCCCTTCCATGCTGGGCATCATGGGGCTCATCGGGCTGGTGCTGACTCTGACTCCGGCGAGCACGATAGTCACCCTGTTTAACAACCAGAACGTTTGGGGCATCTTGCTGGTTGCCGCCGTCGGGGCGGTGACGCTGATCCCCGGGATCATCGCCTATCCCCTAGCGGGTTCCCTGGTGCGCCAGGGAGCGGGGGTGGTGCCGATCGCGGCGTTCATGACCACTCTCATGATGGTCGGCGTGGTAACCGCTCCCCTGGAGAGCCACTATTTCGGCCGGCGTTTCGCGCTCCTCCGTAACGGCCTCAGTTTCATTGCCGCGTTGGCCATAGCGGCCGCCATGGGGGTGGTGCTGGGGTGAGCCCTGGCGGTCGATTGGGGACGAAGCTGGCGAGGCTGCGGCCGTACGCCCTCCTCATTCTCACGCTTGTGGGCGATCTGGCCCTGGGTGTGGTGAGGCCCGGGCTGGGGTGGCAGGCCGTGCGGACGTCCGCTTCTTACCTGTTGGAAATGCTGCTGGTGCTGCCCCCCATCTTCGTGCTGATCGGCATGCTGGAGGTGTGGGTTCCCCGGCAGACCATCGTGCGCAACGTGGGCCCCGGGTCCGGACTGCGCGGGCTGGCACTCTCTGTTTTGACCGGGTCTGCTGCTGCCGGGCCGCTCTACGGGGCCTTTCCCGTGGCCGAGTCTTTGCTCAGGAAGGGTTGTTCGGTATTCAACGCGTGCGTGCTGCTCTGCACCTGGGCGGCGGTGAAAATCCCCATGATCATGATGGAGGTGAAGTTCCTGGGCTGGCGGTTTTCCCTGGCCCGGCTGGCCTTCACGCTGCCGGCCATCGTGCTCATAAGCTGGCTGGTGGATCGCTTCACGCCTCGCCTGGGTGGGTTGTGCGGAGAAGACCGGCCTGGGGTGGGTCGGGAGATGCCGCGGTGACGTCCGGGGTGCGGGGTTAAGGAGGCAGGGGCAATGCACGTTGCCGACATACTGGCGGAAAGGGAATTCTCACCTCAAGACAAGGTGCGCAAGGAGATCTACCGTTCCGGAGCCGCCAAGGTCCTTTTGATCTGCTTTGAGTCCGGTCAGGCACTGGAACCCTGCGTCATGGGTGCCGAGGTAGTGTTCTACGTGGTAGAGGGAACCGGTCGCATCAGGGTGGAATCGACCACAGTGGACGTGCGCCAGGGTTCCCTCGTGGTCGTTCCTGCCGGGCTGGAGCGCCAGATCGAGGCGTGCTCCCCCATGGTGGTGCTGGCCCTGCAGGCCCTTGGCCAGGGGGGATAGGCTCTTACGCTCCTGCGGTGCGGGAAGCCTTGCGTTTGTGCCTGTGGGACTTACAGCACCGAATGACTGGTGCTCCACATGGTTACGAGGGTGCGGATTTGACCGGTTCCGCCGGGGGAACGCGGGGAGTTGGTAGACGGGGCGGCCGCTTCATGCTATAATTCGCATAAGGGCATGACCTGGCACCTGCTGTCGGCTCATTGCGTGGGGCATGGTGGGGTGGTCCGGCGTGTTCCGGCGAGGCGCCAGTGTGTGCCCGCAAGGACGGGGTGAAAGGGGATGGTGGGAGGTGGCGGTCGGAAGCGTGAGTTTGCGGGCCAAGCGGTATGCGGCCCGCCGGGCCATGGAGTGGCTGGTGGGGTACCTGCGGCGGGATCCGGAGCGGGCCGTCGACTCCATCCTCTCGTGGGGCAAGCGGCTGGCGGTGATGGAGGCGCACCGCCGCCAGGTAGAAGAGCTGGCGGTGACTTTGCGGGATAATCCCGCCATGATGCGGTTCGTGCGCCGGCTGGCGCTGGAGGTGCATCCCAACCAGCACCGGGGTGTGGTTTTCAACTGGTTCGTGAACAGCATCCTGCTCGGCCTCCCGGTCCAGTACGCCCTGGCGGAGAGGCTGGGTCACGGGGTTCCGCACTTCATCCTGGTGGACCCCACGGAGGCGTGCAACCTGCGGTGCGTGGGGTGTTGGGCGGGCGAGTACGCGCAGTACCACACCATGCCGTTTGAACTCCTGGACAGGATCGTGACGGAGGCGAAGGAGCTGGGGATATACTGGATAGTCCTGTCAGGCGGCGAACCGCTGCTGTACAAGCGTCTCTTCGAGCTGTTTGCCAGGCACCGCGATGTGGCCTTCATGGCTTTCACCAACGGCACCCTCATCGACGACCGGACGGCTGATCGGATCCTTGAGGTGGGCAACTTCGTGCCCTGCATCAGCCTGGAGGGGTTCCGGGAGAGCACGGATGGGCGCCGGGGTCCGGGTGTGTTTGACCGCATATCGGCGGCCATGGATCGGCTCAAGGAGCGGAAGCTGATCTTCGGGACGTCGGTAACCATCACGCGGCACAACGTCGAGGAGATCACATCCGATGGCTTCATCGACTGGGTCATAGACAAAGGTGCGTTCTTCGGCTGGAGCTTCCACTACATCCCGGTGGGCCGCGATCCCGACGTGGAGCTCATGGTGACGCCGGAGCAGCGGGAGTATCTGGTCTATCGAGTGAGGGAAATCAGAACTTCCAAGCCGTACCTCTGGGCTGATTTCTGGAACGACGGTTATCTCACGAACGGGTGCATTGCTGGTGGCCGCCGCTACTTCCACATTCTGGCCTCGGGGGAGGTTGAGCCCTGCGCTTTTGCCCACTTCTCGGTCGGGAACATAAAGGACCTGAGCCTGCGGGAAGTCCTGGCGAACCCCCTGTTCCGGGCCTACCAAAAGCGGCAGCCGTTCAACCCCAACCACCTGGCGCCCTGTCCCATAATTGACAACCCCCAGGCTCTGCGCGACATCGTGGCCGAATCGGGGGCGCGCCCGACGCACCCCGGTGCGGAGAGTGTGCTGCAGGGGCCGGTCGCTGCTTACCTCGACCGGCTGTCCCGGGAGTGGCGGGAGAGGGCCGAGGGGGTGCGGCGGCGCCTGGGGCTGGGTGATGTCCAGGTTGCGGCTTGCGAACTAGCGGTGCCGGAATCTGCTCACGGCGGGGAGGCCGGGCAGGAGGAAGGCCCAGTTGTGGCCGCGGGGCACGGGGTGGAAGGACCGGGAAGCTGAGCGCCCTGTCGTGCGCAAGGTGGGGAGGGTATCCCGGCGGGCGGGGGGTGGCCGTGGTTGGGCGGGGCGGGCCGGGTAGGGGTGGTCACCGATAGCTGCTCTGGTGTCTCTCCCGAGATGGCGCAGGCCCTGGGTATCGAGGTGGTTCCCCTCACGGTAATCTTCGGCGAGGAGGCCTTCCTGGACGGAGTGGATATCGATACTGCTGAGTTTTACGCGCGCATGGCGCGGGGGCCTGTGCTGCCGCGCACCTCGCAACCCTCGCCCGCCCGGTTCCTGGATGCCTTCTCGCGCCTAGCGGCTCAGGGGGCAAGCGGGGTGGTCGTGGTGACGGTGGCGGGTGCTCTGAGCGGTACTTACCAGTCGGCTTTGCGGGCAGCCGCGGACTTCTCCGGACTGCCGGTTGAGGTGGTGGATTCGGGCACCGCTTCGCTGGGGCAGATGTTCGCCGTGCTGGCGGCTGCCGAGGTTGCGCGCAAGGGGTCTGAAGTGGCGCAGGTGGTGCTCAGGGTGCGGGAAGTGGCGGGCAGGACTCGGCTGTATGGCGTGCTGGAAACCCTGGAGTACCTGCGGCTCGGGGGACGCATCGGTAGGGCCGCGGCGTGGACGGGCTCGCTCCTTCAGATCAAGCCCGTGCTGGCTCTTGGCAACGGGGACATCGTTCCGGTGGCCAGGCTGAGGACCAGGGCCCGGGCGGTGGAGTTCATGCTTTCCCGTGTGGAAGGGGACTTGCGTTCGGAGCCGGGTGGCACCTTGCGCATGGGTGTCGTGCACTCCGCCTGCCCTCGCGAGGCCGGTGAGCTGGCGGAAAAGGTAAGAGAGAGATTTGTGCCCGACGAACTGGTGGTATCGGAATTGACGCCGGTAATGGGTGCTCATGCCGGGCCGGGAGTGCTCGGGGTGGCCTTTTACCGCGACTGGTGCTGCGGGTCCGACTGGGAGTTACCGTCTGCCGGCGAGCGGCGGTGCCCTGCCGCGGTTCCCCAGGCGGGTGCCGGACGCGCCGTAACGCGGTGGCCCTGGGGCAGGCAGGAAAGTCCCTGTCGTTGGTCGAAGCAGTCGAATATAGGCATGGAAGCAACCGGGTCCGTTCGGGGCGTGGGTGCGGGGAGCTTGAGTAGGTGGCAGCGGGGGTGGGACTGAAAATACGGCGCTGTGTTCGAAGGTGGGTGCAGAGGCCGTTTCCTGGTGAGAGTCGGCGGGCCGATTTGTGTCGGGAGGCGAACTGACCCGGAGACCTGCAAGTGCAAGGAGGTGCCAGGATGCGCAAGCTGGTGAGGGTCAATATGACCCAGCGGACCGTGACTCTGGAGGATTTGCCCGAGAAGTACCGGTTCATGGGTGGGCGCTGGCTGACGTCGGCCCTGGTGGCCGATGAGGTGCCTCCCACGTGCCATCCCCTGGGGCCCAATAACCGGCTGGTGGTGGCCCCCGGCATGGTGACGGGGACGGCGGCTCCCAGTTCGGGGCGTGTGTCGGTGGGAGGCAAGTCTCCGCTCACCGGCGGCGTCAAAGAGTCGAATGCGGGCACGCCCGTAGCGCAGAGCCTTTCCAGGCTGGGAATCGCGGCTGTGCTGGTAGAAGGACAGCCCCGGGAGAAGGGGGCATTGTTTGTCCTCAGGCTGGGCAAGGGCGGAGGGGTACTTGAGCCGGCGGGGGACCTGGCGGGCCTGGGCATGTACGAGTTTGCTTCGCGTGTGCGGCAACGGTTTGGGGAGGTGGGCTTCATCGCCACCGGGCCAGCGGGTGAAAAGGGTATGGCCATGGCGGGGGTATGCTTCAACGACACCGAGTTTCGGCCGTCCCGCTATGCGGGCCGGGGCGGGCTGGGTGCCGTCATGGCGGCAAGGGGCCTGAAGGCCATCCTGGTGGACGATCAAGGTGCGCCGGGCGTTTCGCTTGCTAACCCGGATCTGTTCCGCCAGGGCCAGAGGAAACTCGCCGACGCCCTGCGCGAGCACCCCATCACCCGCCCGGGCGGCACTCTCAACTCCTTCGGCACGGCTGCCCTCATCAACGTGCTGAACGAGGCAGGAGGTCTGCCCACCCGGAACTTCAGTTCCGGCCGGTTCGAAGGAGCTGGGAGAATTGCCGGTGAGACCATCGCGGAAACGGTGAAGGCGCGGGGCGGGCAGGGCAGGATGGGGCACGGTTGCCACCCAGGGTGCGTGATCCAGTGCAGCAACATCTGGGCAAGGCCGGACGGGTCGGAGCACGTTTCCTGCCTGGAGTACGAATCGGTGTGGGCGCTGGGCGCCGATTGTGGTATAGACGACCTGGACGCCATAGCCGAGCTCATCTGGATCTGCAACGATAGCGGCCTTGACACCATCGAAGCGGGAGTCACGCTGGGGGTGGCCATGGAAGCGGGTCTGCTGCCTTTCGGCGATGCCAGGACGGCTGTGGAGTTACTGAAGGAATGCGGCCGGGGGACGCCGCTGGGGCGCATCCTGGGTAACGGAGCGGCCTTTGCGGGTCGGGGGTTCGGGGTCACCCGGGTGCCTGTGGTGAAGGGTCAGGGGATGCCGGCGTACGAACCCCGTGCGGTGAAGGGGATTGGCGTCACCTACATGACTTCCCCCATGGGCGCGGACCACACTGCCGGCTACACCGTGGCCCCTGAGATTCTCTCGGTGGGAGGCAAGGCAGACCCGCTGGCCGCCGGGGGCAAGGCCAAGCTTTCTGCCGATCTGCAGGCTGCCACCGCGTTCATCGACAGTACCGGATACTGCCTCTTCATCGCCTTTGCCGTCATGGACATTCCCAGCGGGTTCGAGGGCATGGTGGAGACCTGCAACGGCGTCCTGGGTACAGAGTGGACTGTGGCAGATGTGGCGGCCATTGGTGCCCGGATAGTGGCCATGGAACGGCGCTTCAACGAGGCGGCAGGGATTACCCGGGCCCAGGATCGCCCGCCTGAGTTCATGCGCTATGAACCCCTCCCGCCTCATAACCAGGTGTTCGATGTCTCCGACGAAGAGTTGGACCAGGTGGGAGTTCTGCTCGGGCAGGACAGGTGAGCCGGTCGCCTGGTGGGGTACGCCGAACAGGATGAAGCGGGTGGGGGGTTGCCGCTTAAGCGCAACCCCCCACCTCGGAGGGATTGGCTATGCCGCTGGTGAGGGTGCGGCTATATGCTTCCTTGAGGGAATACGCCCCGGAGGGTTTCCGGAGCGAGGGCTTCACCGTGCAGCTTCCCCCGGCGAGCACTGTGGCTGACCTTTACGCGCGGCTGGGCCTGCCTGAGGAACAGGTCAAGCAGGCGTTCGTGAACGGCAGGCGGGCGGAACCCGACAGGGTGCTGGAGGACGGGGATGAGGTGGGGGTGTTTCCACCCATCGCCGGGGGAAGCGGGGAGGAGCGGAGCTGGCGTGCTCGCCGAGCGGGTGTACAGGGAGGATATCGAAGGGGGAGTCCTGCTTCACCGCGCACGCCCGGATCTGCGCAGGCTGTACGTGGAGTTGACCAGCCGGTGCCGGGGCGGATGCGTAGCATGTGTGAGGAGATCGTGGGACGAGCCCGTGGGGGATATGTCCGTTGACCTGTTGCGCGAGGTCATTGCCGGGGCGGTCCGCGAGTCCCAGCTGGAACGGGTCCACTTCGGGGGCATCGGTGAGCCCTTCCTCCACCCGGGCGTCATGGAAGCCATTGCTCTCGTCAAAGGGGCAGGGTTGAAGGTCACCATCTCCACGAACGGATCTGATCTCAGGACGCTGGCGGGAGAGCTCGTCGCCATGCAGGTGGACGAGCTGGTCGTGTCCTGCGACAGCCCGGACCCCGGCCGGTACGGAGAGATCCGCGGCTCCTCGTTAGCTGCCTTGGAAGAAGGACTGGAGGCGCTGGGCCGGGCCAAGGCGCGAGCCGGCAGTGTTCTTCCTCGCCTGGTGCTGGAGTTTGTGGCCATGCGCGGCAACCTGGCGGACCTGCGTGACATGCCCCGCTTCGCGAGGCGCTGGGGAGCGGCGTCCCTGCTGGTGACCAACCTGCTTCCTTACACTCGTGCCATGGCCGGCGAGATTCTCTACACCGGTCCGAACGCACCCATGCGCCCCGCGGAAAGCGGCAGTCTGCGGCCTGATGCCTCCGCCCTGGTGTGGGCGGCTGCGGCCAGAGAGTGGTTCACCTGGGGCACGGTCGACCTTCCCCGCATGGCGTGGGGCGCGGCCCGCCGCTGCCGTTTCGTGGGGACTCAGGCGGCGGTGGTGGGCTGGGATGGCAAGGTGAGCTCGTGCATTCCCCTCTCGCACAATTACACCTTTTTCATCTTCGGCCAGCCCAAGTGTGTGCGGCGTTACACCCTGGGGGAGCTCGGGAGTCAGGATCTCTTGGCCATCTGGATGTCGGAAGAGTATGTGAAGTTCAGAAGCAGGGTGCGCCGTTACGATTTCCCCTCGTGCGTTGACTGTGCGCTGGGCGAGACCTGCGACTACCGGTCGGAGAACAGGGACTGCTGGGGAGGAGACCCTTCCTGCGCCGATTGCCTTTGGGCGCAGGACATCATCCGCTGTCCCTGAGCCCTGGCCTCGGCGCCCCACGGAGGCAGGACCACAGACCACAGGGCAGCGCAGGGGAGAGTTGGGGCGGGAGGGAAAGCAGTGCACCCCATAGCGTTTCGCGTAGGCGGCTTCGAGGTGTACACGTGGGGGATCCTGTTCGCGGCGGGCGTGCTGATCGGGGTCCTGGTGGCGGAGCGCAACGCCCGGCGCTTTGGTATGGCCCCGTACCTCTACCTGGAAGGTATCCCTTATGTGATCGTGGGGGCGATGGTGGGGGCGCGGCTGCTTTATGTGGCGGCGGAGTGGTCGTGGTACGCTGCCGACCCGCGGCGGCTGCTGTATTTTCGGGAGGGCGGGCTTTCCCTGTATGGGGGGCTTGCCGGCGGAGTGCTGGCGGCCTGGCTCGTCGCGCGGGCCCGAAAGGTGGGTGTGGCCCCGTACCTGGATGGGGGGAGCCCGGGCATCGCGCTGGCGACGGCCGTCAGCCGGGTGGGGTGCTTTCTGAATGGCTGCTGCTGGGGGGTCCTGACGGGTGGGACGTGGGGTGCAAGGACCCGGTTTGCTCCCGGTCTTCGCCACCCCGCTCAGCTGTATGAGGCGGCGCTGGACCTGGCCCTGTTCGCCGTGTTGTGGATGCTGGGGCCCCGGCTGGCGCGGCTGAAGGGCCATGTGTTCCTGGCGTATCTGGGTGGCTATTCGCTGATCCGCTTTGGAGTCGAGTTTGTCAGGGATGTGCCGCACATCGCGGGGTGGCTGACGGTGACGCAGCCGCTGGCGCTGGTTGTGGCCCTGGCGAGCTTTGGTCTGATGTGGTGGGGGAGGAAGAGGCAGCTTGATAGTTGCTGCTGGAAGGAGCCCGGCTCTGGGTAGCGGTGGTTGCTGGGGGAGACGCCTTGAATGAGGGGGTTGCCAGGATGTCCGGCCCGTGCCGACGTGACTTTGATCCCACCTCCCTGTTCCGGAGGTACGAGGGGAACCCCATTCTGACCCGGGAAGACTGGCCCTATCCGGCAAATGCGGTCTTCAACCCGGGTGCCGTGGAGTGTGGTGGCCAGACAGTCCTCCTGGCCCGGGTCGAAGACATGAGGGGCTATTCGCACCTCACCGTTGCCAGGAGCCCGGACGGGAGGTCTGGCTGGGAGGTGTCCTCGCGGCCGGCCCTTGAGCCGGACCCCTCCTGCCTGGAGGAGCGCTGGGGCATTGAGGACCCGCGGATAGTGTGGGTGGAGGAGCTGGGGGAGTATGCGGTGACCTGCGTGACCTTCTCCAGGGGAGGTCCCGTGGTCTCGTTGTACACCACCAGGGACTTTGTGGAGTTCAGGCGCCACGGGCCGCTTCTGCCGCCGGAGGACAAGGATGCCTCCCTCTTCCCGAGGCGGGTTGGCGGCCGGTTTGTGCTGATGCACCGGCCCATCATCAGGGGCGAAGCCCACATCTGGATGGCGTTTTCTCCCGATCTCAAGCACTGGGGGGACCACAGGATGGTGATACCCGCCAGGCCGGGTTCCTGGGACAGCTCGAGGGTGGGCCTGGGACCTCCTCCCATAGAAACGCCCCAGGGCTGGCTCGTGATGTACCACGGGGTGCGGGTGACGGCATCAGGCAGCCTTTACCGGGTAGGTCTTGCCCTGCTGGATCTGGACGAGCCCTGGAGGGTCATCCGGAGGAGCGAGGAGTGGGTATTCGGCCCCCGTTACAGGTATGAGCACGTGGGGGACGTGCCGGGCGTGACTTTCCCGACGGGGGCGATCGTTGACCAGAGCACGGGGGAACTGAGGATATATTACGGCGCGGCCGACACGGCCATATGTCTGGCCTTTGCTCACAAAGACGAGGTGCTCGAGTACATGAGTAGGTGTCGGTCCCCCGAGTAGACGGAGCGGTCGGGCCAGCAGGCAGGGCCGAGCGAGGAGGTGGGGCCATGACCAGAGTTCCCAGGGTGGCCATCGTGTCTACCTATCCCCCGCGTCAGTGCGGTCTGGCCGTGTTCTCCCAGAACCTGTTCAACAGCCTGAGAGCCCTGGGCGAGTTCGGGGAGGACCGCGAGGCGAACAACGCGCGCTTACAGGTAGTAGCCATGGAGCCCGGCCAGTACCACGGGGACTACCCTCCGGAGGTGCGCCTCCAGATCAGAGCGCACCGGTGGACCGACTACCGCGAGGCGGCCGAGTTCCTGAACCTGTCTTCTGTGGATGTGGTTTCCCTCCAGCATGAGTATGGCATCTTCGGGGGGGAGGACGGAAACCTTGTCCTCCACCTTCTGAAAGGCATGAAGAAGCCGGTGGTGACCACCCTTCACACGGTGCTGGAGCGCCCCACCCCGGGCCAACGCGCCACCCTGAAAGCCGTGTGCGCCCTCTCCACTGCGGTGGTGGCGCAGGCCGGGAAGGCCGTCGACATGCTGGTGGACGTGTTCGACGTGCCCAGAGGAAAGATCGTTATGATCCCCCACGGCGCCCCGGACGTACCGTTCCTGGACCCTGCCTTCTACAAGAAGTCCAGCGGAACCGAAGGCCGGCGCGTCTTGCTCACCTTCGGGCTGATGAGCCCCAACAAGGGGATCGAGTATGCCATAGAGGCCGTGGCCCGCCTGGTTGAGGAGTTCCCCGATCTGCTCTACGTCGTGCTGGGGGTCACCCACCCTGAGGTCAAGAAGCGCCACGGCGAGAGCTACCGCCTTTCCCTCGAGCGGCTGGTAAAAGAGAGAGGTCTCCAGGACAACGTGATGTTCCACAATCGCTTTGTATCCGAGCAACAGCTCCTGGAGTTTTTGGTGTCTGCCGACATCCACCTTACTCCCTACCTGGCCGAGGAGCAGATCGTTTCGGGCACCCTGGCCTATGCGGTGGCCTGCGGGAAAGCCGTTGTCTCCACCCCTTACTGGTACGCCCGGGAGGTCCTGGCGGAGGGCCGGGGAGTGCTGGTCCCCTTTCGGGACTCCGCCGCCATGGCGGACGGTTTAAGGGCGCTCCTCGCGGACCAGGTGCTACGGGATGGCATGCGCAGCAATGCCTACGCCTTCGGCCGCAGGATGACCTGGCCCGTCGTGGCCCGGTCGTACATGGAGGTGTTCGTGGACGCCTTCCGAGCATACGGCCCTCAGGCGGCCGAGGCCCGCCGGTGGGCGAAGGCGACGGATCACCCTGCCCTGCCCGAAGTGAACCTGGGACATCTGAGGACCCTCACCGACGACGTGGGTCTCTTACAGCACGCCTGCCACTCGACGCCCAACCGGTTCCACGGCTACTCCACGGACGACAATGCCCGGGCTTTGCTGGTGGCCTGCATGAACTGGCAACTTGTGGCCGATGAGAGTATCTGGCCGCTCGTTCATACGTACATGGCCTTCGTGAACCACGCGGTCGACCCTGAGACGGGCAGGGTCAGGAACTTCATGTCGTATGACCGCAGGTGGCTGGAGGAGGCAGGTTCCGACGATTGCCACGGGCGGACCCTCTGGGCCCTGGGCTACTGCGTGAACTACCTGCGCGTGGAGCCTTTGTTCAGGCTGGCACTGGGGCTCTTCAACCGCGTTCGCTCACCCGCGGCTGCCATCAGGTCACCCCGGGCCTCGGCCTACGTCGTCCTCGGTTGCGTCGAATATCTCCGGCACTTCGCTGGCGACACCGAAACCTGGACCCTGGCGGCCCACCAGGCCTCGTGGCTGGCGCAGCTCCTGAGGGAGAACTCCACCGCCGACTGGATCTGGTTCGAGGACGTGGTAACGTACGACAACGGGCGTCTTCCCCAAGCGTTGATCGCGGCGGGTTCATACCTGAGGGACGATAGCCTGCTGACGGGCGGGCTCAGGGCGCTGGACTGGCTCCTGGACCTTCAGACGGACCCGGAGGACGGCCACATCTCCCTGGTGGGGACAGACGGATGGTACCGCAGGGGGCGGCAGCGTGCCCGGTTCGACCAGCAGCCTGTCGAGATACCTGCCCTGATGGACGCCTGCTACGAAGCTCTTAGGGCCACCGGGGAGAAGCGCTGGCTGGCGGCCATGGAGAGATGCTTCTCGTGGTTTCTGGGGAGCAACGACGTCCACAGTACCCTGTGTGATCTCAGCACGGGCGGTTGCTTTGATGGCATCCACCACATGGGGGTCAATCAGAACCAGGGAGGGGAAGCTGTCGTCTCGTGGCTGATGTCCCTTCACCGCATGCACCTTGCCTGCAACGAGCAGACTGTGAAGGCCCCGGCCGGCGGGGACGATGAAGCTGCCTCTACCACTCCCTGAAGGATCGGGATTTCATGAACCTGTCGGGTTCCGCTGATCACCTCCTCCGGTCCCGCCCGGAGGGCTGAAGCCGCATGGCCAAGCCAGGAGTGGTTGGGGGGTGTCCCTGCCGGGCACGGCTTTATTGCCCGGGGAGCCGCACGCGCCGGCCTGTGACATGATCCGGGCGGGGGTGGCGGTGGCCCTGGCCACGGACTTCAACCCCGGCACCTGTCCCATCTCGTCCTTGCCTCTGGTCATGGGGCTGGCGTGTGCGGGGATGCGGATGGAGCCGGAGGAGGTTGTGGTGGCGGCGACTGTCAACGCCGCCCACGCGGCGGGTCGGGGTGAAGAGCTGGGCAGCCTGGAGGAGGGGAAGCAGGCGGACGTGGTGGTCTTTGCTGTGCCCGGCTACGGGCACGTTCCCTCCCGTATGGGAGGCGCCCCTGTCAGTCGGGTGGTGAAGCGGGGGAAGGTAGTGGTGGGGCGGGGCCGGCTGGTCGACGAGCGGTAAGGTTTTGCCGGCCGAGGCCAAAGACGTAACTCGGCTTGACACGTGGACAGCCATCGCAGAACGGGGCGTTGATGGTACAATCGGTGCAAAGGTGCCGGTGCGGGAGGTCGGTGGTTCACTGGTGCCGTGAGCCCGAGGGTGGAGTCTGACCGGAGCGCCCCCTGGGAGGCACCGACTGTGCCCGTGAGCACGCAAGGGAGAATCCAAGGGCTCCGGGGCGCTCCGCCGGCTCGAGGAGGGCGTTAGAGATGGCAGTGATGTACGAACGGTGCGCGGGCCTGGATGTCCCAAGAAGATGATCACCGCATGCCTTATCGTACCTGGCCCGGCAAGCCGAACAAAGAGACGCGGACCTTGCGGACGATGACCGGGGACATCCTCATGCTTTCGGACTGGCTCTCCCGGGCCGGGTGCACTCACGTGGCCATGGAGAGCACGGGGGTGTACTGTTCCGCCGAAAATCGAGATCACCCGCTCTTAGGCGGCAGCCTCCAGGTCCTTCAGTTCGACCTGATAGCCGAGCGATTCGAGCCGTTTCACCAGACGGCGGGAGACAGCATCGCGGTTTGTGTGCTGTCTCGCATTGATTTAGCCTGAAGGGGCTGGTTTGTCTCACATTGAGTTGGCCGAAGAGGAAAAACCTCTCGTTGAGGGGAATTGCCCCGCTGGGTTTCACCGAACCCAGAAAAGGCATGGCCTCTTGCCGACACACCACCCACGCAAGAGGCCTGCCTGCACCTGGTGGAACCCAGTCTGCATTGATCATCGTAACGAACCTGGGATCTGACGTCAACGAGTACATAAGTTGGTGGGAGCGGTACAGGGCCGGGGATGAGGAGGCCCGCCGGGCCCTGCCCAGAAAGTGCCCAAAGTGCAGGCACAGACTGCATAGCCACGGTTGGTACTGGCGCAAGATCGGCGTCCAGATCCACAGGCTACGCTGCCCCAGGTGCCGGAGAACCCACGCCGTGCTCCCGAGCTTCCTCGCTCCCCACCGGCCCTGCCTGATGGCCCTGGTCGACCGGGCATTCCGCCTCCGCCTGCAGCGATGCTCCTGGCGCCAGGTGGCCGACAACATCACAGAGGTTTCCCTCCCCACCCTGCAGCGCTGGCTACGCCGCATCCGCGACCTCGCGGAAACCGCGGTGGCCATACTCTCCCGGGATGCCCGCCGGCTTGACCCCGAACTCGACCTGGACACCCTCCTGCGCCCCTTCACGGGGGACCAACTGAAGCTGCTTGACGCCGCCATCGCCGCCTTCTACCTCGCCTGCCAGCGCCCAAGCCCCCACCTGGCATTCCCTACCGGCCAGCCCCTCGAGTTTGCCAACGTGCACCTCATCAACGCCGAACCCATCGGCGTCTGGTTCTGACCACCCCGGCAGGGGGAGCCCCGTCCCTTTCCCGCCCAGATGTTGCCGCCTGACCCAGTAAGCGGTTCGGACGGAAGACAGCGCCTGGGTCGGGGTGGTTCCCGTACCGGAACCAGGAAGACATTCGCCGTGCGGAAACCCCCCTTTGGGGCGCCCGTGTCCCACCAAACCTGAAGTTTTCGGCTACCGGCCCCCGGTGGTAGGCTCGGGACCGGGAGGCACCGGAGGGGTGGACGACGAGGAACGCAGGGTGGAAGTGGCCCTGTTCCGCTACGGTTGCATCGCGGAGCTCTTGCAGAGGAAGCTCCCCCGGGGCGAGCAGGCCCGCATCTTAGAGCGCCTGGCCGCCCAGGAGTGGGAGGGACCCGGCGGGGAGAAGGTGCGACTCTCCGTCTCCACGCTCAAATCCTGGCTGGCCCGCTACCGCAAGGGGGGCTTCGAGGCCTTGAAGCCCAAACCCCGGGAGGACCGGGGCAGGCCGCGGGCGCTGGACCCCGCCCTCATCGAGCGGGCCGCAAAGCTCAAGCGGGAGCTCCCCGCCCGCTCCGTCACCCAGGTCATCCGCATGCTTGAGGCATCCGGGGTAGCCAAAGGGTCAGTCTCCCGGGCCACCCTGCACCGGCACCTGCGCGCCCTGGGCCTCACCCGCAGGCAGCCGGGGTCGCGCCGGGTCTACCAGCGCTTCGAGCGGGAGGAGCCCGGGGAACTGTGGCAGATCGACCAGGCCGACGGCATCTTCCTCCCCGACCCCAGGCGGCCGGGGAAGTTCCGCAAGACCGTGTTGTTCCTCGTCATCGACGACCACAGCCGCTACTGCCCCCACGCCCAGTTCTACCCGGACGGCAAGATGCCGCGCCTTGAGCACTGCATGCGCCAGGCCCTGGCCAAGGCCGGCATCCCGCAGGCCATCTACGTGGACCGGGCCAGCATCCACGTCTCCCGGCACTTCCGCGCCGCCTGCGCCGCGCTGGGCATCCGGGTCATCCTGGGCCGCAGGAGGAATCCGGCCGCGCGCGGGAAGGTCGAACGGTTCAACCAGACCGCGCAGAACGAGGTCTACCCGGAGCTGCGCCTTTTGGTGGCCCGGGAAGAGGTCAAGACGGTGGAGGAGGCCAACGCCTACTTTTGGGCGTGGCTGGAGGAGGACTACCACCGAAGGCCCCACTCGGAGACGGGCGAGCCTCCCCGGGACCGCTACTTCCGCAAGCCGCCCCGACTGCCCGACCCCGTGGCCCTGGCCAACCTCTTCCTCACGCGGGAGACGCGCACGGTGCGGAAGGACGCCACCATCCGCATCGGGGGCAACCGCTACCAGGTGGACCCCGAACTCAGAGACCGGAAAAAGGTCGAGGTGCGCTACGACCCCTTCGACCTCACCCGGGTGGAGGTGTGGGTGGACGGCCGCTTCTACCAGGTGGCGGTCCCCCTGGTCCTCAACAAAACCTCCCTTTCCCGCAGCACGGAGACCGCCCCGGCACCCACCCAGCTCAGCATGAGCTACCTCAAGCTCCTGCGCGCCCAGCACGACCGCCGCCTCGCCGAGGAAGTCGAGCGCCTGCGCTTTTCCGACTTGCCCAAAAACCCGCTTCCCGGGGGCACGGGCGGAGTGGCCCCGTTCCTTGCCCTGCTGCACCTGGGCCTGGGCCGCGACCTCACCGAGGCCGAAACCCACGAGGCCCGCGAGTTCTGGGCCACCTACGGCCCCCTGGACCTGAAGCTCTGCCGGGAGGCCCTGGAACGGGCCTGCCGCGACCTGGGCACCGGGCGGCACATCTCGAGCTACCTTGAGGAAATCAGGAAACGGGCACGGAGGTGAGCACCGTGTACGAGAGCTTCTTCGGCTTCACCCGCACGCCATTTGGCCGGGACCTTCCCCCGGACCAGCTCTTTCCCTCCCAGGACCACCTGGAGGCGCTCGCCCGGCTGAACTGGGCCGTCATGCAGCGTGGCATGGCCCTCCTCACCGGGGACGTGGGCTCGGGCAAGTCCACCTGCCTGCGGGCCCTGCGCGCCGCCCTGGACCCCATCAGGTCACGCTGGCTGTATCTGCCCAACCCCCTCCTTCCCGCCCGCGGGCTGTACCGCCAGCTCCTCCTGGCCCTGGGGGTAGAGCCCCGGTATCACAAGTCGGACACCGTCAACCAGCTCGCCGGGACCCTGTGGTCGGTGTTCGAGCAGGGCAAGACCCCGGTGGTGGTCATCGACGACGCCCACCTCCTCCCGGAGGCTACCCTGCAGGAACTCAGGCTGCTCACCAACTTCGACATGGACAGCGCCTGCCCCATGGCGCTCATCCTCGTCGGCCAGACCCCCCTGCGGGACAGGCTCCGGCTCTCCTGCTACGACCACATCACCCAGCGGCTCACCGTGCGGTACCACATGCGCGGGCTCACCGCCCCGGAGACCAGGGAGTACATCGCCCACCACCTAAAGGCCGCCGGGCGTACCTCGCCCCTCTTCACACCGGAGGCCATCGAGGAAATCTTCCAGTACGCCCGCGGCATCCCCAGGCGGGTCAACCACGTGTGCGCCAATTCCCTGCTCGCCGCCTTCATCGAGCAGAAGGAGCTGGTCGACCAAAAGCTGGTACTACGGGTGATCCAGGACCTAAACGGCAACTGAACTCGGATCGGCAGCTGCCCTTCCCCTGGGGCAGCCTTCTTCGTGGCCCGAAAAAGTTATCTCAATCCGAGACAAGCCGGTCAAAACAATGTGAGACGGCACACCATGACCAGGGGGCCCGCTCTTACAGGAAAGAGCCTTCTGTCTGGCCTTTTGCGGTGCGCAAGGTGTGGCCGTAAGCTGCACGTCACCTATACGGGGGCCAATGGCAACGTGGTCCGCTATGCGTGCAACAGCGCATCAGTGAACCACGGTGCGGAACGGTGCATCTCCTTCGGGGGGCTAGCGGTTGACCGGGCCGTTGAACGTGAGTTACTGAAGGTGGTTGAACCTGCGGCGGTCCAGGCAGCCCTGGATGCGCTGGCCGAGCTCGAGGCCTCACGCGACGAAAGGCGCGCTGCCCTGGAACTTGCCTTGCGGCAGCCCCGGTATGAGGCGGACCGGGCACGGCGGCAGTACGATGCGGTGGAGCCGGAGAACCGCTTGGTGGCCTCAGAGCTTGAGCGACGCTGGAATGCGGCTCTTGAGGAAGTGAGGCGGCTCGAGGAAGAACTCTGCCGTCTGCTCCCATCGGATGCGAACCTGAGTGAGGACGAGCGAGAGGAACTTCTTTCCCTCTCCGAGGACCTGCAGAGCGTTTGGAACAATCCTCTTACAGACATGCGTACGAAGAAGCGCCTGGTGCGGACGGTGATCGAGGAGATCATCGCTGACGTGGACGAGGAGAGGGCTGTGGTAGAGTTGGTGATCCGCTGGGCGGGCGGGTACCATACCCGGCTCCTCGTAAAGAAGAACCGCACCGGCGAGCACCGCTTCCGGACGGACCGGAAAGCGGTCGAGGTGGTGCGCGAGTTGGCCAAGGTGACCCGTGACCGGGACATCGCGGCCATCCTGAACCGGCTGGGGATAAAAACGGGCAAGGGTAACACCTGGACCGAGGCCAGGGTGAGATCTCTCCGGAACGAGCACGGGATACCGGTGTTTACAGACGACGGAGAAAACCCAAAGTGGCTCACGATGAAGGATGCTGCCTCCCTCCTGGGGGTCAGCCCGACGTCAGTGCATCGGCTCATTCTGGAGGGAGTACTCCCCGCCAGGCAGGTAGTACCTTGCGCGCCCTGGATGATCGAAAAACACTCGTTGGAATCGGAAGCGGTTAGGCAGGCGGTGGCAGGCATCAAACAGGGCGGGAAACGTCCGCTACCACACCACCCCGATCAGCAAAAGCTAGATTTGAAGCCGATGTAGCGAGGTGGTGCATCATGTCGTGGGATCGGTTGGGCCCACGATTATGACCCCCTGGTGAGCCCGGATCCAATTGCCCGTGGCCAGGCTCCGCATGACCGCGCGGTCAAGGCCGCGGGGCACCTGGTAGTCGATGTCCTCCATGCACGCGGGCAGCCTCAGCTTGGCCGCCTTCAGCAACCTGGCCAGGCGCCGGTCCTGCCTGGAACTCCATTCGCGATCCACCAGCAGGCCGAAGCGCTCCTCGAAGGAAAGACCCTGCACGTCGGGTTCCTGTGCCTGGGCCAGGAAGGCCTCCGCCATCCCGTCAAGCCGCATCTCCCGCAGCCTGGCAACCGTCTGCTGGTCAAGCATGCGATGACCCCTCCCCGCTGTAGTACGAGGGGCCCCGCAGGTTGGGGTGCTCCCCAACCGCCCGAGCCTCCGGCGGGGACTCGAGCGGTAACCTGTCCAGCTTGTTCTCCAGGATCGACTTCACACTCCGGTAAGAGATGGCGCCGGTGGCCAGGGCCCTTCTTGAGGCGGCCTCCAGCCGCTCCTCGCCGTAGCGCTTGCCCAACCGCATGATCCCCAGGCAGGACCGGTAGCCCTGCTCGGGGTGGGGCTTGGACTCCATGATCCTCCGCACCAGCCGCCCCGTGTTCTCGCCCGCCTTCTCAGCCCATCGGACAAGGCGATCCGGGGTCCACTCGAGATGCTCCCGGTGGGAATGCGGGCGGTGCTCGGGATCGGTCACGAACTGCCCCTTGCGGTAGCTGCGCGGGTGGCTGGCCACGCGGCGCCCCTTGTGCAGGACCTCCACCGTGGTGGCCGTGTAGCGCACCTCCACCTGCTCCCTGATGAGCCCGTGAGGGACGCTGTAGTAATTGCCTTCCACCTCCACGTGGTAGTCGATGTTCACCCGGGCCTTCTTCCACTGGGCGAACTCGTACCTCTGCGGCGGCAGGGGTTTGAGGGCCGCCTTCTCCACCGTCTCGTACAGGGTGCGGCGGCTCCCCTCCATCTTCTGAAACGGCGCGTCGTTGAGCTTTTCGAGCAGTTCCCTGATCGCCTGGTTCACCTCCGCCAGGCTGAAGAAGGTGCGGTGGCGCAGGGCGGCCAGGATCCACCGCTCCACCACCTGCACCCCCGCCTCCACCTTGGCCCGGTCGCGGGGGTGCTTGGGCCGGGCGGGGATCACCACAGCCCCGTAGTGCTCCGCCATCTCAGCTTATCCCGACGTCAAGATAACAGGAGTTCGTCGAGTACTTTGGGTCGGACGTGGTGGTTGTGCCGCCGGGGGTGGTCGCCGAGACACTGGGGTCTTTCTTGGAGTGGTGGAACCTGCGGCTGCTCGAAGGGATGTCCGCTGAGGAGCGGCGGCGGGCCCTGGCGCAGGGGACTCGGCCCCGCACGAGGGTCCCGGAGGGATTGCTGGACTGCGAGACGGTGGGGATCGTGATGGATCCTGAGGAGGGATTGAACTTTTACGCCGAGTTGGCAGGTTCCTTGAGGTATTCGCCAAGCCGGAATCGTTCAGCGCCCAAGAGCGGCGCGACGTGGTGATGCGGTACCTCTGGAGCAACAGCATCTCGCCGCTGCCCTTCCGCAAGGTGGTGGAGAGGTATCCGGAGAATGCCCGGCTGGTGTTCGGTGAGATTTTCGGGAAGGACGCCTGGGACAACGAAAAGGACCTGGCTTCCCTGATGCGCAAGTACAAGGGGGTCTTTCTGAAGCGGAAGCCGCTGCCCGGCTTCATTCCGGTTGCCGCTGATGCCGTCGGCGGTGTAGCGGCCAAGCGGGTTCCGCCGTCCAGGCCTCGTCGGCGGGCAGGACCGCGGAGATGAAGAGCCGCGGAGACAGTGTGGGACTACCCGGAGGCACGGAGGTCAGGGGCGTGAACCCGGTCCTGCGCGTCCTCATAGAGGTGGTGGCGGAGGCCCAGATTAGGCGGCGCGATCCGCCCGAGGCGGAGGAGATCCTGGTTTCGCTGCTGGGCCCCGGTGGGGGTGCGAATGCGGAGACGAGGCAGGTGGCAGGGAAACTGTTGGCCGAGATCCGAAGCGGTACCACCGGCTAGTAATGTGATGACCCCGGGTGGGAGGGGTAAGCAGGGGAGGACCCCGAACTCTGGTGTGCCCGGGGTGGTGCCCTGTCTCCCGGGGGGAAGCTCCTGCGAAGAACCGCACTGTGCCAGGTAGGAGGCCATGGCAGCTCTCGGGCCGGCAGGTACTTGTTTGATGGGGCTCTCTTGAGCGCAGAAACCGGTGTGATACACTACGAGGTGAGGTGAGCCTTTTGAAGGCGAGGTTCAAGGTTCTGCTGGAATGGAACGAGGAAGGCGGAGGTTACACGGTAACGGTGCCAGCGTTGCCGGGGTGCTTGTCCGAGGGGGATACGGTTGAGGAAGCCCTTGGCAATATCCGGGAGGCGATTGAGGGGTATCTTGAAGCACTCAGGAAGCAGGGCAGAGCGGTACCTTCAGAAGACGTACGTCTCCTGATAGGCGAGGTGGAGGTTGCGGTATGACGAGGCTGCCCCGCGTCTCCGGCAAGGACGTGGTGCGAGCGTTACAGCGGGGCGGGTTCAGACTGGTGCACGTTCGTGGCAGTCACCACTACCTTGAGCCTCCAGGCGGAGGTTTGCTGGTTACTGTGCCAGTCCACGGTAGTCGGGTGCTGAAGCCCAAGACCATGAAGAGCATTTTGGATCAAGCCGGGCTGACGGCAGACGAACTGGCGAGGCTGCTTTGAGCGTTCATTTACCGACGTCCAGGGTGGTTGCGGCGTCGAGAATGAGCGGTCGGGCGGCCTGATAAGGCCATGACCTTGCGTCTGATAACGTTGCCGGCGTGTTCCCCTCCCTGGCGGGGAGGCTGGGGCGAGCCGGCTTCGAGCCGAGCGTTCTGGACAACTCCATGGCGGCACGCCCCTGCGCCTGCGGGGGCGTTCACTGTTGTTGGGGTGGAATACGGCCTCCGTGCGTGCAGATGCGCCACCGAAAGGAGGTGGGGCTGCACATTTGTACCACCGCGGGTAGGGATGTCCTTCAGCTCGGTCGCAGCAGGCGTGTCCATCGGGGTGTTGTCGCGCTGCGCTGTATTATGCAGGTTGGCTGAGGGCGGCGATTACCGCTCGATCGAGCGGTCCACGAAGAAATGAGGTAGGGTCGGTCAGCGCTGACTGGGGAGGGAATTGTTACTTGGGAAGGACAGAAGTGAGCGAACGTGTAGCGGCAGCCGGAATCATAGCCGTGTTGCGCCGAATCCCTGAGGAGTGCTTGCCTTCGGTCATCGAGGCCTTGGCCCTGGGGGGAGTGCGCATGTGCGAGATAACATGGGACGACGATCGGGCTCCCCGCCTGCTGGAGAAGGCGCTGGAGATCTCAAGCGCGGACTTTCTCTGGGGGATGGGAACCGTGACTGCGGTCAAACAGGCTCGCCGCGCCGTGGAGACTGGCGCGTGCTTCATCGTTTCGCCTGTCTTCGTCCCGGAAGTGGTTCATGCCTGCCTGGACATGGGCGTTACGTCCATTCCCGGTGCCTTTTCGCCCAGCGAGGTTCATGCTGCCTGGAAAACTGGCGGGGATTTGATCAAGGTTTTCCCTGCTTGCGTGCTGGGCCCCCGTTATTTCCACGAACTGCAGGGGCCCATGCCCGGTATCCCTTTGGTTGCCGTGGGGGGCGTAGATGTTTCGAATGCGGCAGCGTTCTTGCAAGCTGGCGCCCGGGCTGTGGCAGCCGGGGGCAAGCTTATCCCCCAAGATGCGGTTCGGCAGGGGCAATGGGAACGCATCACGGATACTGCAAGGCGGTTCGTCGCCGCCGTCCGGGAGGGAAAGGCTCTTGCTTGCAGTGGTGAGGGATAAAGCCCGTTGCATGATCTGCCGGAGATGGTCGGCCGTGACCCGAAGCGCACGCCTGCGAGGCGAACCGGACCGGGTAGGCCAGGAGCGGCGAGACCTTGGCGTGCAGCCGGGCCAATTATATGACCGCTTCTTCCACGATCAGTCTCCCGGTGGTGAACCTGGCCGGGCTCAGTTCGGAAAGGTCGACCGTGCGGTATTCACCCCATATGATTAGTTCGGCGAGACCCCTGCCGGCCGCCGGTCCCTGCATCAATCCGTGGCCGGAGAACCCGTTTATCAAGTAAAGCCCGGGTAGCTCCGGATGGCAGCCGATGATGGCGTTGTGGTCGATGGGGTTTTCGTCGTAAAGGCCGGCCCATCCGTTTTCCAGGCGGAGCGTATCGAAGCACGGCACCCTCGTGGCCAGGGCGGGCCATATCTCGTCCACGAATGCGGAGCGATCCCATGTCGCGTCGAAAGTCACGGTGTCGCTCGAAGTGGCGCCTCCGACGACGATGAGCCCTCCCGTCTCGCTGCGGAAGTGCACGCCTGTCATGTCCACCACCATGGGGAACTCACGCCCGGCGGCGGCCGGCACTCGACAAACGTACACCTGGCGGCGCCACGGCCGGACAGGCAGCTCCACCCCCGCCAGGCGAGCCAGTTCTCCCGCCCAAGCACCTGCTGCATTTACCACGGTGCGGGTGGCAATGGTGCGCACCGTCGTCCGCACTGACTTTGCGCCTGCCGCATCCCGCTCGATGGCGACCGCTTCCTCATATATGCACTCCGCGCCGAGGTGCCGTGCTTTTGCCTCGAACCCCTGGAGGACGGCGTAGGGGTCCAGGTATCCGTCTCGCGGGCAGAATGCGGCCCCCACCACTCCTTCGAGGTCCAGTTCGGGCACCAGTTCCTTTGCCTGTTGGGGAGTGAGCAGCGTGGCCTCTACGCCGAGGCGGGCCTGCAGTTCGTGACGCCGCAGGAATGCCGGCCAGGTCTTTTCGCTCGCGAGGAAAAGATATCCCCTCTGGCGGAGGCAGATGTCCGGCCGGCCGTCGGGCGTCTCCATGAGTTCAGCGAAGCTCTCGTAGAACGAGACCGAGTGGCGGACGATGCGGATGTTGATTTCGGTACCGAATTGCTGGCGAAAACCCCCTAACGCCAGGCAGGTAGAGGCGTGGCGGCGCAGGTGGTCCCGCTCCATGACCACCACGCGGCCCCGTAATCCGCCCACCAGCAGGTTGTAGGCGGTGCACCAGCCCATGATGCCGCCGCCCACGATTACGACGTCCGCAGTTTCCACCATAGCCCACTCCCTTCCCGGCTGCCCGCCCGGGGGTGAACGGCGGGTCGCATTTTCGCGTGACCGCGGATACCGGCCTGCAGGTTGGTTCGACAGCAGGTTCGTACGGTTCCTGCCGGCCTTCCCGGCAGCATGAGGTTCAATTGTGATGCAAGGTTATCCCTTGGCGCACCGCAGCATGCGCGCCCTGGTGCAAATCACTGGTTCTGCTTGGCGAAACGAGAGTGCCAGAGGTACAATGCTTACGCACCCTGCGGGGGACCGTCAAAGGGGGTTTGTTTGGTGGTTGTGGTCACGGGTGCCACGGGTCACATCGGCAACACGCTGGTGCGGGCTTTGCTGGCCAGGGGGGAGGAGGTGCGGTGTCTGGTCCTGCCCGGTGAGGACCTGCGCTCCCTGGAGGGATTGGACGTGGAGTTGAGCGAGGGGGATGTGCGGCACCGGGAGGTGTTGGACCGTGTTTTCCGCGGGGCCCGGGTCGTGTACCACCTGGCCTCGGTCATTGCCCTTCTGCCCCGATACGCCCGTGTCCTGTATGAGGTCAACGTGCGGGGCACGTGCAACGTCGTGCAAGCATGTCTGGCGTGCGGAGTGGAGCGGCTGGTCTACACCAGCTCCATACATGCCCTGGCGGAACCGCCCGAGGGGGTGACCATCGACGAGAGCGCGCCGCCTGATCCGGACCGGATACCTTCGCATTACGGGAAGTCGAAGGCCCTGGCCACACGGGAAGTCCTGGAGGGGATCAAGAGGGGCCTGGATGCCGTGGTGGTGAGTCCCACGGGTGTCATCGGGCCGTACGATTTCCGGCCTTCGGATATGGGCCGGCTGATCCTCGACTTCATGAGACGGCGACTGTGGGCGTACGTGGAGGGTGCCTATGACTTCGTAGACGTACGGGACGTGGCCGAGGGCCACCTGGCAGCCTGCGCGCAGGGGGGCCGGGGAGAGAACTACATCCTCTCGGGGGAGCGCATCACGGTGCGGCAGATGATGGAGTGGCTGGCGGAGATAACGGGGGTACCGGCGCCGCGGCTGTGTCTTCCAACCTGGGGCGCCCGAGTGGTGGCGGACGTTTCTTCCCTGTGGGCGGCGGTGATAGGAGGAGGGCTGCGGATCACCCGGGAGTCGCTCTACGTGTTGAGCAGTAACTCTCACGTCTCGCACGCCAAGGCCACGCGGGAGTTGGGGTACCGCCCGCGTCCGCTCCGGGAGAGCCTGGCTGACACGGTGGACTGGTTTCGCGAGGCAGGACGGGCGTAGACAGCATCACCCCGAGACCGGCCCGAGAGATTGGGTACGGGGCGGGCTTTCCAAACGGGGGTTCCCGGTGTGCAGCACTGGGCGCGGTGTGGGCAGGGGCGGTGTGGGCTGGTTGCGGGGGCCGGGCGGATGTGCTATACTGCCAGTGGTGTAGTGCGGTCGCCTGGGCGCCGATGGATCTCCGGGCGCTGCTGAGTGGGTTTCACGACCCACTCTTTGCGCGTATCGGCGCAGGTGCCCAAAGCGGGTAGGTCGGGGGTCGGCCGCTCCTGCGGCAGGCCCAGTTTTTTGGGGGGCCTGAGCGGAGGTGAGCGGCGTGAAGCGAGGGGAGCTGGAGGCTGAGGTGGCAGGCATGGCCCGCCAGGTCGCGGCCCCCATGGGGCTGTCCGTGGTGGATGTGGAGTTTTCCCCGCGGGGGAGACGGTCGCTGCTGCGGGTGATCCTGGATAGGCCCGGGGGTATCCTGCTCGACGAGTGCGCGCGGGTGAGCGAGGAGCTGAGCCACATGCTGGACGCGGCCGACCTCATCCCGGGGACCTACGTCCTCGAGGTGTCTTCGCCCGGGCTGGACCGGGTGCTGCGCCGGGATGAGGAGTTCGCCATCTTCCGGGGGCGCCGGGTGGCCGTGCACACCTACGCACCGGTGCAGGGGCAGAAGCGCCTGGAAGGCACGCTCCTGGGCCTGGAGGAAGACGGGGTTCATCTGGAAATGGACGGACAGGAGGTGCTGGTCCCCCGCCAGCAGGTAGCCAGGGTGCACCTGGTGGCAGAGATCTGAGGAGGGCCCGATGTGAACGGTGAACTGGTGACTGCGCTTGAGCAACTCGAGAGAGAACGTGGGGTTCCCAAGGAAAAGCTGACCGAGGCCATAGAGGCGGCTCTCATCTCCGCTTACCGGCGGAACTTCGGCGCCGGGCAAAACGTAAGGGTGGAAGTGGATCCCCGTACCGGGGCTATCAGGGTTTTTGCCCGCCGTCAGGTGGTGGAAGACGTGGCCGACCCCCGCCAGGAAGTAGCCCTGGAGGAGGCTCGCGCCAGCGATCCCGCCTACGGGGTGGGCGACGTCATTGAGCACGAGGTGACTCCCCGCGAGTTCGGCCGCATCGCTGCCCAGACCGCCAAGCAGGTGGTGCTGCAGAAGATCAGAGAGGCGGAGCGGGGGCTGATTTACGAGGAGTTTGCCAGCCGCGAGGGCGACATCGTGACGGGCATCGTGCACCGGCACGAGTACCGCAACGTGATGATCGACCTCGGGCGTACCGAGGGCATGTTGCCCCCTTCGGAGCAGATACCGGGAGAGGTTTACCGCCAGGGCGACCGGCTCAAGTGCTACGTACTGGAAGTGCGCAAGACCACCAGGGGGCCCCAGATCATCCTTTCCCGCACCCACCCCGGTCTGCTGAAGAGGTTGTTCGAGCTGGAGGTTCCCGAGATCCACGACGGCATCGTGGACATCAAGGGAATGGCGCGGGAGCCCGGCTCCCGCTCCAAGGTGGCCGTGTACACCCGTGACCCGGACGTCGACGCCATCGGTGCCTGCGTGGGGCCCAAGGGCATGCGGGTGCAGGCCATCGTCAATGAGCTGAAGGGGGAGAAGCTGGACATCATCCGCTGGGACGTGGACCCGGAGATTTACGTGGCCAATGCCCTCAGCCCGGCCCGGGCCATCCGGGTGTACTGCGATGAAGAGACGCGGGTGGCGCGCGTCATCGTCCCCGACTTCCAGCTTTCCCTTGCCATCGGCCGCGAGGGGCAGAACGCCCGCCTGGCCGCCAAGCTCACCGGGTGGAAGGTGGACATCAAGGGCGAGTCCCAGGCTCAGGGGGTGAGCGAGTGAAGCGCCGCCACGTCCCCATGCGCATGTGCGTGGGTTGCCAGGAGATGAAGCCGAAGCGGGATATGGTGCGCATAGTACGCACCCCCGAAGGCGAGGTGCTGGTGGATCCCACGGGCAAGAAGTCGGGGCGGGGGGTGTACGTCTGCCCCGACCACGGGTGTGTGGAGAAGGCGGTGAAGACCAGGAGGTTGGAGAAGGCCCTGGGCAGAGAGATGTCCCCGGAGGTGCTGGAGACCGTGCGCCTGAAGGTGCGCGAGAGCCCCGGTGCCGCTTCAGGATGCCTGCCCCATTGATTTCGGAGGTGTGTGGATGCGAGTTTATGAGCTGGCCAAACAACTGAATGTGGATTCCAAGATAATCCTGAATGTCCTCCAACATCTGGATATAGACGCCCGCAATCACATGAGCACCATGGATGAAGCCACCACTCAGCTGGTGACGGACATCATCGAGGGTCGCGTGCCCCTTGAGCGCAAGGATAGGCCCAGGCCCAAGGCACCCAAGCCCAAACCGGGACCGCGGGTGGTGGCGGCTCCCCCGCCCCCCGAGCCCAAAGTGGTGGCGGTGGGTCCCCAGCGGGGCAGGGGCAGGCGCGCAGGGCGCCCCGCCGATGAAGGCGCGGCTCCTGCGGGCGGGCAGTGGGAGATTGCGCCGGGAGCGGCCGTCCGTCCTGTCTTTCGTCAGGCCCCGGCGGCAACCGCTCCCGCGGTCCCGCCCACCGGCGTTCGCCCGTTGCAGGGCACGGCACCGCG
Organism: Bacillota bacterium; assembly: GCA_030019365.1. Lineage (NCBI taxonomy): Bacteria > Bacillati > Bacillota > Bacillota bacterium. The sequence goes on from JASEFA010000004.1 coordinate 74,607, forward strand.
GCCTGCGGCGGGACCGGTCGCCAGACCGGCGGGAGCGCCGGCCGGACCGGCTGCGCCTGCCGCCCCCGCCCCTAAGGTGGGGGCAGCGCAGGCCCCGGCTGCGAGGGCACCGGAGACTGCAGCCCCTGGTCGGCCCGTCGAAGCTCCCGCCCGTGCCGCCGAACCGGCGGCGCCCGCGGAGACAGGAGCACGGCCTGCGGCAGAGGCCCCCACCCGGCCTGCGGCGGAGACGCCGGCGCGTCCTGCGGCGGAGGCACCAGCTCGGCCCCGGGCAGAGACAGCGGCTCGACCTGCGGCCAAAGCCCCGGCGGCGGGGACGGTACCTGCTCGCGAAGAGGCGGCGCGGCCGGCCGAGGCGAGGGTGGCTCCTGCGGAGCGGGCGGCGCCGGGCGAGACGCCAGCGCGTGCCGTTCCCGAGCGCCAGCCGGATGCCGTGGTGCGGCCGGTCGCTCCCTCGTGGCGGCAGGGTGCCGGTACCCCGGTGCGCACGCGGGAAGGGGAGCGGAGGCCGTACGAGCGGGCTCCCGAAAGGCGTGAAGGTGGACCTGCACCGGCCTGGGGTCGCCCCGGGGCTGCTCCAGGTCGTCCGGGTGGTGCTCCAGGTCGTCCGGGTGGTGCTCCAGGTCGCCCTGGCGGTGGGCCTGGTTGGGCCGGAGGAGGACCCGGCCGGCCGGGAGGTCCGGGCCGTCCGGGAGCAGGTCCGGGCCGGCCGGGAGCAGGTCCGGGCCGGCCGGGCGGGATGGGTCGTCCCGGGGCAGGGCCGGGCCGGCCCGGCGGGGGGATGCGGCCCGGATACCGGGGGGCGCCGGCTCCCGCTGTGGCCCCGGGCAAGCCTGCGGCCAAGCCGGGGAAGAAGGCGCCTCCGCGCCGGGTGGAGCCCTGGCAACGCCAGGAGGAAGAAGAAGGCGTACGCCGTCTCAGTCATTATCGCCGCCCCGCGCCGGCCCGGGTGGAGCGCCGGCCGGTGGTGGCCAGGAAGGTGACCGTACGCGGTCCTCTTACCGTCAAGGATCTGGCTGAGAAGCTGAACGTACCGGCGGCAGACGTGATCAAGAAGCTGCTGGGGATGGGTGTGCTGGCCACCATCAACCAGGAGCTGGACCGCGAAACCGCCATGATCGTGGCCACCGAGTTCGGAGCCGAGGTCAAGGAGCCCGAAGTCACCCAGGAGCAGCTCCTGGTGGAAGATCGGCAAGTAGAAGAACCCGAGGACGAGGCCCTGCTCAGGCCCCGTCCTCCCGTGGTCACGGTGATGGGCCACGTGGACCACGGTAAGACGTCCCTCCTGGACGCCATCCGCCACACCCGCGTCACGGATCAAGAGGCCGGTGGGATCACCCAGCACATCGGCGCCTACACGGTGGAGTGGAGCGACCGCCGGGTGGTATTCGTCGACACCCCCGGCCACGAGGCCTTCACCGCCATGCGCGCGCGGGGGGCTAAGGTGACCGATATCGCCGTGCTGGTGGTGGCGGCCGACGACGGCGTCATGCCTCAGACGGTGGAAGCCATCAGTCACGCCCGGGCGGCCGGAGTGCCCATCGTGGTGGCCATCAACAAGATCGACCGGGGCGACGCCCGCCCCGACCGGGTGAAGCAGCAGCTCTCCGAGCATGGTCTCATCCCGGAGGACTGGGGCGGGGACACGGTGATGGTCCCCGTGTCTGCCCGTACCGGCGAGAACCTGGAACGGCTGCTCGAGATGATCCTGCTGGTGGCGGACATGCAGGAAGTCAAGGCCAACCCCGACCGTCCCGCCCGCGGCACCATCATCGAAGCCAAGCTGGACCGGGGCCGGGGACCGGTGGGCACGGTCATCGTGCAGGCAGGTACCCTGCGCGCCGGTGACGCCTTCGTGGCGGGACTGACCTGGGGCAAGGTTAGGGCCATGAGCGACGACCGGGGACGGCAGGTCAAGGAGGCCGGACCGTCCATGCCGGTAGAGGTGATCGGCTTCGAGGAGGTGCCCCTGGCGGGGGACATCCTGCGGGTGGTACCGGACGAGCACATGGCCCGCAGCGTGGCGGAGCAGCGCCAGCTGCGCCACCGCACGGAGGAGCAGCAGGCGCGCCGGGTGGGCCTGGAAGACTTCATGCGCCAGGCGAAGGCGGGCGAGGTACGGGAGCTGCGTCTGGTGATCAAGGCTGACGTGCAGGGCTCTGTGGAGGCCCTGCGCCAGGCTCTCGGGAAGCTGGAGCATCCCGAGGTACGGGTGGTAATCCTGCACGAGGGCGTGGGGGCCATCTCCGAGTCGGATATCATGCTGGCCTTCGCCTCCGGTGCCATCGTGATCGGGTTCAACGTCCGTCCGGATGTGAATGCCCGCCGGGCGGCCGAGCAGGTAGGCGTGGAGGTCCGCACCTACCGCATCATATATGAACTGCTGGACGAAGTGCGGGCAGCCATGCGGGGTCTGCTCAAGCCCACCCTGCGGGAGGTGTCCCTGGGCCGGGCCCAGGTGCGGGCTACCTTCCACGTGCCCAGGGTGGGGAACGTAGCCGGGTGTTACGTCACCGAAGGCAAGGTGCTGCGCGGTGCCCAGGTGCGGGTGGTGCGCGACGGCACCGTGGTGCACGAGGGCCGCATCGACTCCCTCAGGCGCTTCAAGGAAGACGCCCGCGAGGTTCCCGCCGGCATGGAGTGCGGCATCTTCATCGAGCGCTTCCAGGACGTCAAGGAAGGGGACGAGCTGGAAGTGTATACGGTCGAAGAGGTCCGTCCCGAGCTGTAACCGGCGCGGGGGTGAGGGGTTGTGGTGGTGGGAGTGGTCCGCCTGGAGTTGGCCCTGCCCGGGAACGGCTGCCTGAAGGACAAGCGCCGGGTTATTAAGAGCCTGGTGGACCGGCTGCGACACCGCTTCAACGTCTCGGTGGCCGAGGTCGACCACCAGGATGCCCATCGGCGGGCCACGGTGGCCGTGGCCTGCGTTTCCGGAGACCGCACCGTGTGCGGTCAGATCCTGGATGCCGTGGTGCGGTTCGCGGACGCCTCGGGTGCCCTGGTGCAGGACTACGAGGTGGAATTCTACTAGACGGAGGGTCGCAGGGGTGGGCGGTACGCGGCAGGAAAGGGTGGCTGAAGCCCTGCGGGAGGAAATCTCCTCGCTCCTTTCCGAGCTGAAGGATCCCCGGGTGGGGTTTGCTTCCATTACCCGCGTGGAGGTCTCCAGCGACCTCCGCCATGCCCGCGTCTATGTCTCCGTTCTGGGGGACGAGGCAGGGAAGAAGGCGACCATGGAGGGACTGCACAGTGCCACCGGGTTCATCCGCTCGGAGGTGGGACGCCGGGTGAGACTGTTCCGGACTCCGGAGATTTCCTTCCACCTGGACGAGTCCCTGGAGAAGGGGGCCCGGGTGCTGAAGCTTATCGCCGAGGTGGAGCGGTCCCGCTCCGGAGACGCAACCGGCGGCGGGGCGCGAGAGCATGGCTAGGGTGGGAGCCGCCTCCGAGGCGGCGCGGGCCCTGACTGCGGGGCGGCGTTTTCTCCTGCCCCTGCATCTGGCTCCGGACGGAGACAGCGCGGGATCGGTGCTGGCGCTGGCCCTCATCCTGGATCGCCTGGGCGCCGAGGCGGTGGTGACGTGGGAGCGCGACCCCCTTCCTCGCCCGTACGCTTTCCTGCCCGGGTCCGACCGGGTGATCCCCTTCGACAGGGTGCAGGGGGATTTCTCGGCGGCGGTGTTCCTGGACATGACTGACTCCGGGCGGGCGGGAGAGAAGACCTGCGGCTTCGTGCGAGATCTGCTCCTGGTGAACGTGGATCACCATCCCACCAATACCGGGTTCGGCGCGGTGCGTTTTCTCGATCCGGAGGCGCCCGCGGTGGGGGAGATGATCATTGCCGTCGCCGACTGCCTGGGGGTACCCCTCGACGGGGAGATAGCCACCTGCCTCTACGTGGCCCTGATGACCGATACCGGATCCTTCCAGTACGACAATGCCACCCCGCGGGCCTTCCGGGCGGCCGCCCGTCTGGTGGAGGCGGGGGCCATCCCCGCGGAAACCGCCCGGCGCGTGTACGAGAGCCGGTCTCGGGCCTCCCTGCAGATCCTTCACCTGGCCCTGGGGACGCTGGCCGTGGAATCCGGGGGCAGGGTCGCCCACGTCACCCTCACCCGCGATATGATGGAGCGCGCCGGTGCCGCGGTGGCCGACACCGACGGCCTCATCAACTACCCCCGTTCCCTGGAAGGGGTGGAGGTGGCCATCCTCTTCCGCGAGGAGGAAGATGGGCGGGTCAAGGTGGGTTTCCGTTCCCGCCATGTGGATGTGGGGGAGCTGGCGGCCTCCCTGGGCGGAGGCGGCCACGCCCGGGCGTCCGGCTGCCTGCTGGAGGGTCCCGTGGAAGCGGCCCGCGACCGGGTGCTCTCCCGGCTGAGGAGCGTGCTGGGATGAGCCGACCCCACGGGCAGGCAGCGGCTGGCCAGGGAGAGGCAACAGCCCGCCGGGGGGAACCGCCGGCCGGCGTCATCAACGTGCTCAAGCCTCCGGGGATGACCTCCCACGACGTGGTGGCCTGCCTGCGCCGCTGGCTGGGGGTGAAGGCCGGCCACGGGGGGACGCTGGATCCCGGAGCGGCGGGAGTCCTGGTGGTGGCTCTGGGAAGAGCCACCAGGCTGCTGCGCTTTCTCCTGGAGGGGACCAAGGAATACCGGGCCGAGGTGATCCTCGGTGCCCGTACCGCCACCGGGGATGCGGCCGCTCCCGAGGAGGAGGGCGGGGATGCCTCCTGCCTCACCCGGGAGCGGGTGGAGGAGGCGGTGCAGGCTCTCACCGGGGAGCTGGAGCAGGTCCCCCCCATGACCTCCGCCCTGAAGCACGCGGGTGAGCCGCTGTACCGGCTGGCCCGCCGGGGCGAGGAAGTCCCCCGCAGGGCGCGCCCGGTGACGGTGTTTTCCGCCCGGGTGGTGGAGTTCCACCCGGCGCGACGGGCCCGCCTTCTGGTGGACCTGGTCTGCTCTCACGGAACCTACGTGCGCACCTGGGCTCAGGACCTGGGCAATGCCCTCGGTGTGGGCGGCTACGTGGGATTCCTGGTGCGCACGCGGGTCGGCCCGTTTCGCCTTGAGGGTGCCCGCACGCTGGAGGAGATCCGCGCCCGGCCTGAGGAGGCAATCGAGCCCATGGCGCGGGTGGTGGAACACGTCGGAGCCGACCGGGGGAGCGGGGCAGGCGCGTCAGGAGGGACTGGCGGGTGAAGTTGGGCGGCTGGGGGCGCGAAGGCGCCAAGGGGTGGTCCGGGCGTGGAGCGGCGTGAGTTCTCTCTGGCCGACCCCCTGTGCGGGCGGGGGGAGCTGGCGGTGGCGGTGGGCACCTTCGACGGGGTGCACCTGGGGCATCAGCGGTTGATTCGCCGGCTGGTGGAGGAGGCGGGGCAGCGGGGGCTGCCCGCGGCGGTCCTCACCTTCGAGCCGCACCCTCTCGAGGTGCTGCGGCCCGGGAACGGGCCCGGGCGGTTGACCCTACCCGAAGAGAAGGCCGCCCTTCTCGCCACCCTGGGAGTGGACATACTCCTGGTGATGAGGTTTGATGGGGCTCTCGCCGGGATGGAACCGGCAGAGTTCTGCCGCCGGGTGCTGGAGGGCATGTTGCAGGCCCGCCGGGTGTGGGTGGGATTCAGCTTCACCTTCGGGCGGGAAGGCAGGGGTAATCCCGCCGGCCTGCGGCGTTGGGGGGAGGAGCGGGGGGTGGAGGTCGGGGTCCTGCCCCCCGTGCGGGTGGGCGGCCGGACGGTCTCTTCCACCGCCATCCGCGAGGCGGTGACCCGCGGGGCGGTGGGCCGGGCCCGCCTGATGCTGGGACGCCCTTACCAGGTGGCGGGGGTGGTGGTGCCGGGCGAGGGACGGGGGCGGGTGCTGGGGTATCCCACCGCCAACGTGGAATGCCATCCCGGTAAGGTGATGCCCGCCCCGGGCGTGTACGCTGCGCGCGTCCGCTGCCCGAAAGGTTCCCCAGCCGGGCTGGCCGGGTACCTGCCCGGGGTGGCCAACTTCGGTTGCCGTCCCACCTTCGGGGGCGGGGAACCGCGCCTTGAGGTGCACCTGCCCGGGGCCGGTGGGGACCTGTACGGCAGCCCCATCGAGGTGGCCTTCTGGCGGCGCCTGCGGGGAGAAAAGCGCTTCCCCGACGGGGCTGCCCTGGCCCGTCAGCTGGAGGCGGACACCCGGCGGGCCCTGGCCATGCTGGGTGAGTCGACGCCGCGCGGCGCGGGCTGCGTTGACCGGCGCGGGACGGCGGATGCGTGCGTTTACACCGGTGGGACGGTGTGCTACAATCGACGCGGTTGAACCCGCACGCGGCGGCGCGCTCCTCCGGCGGCCGGCTGGGTGCGGGGGATCGGCGGGGAAGGAGGAAGGTACGGTGGCCCTGGCGCGGGAGAAGAAGCAGTCCATAATATCGGAGTACCGCCGGCACGACAAGGACACGGGCTCTCCGGAAGTGCAGATCGCCCTGCTCACCAAACGTATTTCGGAGCTTACCGAACACCTCAGGCAGCACCGGCACGACTATCACAGCCGGCGCGGCCTGCTCAAGATGGTGGGGCACAGGCGCAACCTGCTCAGGTACCTGAGGGAAATGGACATCGAACGATACCGGGCCCTGGTGGAAAGACTGGGGATCCGTGGTTGAAGGTGCGGGCGGGAGGCCCGCCCTTCGTTTGCAGTGCCCCCGGAGGGAGACTCCGGGGAAGGGAGGAATCGTATTGAGCGAAGCTGCCGTTGAGCACACAGACACGAGGTGGGAGCCGGAGGGCTTCCGCTGTTTTGAGATGGAGTTCGGCGGCCGTCTCCTGCACCTGGAAGTGGGGAAGATGGCCAGGCAGGCGGGGGGCGCCTGCCTGGTGCGGTACGGGGATACCGCCGTGCTGGTGACCGCCACCGCCTCCGCCGAGCCGCGGGAAGGGGTGGATTTCCTGCCCCTCACCGTGGACTACGAGGAGCGCCTCTACGCGGTGGGGCGCATCCCGGGCAGCTGGCACCGCCGGGAGGGGCGTCCCAGCACGCGGGCCATCCTGAGCGGGCGCCTCATCGACCGTCCCATCCGGCCCTTGTTCCCGGAGGGGTTGCGCCACGACGTGCAGGTAATCGTCACCGTGCTGTCCGTGGATCACGATCACTCGCCGGAAGTCTGCGGCCTGCTGGGTGCCTCGGCCGCCCTCACGGTTTCGGACATCCCCTGGAACGGCCCGGTAGGCGGCTGTGAGGTGGGGCTGGCCGAAGGGCGGGTGGTAATAAACCCCAATCAGGACCAGCATGCCGCTTCTCCGCTGGGTCTGGTGGTGGCCGGCACCGAGGAAGCGGTGATCATGGTGGAGGCGGGTGCGCGCGAGGTGCCCGAAGAGGACATCCTGCGCGCCATCGCCGCCGGCCATGAGGAGTGCCGGAAGGTGTGCCGCTTCATCGCCGATCTGGCCCGGAAGGTGGGCAAACCCAAGCGGGAGTTTCCCCTGTTCCTCCCCGATCCCGAGCTCGAGCGCAAGGTCAGGGAGTTCGCCACCCCCCTGGTGAGGGAGCTCCTGGGGTATGCCGACAAGACCGAACGCGAGCAGGCCAGCGCCGAGCTGGAGGCGCGGGTGGTGGAGCACTTCCTGCCCGAGTATCCGGAAGGCGCTCCCCAGATCGCCGTCGTCCTCAAGAAGATCCTGAAGGAAGAGATGCGTCGCCAGGTGATCGAGCACGGGATCAGGCCCGACGGCCGTCATCCCGACGAGATCAGGCCCGTGTGGTGTCAGGTGGGGTTGCTGCCCCGGGCGCACGGCTCCGGGCTGTTCACGCGGGGGCAGACCCAGGTGCTCACCGTTGCCACCCTGGGGGCGGTAGGGGACGTGCAGCTCCTGGATGACACCGGCGAGGAAGAAGAAAAGCGCTACATGCACCATTACAACTTCCCGCCTTACTCCACCGGCGAAACCCGCCCCTTGCGCGGCCCTGGCCGGCGGGAAATCGGGCACGGCGCCCTGGCAGAGAGGGCGCTGGAGGGGGTCATCCCCTCGGAAGAGGCGTTCCCCTATACCCTGCGCGTGGTGTCGGAGGTGCTGGAATCCAACGGATCTACCTCCATGGCTTCCGTGTGCGGCAGCACCCTGGCCCTCATGGATGCCGGGGTGCCCATTTCCGCCCCGGTGAGCGGGGTGGCCATGGGTCTGGTCAAGGAAGGCGACCGGGTGGTAGTCCTGAGCGACATCCAGGGCATGGAGGATGCCCTGGGGGATATGGACTTCAAGGTGGCGGGGACCACGAAGGGGATCACCGCCCTGCAGATGGACATCAAGATCGCCGGGGTGACCGTCGACATCCTGCGCCGCGCCCTGGGGCAGGCCCGGCAGGGGCGTCTGCACATCCTGGACCGCATGCTGCAGGTGCTGCCTGCGCCCCGTCCGGAGCTGAGTCGCTGGGCGCCGCGCATCCTGAGCATCACCATCCATCCCGACCACATCCGGGACGTGATCGGGCCGGGCGGCAAGACCATCAACCGCATCATCACGGAGACGGGAACCAAGATCGACGTGGAATCGGACGGCCGGGTGTTCATCGCCGGTCCGTCCGAGGGTGCGGAGAAAGCGCTGGAGATCATCCGGGGTCTGACCGCCGAACCGGAGGTGGGGCACATCTACCGGGGCAAGGTCACCCGCATCATGAACTTCGGTGCCTTCGTGGAAATCCTGCCCGGCAGGGAGGGGCTGGTGCACATCTCCGAGCTCTCCGACCGGCGGGTGAACCGGGTGGAAGACGTCGTGAATGTGGGCGACGAGGTCGAGGTGAAGCTGACCGAGATCGACCGCATGGGGCGCCTCAACCTCTCCCGCCGCCAGGTGCTGCTGGCGGAGCAGGCCCGGCCCGGGGGCAACGAGCGTCGCGAGGGGCCTCCCGATCACCACCGGGGAGGCGCCGGGCGTCCGGGCCCGCACCGGGGAGGTGCGCAGGGGGCGGGAGCCGCTGCCCGGGGACGCGATGGACCCGACCGGGAGAGGCGGTGAGACCCGGTGCCCGTGCGCCTGGGAGCCCACCTCTCCATCGCGGGAGGCTGGCATCAGCTCATCGCCGATGCCGTCTCCCTCGGGTGCGAAACGGTGCAGGTGTTCTCCCGCAGTCCCCGGGGGGGCAAGGCCCGGCCCCTGGGGGAGGCGGAGGTGGCCGTGCTGAGGGAGGGGCTGGCGGGGGCGACCATCGCCCCCCTCATCGTACATACTCCGTATCTGGTGAACATAGGGGCGGCGGATGAATCCAGGTGGGAATACGCGATCCAGGTGCTGGCCGAGGACCTGGAGCGGGCGGCCCTGCTGGGGGCGCCCTGGGTGGTGGTACACATGGGCCACGCCCGCGAGCTGTCCCCGGAGGAGGGCCTGCGGCGGTGTGCCCGGGCTCTCGATCGGGCCCGGGAACGGGCCGGGGAGGCCGGCGCCGGGGTCACGGTGCTGCTGGAGAACACGGCCGGTGGGCTGGGCGAGAGCGTGGAGGGTCTGGCCTGGGTCATATCCCACTCGGAGCACCCCGATGGCCTGGGGCTGTGCCTGGACACCTGCCACGCCTTTGCGGCCGGGTACGACCTGCGTGCTGCCGCCGGCCAGGAGGTGTTCCTCGGGAAAGTGCGCGAGCTGGTGCGGTCCGAGCGGGTGAAGGCGTGGCACTTCAACGATTCCGCAGGCGCGTGCGGGTCTCACCTCGACCGGCACCAGCACCTGGGCGAGGGGCAGCTGGGGCGGGAGGCATTCGCGTTACTGCTTGGGCAGCAGGAGGTAAGGGGGCGGCCGGTCATCCTGGAGACCCCCGTCAAGACTCCGGAAGGGTACCGGCCCGACCTCGCCGTGCTGCGGGAATTGCGGGATCGGGCGGCGGGCGAAGCTCCCGCGCCCGCGTGATGGTGTTTGGGGCCGGTGGGGAGCGTGGGGCGCCGCTTCGAGATTGTTTCCGCATACCGGACCCGGGGGGTGGAGTTGCCCCGGCGGAGCACGCCCGGGTCGGCCGGATATGACCTGGCGGCGGCCGAGGATACCGTAGTGCCCCCGGGAGGGGTGGCCCTGGTGCCCACCGGGGTGAAGGTGTACCTGCCCCCGGGCGAGTTCCTGGCCCTGTACATAAGGTCCAGCCTGGCGGTGCAGCGGGGGTTGAGCCTGGCCAATGGGGTGGCAGTCATCGACGCCGATTACGCCGACAACCCCGCCAACGAGGGACACATCCTGCTTGCCCTGTGCAACCGCGGCCCGGAGCCGGTCACGGTGCGCAGGGGGGAGCGGGTGGCCCAGGGCATCTTCCAGCCTTACGGCCTCACGGACGACGACCGGCCGGGACCGCCCCGGCAGGGAGGGTTGGGCAGCACGGGCCGCTAGGCGCGTCTGGCGGCACCGCCCCGCGCCGGCAACGGCAGCAGCAGGCCCGGCCCGGCGCCGGTGCCGGGAGGCCGGCGTGGCCTGTCGAAATCTCGGGTTACGTGTCGACAAGTTTCTGAGCAGAATCCGCTGGTTCCCGCTATAATGGGGGTAATCAGACATCCCCTGCCCGGTCCCCACTGCAGGGGGAGAGTAGTTGCCGGGGGAAAAGAGCGAAGAAGACCTGCTGCGCGAGCTAGAGGAGTTGCGGCGGGAACTGTACCGGGTGACCGGAGGCACGCCCGGGCTTGAGGAAGAGGACCGCGAGCTGGCCGAGCGGATCAGTACCAGGCTGGATCGTCTGGTGGTCGAGGTGGTCAGGCGGCGCAAGACAGGGGGGCAACCCTGAACAAACCACGGGGACCGGGCCGGGGATATTGTATCGCCCGGGCGGCATAAGCGTTTGTGGTGAGAGCATATACAGTTAACCGGGGACAGGTTTGGACTGGTATCTCGTGGCAGTGGGGAGCACCGGCCTGCTGGTGCTCCTCTCCATCGCTCACAGGGTGAGGTTGATCCGCATGGCCCGCCAGCAGGAAGAGGCGGTGCCGCCGGTAAGTTCCCCGGTGGCGGAGGCGGTCAAGCAACTGGTGGGGGTGGCCGGGGGAGTGTACGTGGCCCTGGTGAGCCTGGCCGCCTTTCTGCGCCTGCCCGCCCAGCAGACGGTGGAGCTGTTCGGCATTACCTTCGATCCCGTCGCCCTGGCTGCCCTGATCATCGCCATCCTGCAGCCTTTCTTTGTACCCGGCGTCTCGCCTCGCCCGTAGGCGGCGCAAGACCCCGTCGTGCCGGCGGCGTCGCGCCCGCAGGGCCCGGTCGCCGCTGCGGCGTTACGCCTGCGGGCGTGCGTAAGACCGGGTGGCCGATGCGGCATACTACCATCTGCAGCGGGGCAGGCCGGTGGCCTGCGCCGGATGGCAGAAAGGGGGTAGGAAGCGGCATGGCCAAGACGGTGATCGGGGTATTCCGGAACCGGCCCGATGCCGACCGGGCGGTGGAAGAGCTCCGCCAGAAGGGATTTGGGCGCGAGATTTCGGTGATCACCCGGGGCGAAGGGCAGCGGGGTGCCGGTGAGGGCACGGTGGCCGAGGGGGTGGTCACGGGCGGGACCCTGGGGGGTCTGGCCGGGCTGCTGGCCGGGGCAGGAGCCCTGGCCATCCCGGGAGTGGGACCCATCCTGGCGGCGGGACCCATCGCCGGGGCCCTCACGGGGGCAGCCACGGGAGGTCTGGCCGGGGGCCTGATCGACTGGGGCATCCCCGAGGAGCGAGGGCGGTTCTACGAGCAGAAGGTACGGGAAGGCAACCTGGTGGCCATGGTGAAGAGCTCCGATCAGAAGGTGAACGAGGCCGCCGACATCATGCGGCGCCACGGCGCCCAGGACGTGGAGACCCACGTGGCCAGGGGCTGACCCGCGGGTCGCGCCCTGCGACGGGCACCCGGGCACGGCGATCTGCACGGGGTGCCCGGGCAGGCGGTCTCGCGCGACGAGCCATGCCGGGGGCGCTCCGCGACGGGCGGGGGAGGGGATATCCTTCCCCCGCCCGTCCTTGACCTTGCCCCGCTCATCCCTTCCCTGCCCCGGCTGCTCTGACCCAAAGCGGGCCTCGCCGCAGCAGGACCGGGCGCGGGCGGCGGGAGGCACCGCCGCAGCAGGACTGGCGGGGCAAAAGGCGAATACCGGGGGGTAGCCGTGGGAAAGGGGGAAGCGTGTGCATCCCATCGCTTTCAGCATCCGGGGATTTGAGATTCACATCTGGGGCGTTCTGTTCGCCCTGGGGTTCGGGCTGGCCATCTTAGTCGGCGAGTTGAACGCGCGCCGCGTGGGGCTACCCCCCTGGCTGTATGTGGAGTCCTCCCTGTACATCGCGGTGGCGGCCATCCTGGGCGCCCGGCTCCTCTACGTCGCCCTGGAGTGGGGGCACTACGCCGGGCAGCCCTGGCGCATGCTGAATACGCGCGAGGGTGGACTCTCCCTCTACGGAGGTCTGACAGGCGGGGTGCTGGCCGTCTGGTTGTTCACCCGCCTGCGCCGGATTCCCACCGGCCGCTTTCTGGACGGGGGTGCCCCCGCCATTGCCCTGGGCACGGCCATCACCCGCGTGGGGTGCTTCCTGGAGGGGTGCTGCTGGGGGGTCCCCACCGGGGGAGCCTGGGGGTTCCTCACCCGCTTCGCGCCCGGGCTGCGCCATCCCGCCCAGCTTTACGAGATGGTGCTGGACCTGGTGCTGTTCGCCGTGCTGTGGTACCTGGCCCCCCGTCTCGTCCGCCTGCCCGGCCAGCTCTTCCTGTTGTATGTGGCCGGTTACTCGGCCATCCGGTTCGGGGTCGAGTTCTTGAGGGATGTACCTCACCTGTGGGGCTGGGTAACGGTGACCCAGCCTGCTGCTCTGCTGGCGGTAGCGGGGAGTCTGGGGCTGGCGTGGTACCGCCGGCGGCGCTGGCGTCCCGGTTCACCCGACACCGGGGTCGGCGGGGTCACGGGAGGCGGGGGAGTCACATAACCTGTAGTGAGTATATCGGCCACCAGCAGGGGATGAGCGTGGTGCGGGGAGTGCAGGTGGCAGTGCTGGGCGGGGATCGCCGGGAGGCAGAGGCAGCCCGCCATCTGGCCGCGCGGGGGGCCCGGGTGCGCGTGTGGGGGCAACCTTCCGGCCGCCCGGCAGGGGATGTCCAGGCGGTGGCGCGGGCCGAGGAGGCCCTGGCGGGGGCGCGGGTGGTGGTGGGACCGGTGCGGGGAACTGACGGCCACGGCCGCATCTGGTCGGAAGCCGGCCCCCTGGAGCTGGACGAGACAGCCTGGGGGGCGCTGGACCCGGAAACCCTGTTTCTGATCGGGGTGGGCGATGCCACCCTGCGGGAGCGGGTTGCCTCCCGGGGGGCCCGCCTGGAGGAGTACCGGGAGCGCGACGACTTCGCCATCTGGAACTCGGTACCCACGGCGGAAGGAGCCCTGTTCATGGCGCTGAAGGAGCTGGACGTCACCCTGCACGGCTCTTCCTGCCTGGTGCTGGGACTGGGGCGCACGGGGACCACCCTGGCCCGGCTGCTGTGCGCCCTGGGGGCGCGGGTAACGGTGGTGGCGAGGAGGTCCGCCCAGCTGGCCCGGGCCGAGGAGATGGGGTGCGGCGGCGTGCCGCTGGGAGCCCTGGAAGAGGCGGTGGCGGACGCCGATGTGGTTTTCAACACCATACCCGCTCCCGTGCTCCACGCCGGCGTCCTGCGGCGGGCGCCGGCCGGGTGCGTGATCATCGACCTGGCCTCTGCCCCCGGGGGCACGGACTTCGCCTGCGCGGCTGCTCGGGGCCTGCGGGCCACCCTGGCACCGGGCCTGCCGGGCGTCAAGGCTCCGGTTACCGCCGGGCGCATCCTGGGGCGGGTGGTGGAGGAGGTCTGGCGGGAGGCCCGGGAAGCACCGGGAAACACCGCCCACGGGGGGTGATGAGGTGACGCTGACTGGTAAACGGGTGGGATGGGGAATCACGGGTTCCCTCTGCAACCTCCACCGCGTCTGGCCCCAGTTCGAAAAGCTGGTGGCAGCGGGGGCGGAAGTGGTGCCCGTGGTTTCCCGGGTGGTGCAGACGACCGACAGCCGGTTCGGCGCGGCGGCCGAAATCATGGACCGCATTCGGGCCATCGCCGGGCGGGAGCCCATCCGGACCATCGCCGAGGCGGAAACTCTGGGTCCGGCTCAGCCCGTCGACATCATGGTGGTGGTGCCCTGCACCGGCAACACCATGGCCCGCATCGCAAATGCCATCACGGACGGACCGGTCACCATGGCGGTCAAGGCCACCCTGCGTAACGGGAGGCCGGTCCTGCTGGCCATCAGCACCAACGATGCCCTGGGGCTCAATGCCCGCAACCTGGGCACTCTGCTCGCGGCGCGGGGCATCTTTTTCGTTCCCTTCGGTCAGGACAATCCCTGGGGAAAGCCCACCTCGCTGGACGCCGATCTGGAACTCCTGCTGCCAGCGATGGAGGAGGCCCTGCAGGGCAGGCAGATCCAGCCCCTGCTGGTGACCCGTCACAGGGGCGGCCCCCCGGGGGCGGTGCCATATGCCAGGGAGGGGGAGTAGACGAGTTGGGTTGGCGTGTGGGCGTACTGGGAGCGACTGGTGCGGTGGGGCGGGAGGTGGTGCGCCTGCTGGAGAAGCGCCGCTTCCCCGTCGATGGGCTGCGGCTGTGGGCCAGTCACCGCTCGGCCGGCGAGCATCTGGTGTTCCGGGGTGAGAAGGTGGGGGTGGAGGACCTGGCTACTTCCCCGGTGGAGGATGTGGATTTCCTTTTCTCCGCAGTGGGGGACCAGGTGGCCCGGGAAATGGTGCCGGCGGCCCGGCGGGCGGGGGCGGTGGTGATCGACAAGTCGGCCGCCTTCCGCCTGAACCCGGAGGTCCCCCTGGTGGTGCCCGAGGTCAACCCGGGTGATTTGGAGGATCACCGGGGAATCGTGGCCAGCCCCAACTGTTCGACCATCCAGCTGGTGGTGGCCCTGGCCCCGCTGGAGAGGGAGGTAGGACTGGAAAAGGTGGTGGTGAGCACCTACCAGTCGGTGTCGGGCACGGGACGGGAGGCGGTGGAGGAGCTGCGGGAGCAGGCCCGGGTGGTGCTGGAGGGGGGTACCCCCCAGCCCCGCATCTATCCCCTCCCCATCGCTTTCAACCTCTTGCCTCACATCGACGCCTTCGACGATTCGGGTTACTGCCGGGAGGAGTTGAAGCTGGTCCGGGAGACCAGGAAGATACTGCACCTGCCCGGCCTGGCCCTCACCGCCACGGTGGCGCGGGTTCCCGTGGTGGTGGGTCACGCTGAGGCGGTGTGGGTGCGCACCGCCAGGCCGTTGGAGGCGGGCCGGGTGCGCGAGATCCTGGCCGCGGCTCCGGGTGTGATCGTGAGGGACGAGCCGGCCCGCTGCGTGTACCCCACCCCCCGCGATGCCGCGGGGCAGGATGCGGTTATGGTGGGGCGCATCCGGGCGGACCTGGATGACCCTCACGGCATATGGATGTGGGTGGTGGCCGACAATCTGCGCAAGGGGGCGGCCACCAACGCCGTGCAGATAGCTGAGTTGCTGGCGGGGTCGGGGTCGGGGACCCCCTGAGTCCTGACTCCGCCCCGCGCTGGTGGAGGCATGGGTGGCGGTGCGTATCCTGGTGCAGAAGTTCGGAGGGACCTCGGTGGCCACGCCCGCGGGCCGGGAGCGGGTGGGTGAGCACGTGCAGCGGGCCCTGGAGGGCGGGTTCAGCCCCTGCGTGGTGGTCTCCGCCCTGGGGCGCTATCCGGAGCCCTACGCCACCGATTCCCTGATCCAGCTGGCCACGTCGGCGGGCGGGCGGGTCTCCCCCCGGGACATGGACCTCATCATGTCCTGCGGGGAGACCATCGCCACCGTGGTGGTCACCGCCTGCCTGGCCGCGCGGGGGATCGATGCCTGCGCCCTCAGCGGCGCCCAGGCCGGCATCGTCACCGACGGCGCCTTCGGCCAGGCGGAAGTGGTGCGGGTGGAGCCCATGCGTATCCTGCGGCTCCTGCAGGAGCGGCGGGTGCCGGTGGTGGCGGGGTTCCAGGGGGTCACCGAGGCGGGAGAGATCACCACCCTGGGACGTGGGGGCTCCGACACCACCGCCGCCGTGCTGGGCGCCGCCCTGCAGGCGGAGGCGGTGGAGATATACACGGACGTGGACGGGGTGAAAACCGCCGATCCCCGCCTGGTGCCGGGGGCGCGCACCCTGGGCGTGGTGACCTACGACGAGGTGGCCCAGATGGGCCACGAAGGAGCGAAGGTGGTGCATCCCCGCGCGGTGGAGATCGCCATGCGGTCAGGGGTGCCCATGCGCATCCGGGACACTTTCTCCGATTCACCCGGCACCCTGGTGACCTTCACCTTCGCGCGCCAGGGGTGGTCCCAGGTGCGGGACGGCCGGGTGATCACCGCCGTCACCCACATCCCGGCGGTGGCCCGGCTGCGGGTTCCCAACCCGCCGCCCGGGCCCGATGGCGCGGTGCAGGTATTCCGGTCCCTGGCCCGGGAAGGCATCAGCGTGGACATGATCCAGGTGGGGCCGGGCCACTGCGCCTTCATTGTGGGGGAAGAGGTGGCGGAGCGAGCGGCCCGCATACTGAGAGATCAGGAGCTGGAAGTCGAGATACGGGAGGGGTGTGCCAAGGTATCGGTGGTGGGGTCGCGCATGCGCGGCCTGCCCGGGGTGATGGCCAACGTGGCCGAAGCCCTGTGCGGGGCAGGAGTGGAGATCCTGCAGACGGCGGACTCGCATGTGACCATTTCCTGCCTGATCCGGCAGGAGGACCTGGAGAAGGCCGTGCGCGCTCTTCACCACCAGTTCGGGCTGGACGGCTAGCCCGCGCCCTTGCGGTCGCGGAGGCCCGGCCCGCTTCCGTCGGTCCGGGTGACCCGGCGCGCGGGCGCGAGAGCCGGACCCGTAGGAGGTGCACACCTGATGAGGGAGCCTGTGTTCGGGCGGGTGGTCAGCGCCATGGTGACGCCTTTCACCCGGCAGTGGGAGTTGGATGCCCCGCGGGCGGCGGAACTGGCCCGGCGCCTGGTGGATATGGGGTCCGACGGCCTGGTGGTGACGGGCACCACCGGGGAGTCCCCGGTGCTGGCCACAGAGGAGAAGGTGAAGCTCTGGGAGGCGGTGGTGGAGGCGGTGGGCGACCGTGTCCCGGTGGTGGCGGGCACGGGGACCAACTGCACGCGGGACTCCATGCGCCTGACCCGGCTGGCCGAGAAAGCCGGGGTGAAGGGGGTGATGCTGGTCACCCCGTACTACAACAAGCCTCCCGCCGAGGGATTGTACCACCATTTCCGGGCCGTGGCCGAGTCTACCTCCCTGCCCATCATCCTCTACAACGTGCCCGGCCGCACCGGGGTGAACATGACTCCCGGCACGGCGGCCCGCCTGGCCGAGATCCCCAACATCGTCGCCCTCAAGGAGGCCTCGGGCAATCTGGACCAGGTGACCGAGATCCTGCGCGTGGTCCCCCCGGGGTTTGCCGTGTACAGCGGAGACGATTCGCTCACCCTGCCCATGCTGGCGGTGGGGGCGGTGGGAGTGGTGAGCGTGGCCTCCCACCTGGTGGCGGGCGAGATCCGCAGCATGATCGGGGCCTGGCGGGAGGGCCGGGTGGAGGAGGCGGCGCGGATTCACAGGCGGCTTTTCCCGCTCTTCCGGGCCATGTTCATCACCACCAACCCGGTGCCCGTCAAGGCCGCCCTGCGGCTGGCCGGGTTCGACGTGGGGCCGGTGCGGCCGCCCCTGTGCGACGCCAGCGCCGGAGAAGAAGCCAGTCTGGCCGAGGTCATGCGGCAGCTGGAGTTGCTTGCGTCATGAGCACGGCGCGGATATAATAGGGACGGCGAGAGAAAGGTTCCGGTTCGGCACGGCCGGACCGTTTTTGTGGGATTTTGGGAATGTCGACCGGGCGTGGCCGGGCGCACGGCGGGCCCATGGTGGGGTTTTGCAGTTTTTCAAAGGGGCATCTGGAGGTGGTACTTTTTCATGGTGAGGAAAGCAGCCCGCCCCACCCTGCGCATCGTCCCCCTGGGAGGCCTGGGGGAAATCGGAAAGAACATGACCGTGATCGAATGCGGCGATGACATGTTGGTCATCGACTGCGGGCTGGCGTTCCCCGAGGAGGAGATGCTGGGGGTGGACATCGTCATCCCCGACATCTCCTACCTGCAGGAAAACGTGGACCGGGTGCGGGCGGTGGTGCTCACCCATGGTCACGAGGACCACGTGGGGGCCATCCCCTACCTGCTCCCCCACCTGGCCGTCCCCTTCTACGGTACTCCCCTCACCCTGGGGCTGGTGCGGGGGAAGCTGGTGGAGACGGGCATGGCCGAGCGGTTCGACGGCCGGGCCCTGCAGGCCGGGGAGAAAGCGGAGATCGGCTGCTTCGAGGTGGAGTTCTTCCGCGTCACCCACTCCGTTCCCGACGCGGTGGGGCTGGCCATCCGTACCCCTGCCGGGCTGGTGGTGCACACCAGCGACTTCAAGTTCGATCAGACGCCCGTGGACGGGCGGGTCTCCGACATCGGGCGCCTGGGGGAGCTGGGCCAGGAGGGGGTGCTGGTCCTGCTGAGCGACTCGACGGGGGGGGAGCGCCCCGGCTTCACCCCTTCGGAGAAGTCGGTGGGCAGGACCCTGCAGGAGATCCTCCGGGGTACCCGCTCCCGGGTGCTGGTGGCCTCCTTCGCCACCCACCTGCACCGCATCCAGCAGGTGATCACCGCCTCCTACCAGCAGGGCCGCTACGTGGGCGTGATCGGACGCAGCATGGAGGATACCGTCCAGGTGGCCATGACCCTGGGGTACCTGGACGTGCCCGAGGGCATGATGCTGGACATCGAAGAGCTGGAGGGCCTGCCCCCCGAGAAGGTGACCATCCTCACCACCGGGAGCCAGGGCGAGCCCATGTCGGCCCTCACCCGTATGGCGGTGGGGGAGCACAAGCGGGTGAACATCAACCCCGGCGACACGGTGATCATCGCCGCTTCCCCCGTGCCCGGCAACGAGAAGATGGTGGCCCGCACCATCGACAACCTCTACCGCCGGGGGGCGCGAGTGATATACGGGCCGGACGCGGGGGTGCACGTCTCCGGGCACGGCAGCCAGGAGGAGCTCAAGATCATGCTCAACCTGCTGCGGCCCCGCTTCTTCGTGCCCGTGCACGGCGAATACCGGCACCTGGTTCATCACGCCGCCCTGGCCGAATCGGTGGGTATCCCCCGCCGGAACATCCTGGTGGGCGACAACGGGTCTGTGTTCGAGTTCAGCCGGGACGTAGCCGCCATCACCGGGCGGGTCGACTCCGGCATCCTGATGGTGGACGGCCTGGGAGTGGGCGACGTCGGCAGCGTGGTGCTCAAGGACCGCAGGCAGCTGGCCGAAGATGGCATCGTGGTGGTGGTCATCGCCGTGGACCAGGAGAGCGGGGACCTGGCCTCCGGCCCCGAGGTGGTGACCCGCGGATTCGTGTACGTGCGGGAGTCCGAGGCTTTGCTCGACGAGGTGCGCGCCATCGCGCGGGATGCCCTGGCCCGGCGCAGCAACCATCGCCCGGACTGGCCCGTGCTCAAGAACACCATCCGCGAGACCCTCTCCAGGGAGCTGTTCGAGCGCACCGGCCGCCGTCCCATGATTCTCCCCATCGTCATGGAAGTCTGACCTCGCCGCGGTAGGATTCTGGAGGCGTTGTAGCAATAAGATGGGAGGGGTGAGCCCGGCGTGCTGATCGTGGACCGCTTCGAAGGCGAGTGGGCCGTGCTGGAGTGGGCGGGGCAGACCTTCTCCGTGCCGCGCGGCCTGCTGCCTCACAGCGCCAGAGAAGGTGACTCCCTGCGCTGGCGCATGGAGGTGGACCGGGAGGCGACGGCCGGGAGGCGCCGGCGCATAAGGAGCCTGCTGGATCGGCTTGAGCGGTAGGGCTGATCGCAGCGAGCCAGGAGGCGGTTGGTGTCGATCAAGGGGCACGCGCGGCTGAACATGCGGCTACAGGCCCGGGCTGCCTTGCTTGCCGTCCTGCTCCTGGCGCTCCTCGGGGGGGCGGTCGGGTGCCGGCACGAACCGGCCGGCCCGAGCGCGACTCCCGGTCCCGGACAGGGTGGCGCGGGAGCGGGCGAGGCGGCGTGGCGACCGGGATGGACGGCCGTGCACTTCATCGATGTGGGGCAGGGAGACAGCATCCTCGTCCAGTTTCCTTCCGGGTTCACCATGCTCATCGACGGAGGCAGCCGCGAGGCCGGTCCCCGCGTGGTGGCTTACATACGGTCCCAGGGTGTGGAGCGCCTCGACGCCCTGGTGGTGACCCACGGGCACGAAGATCACGTGGGGGGACTGCGCGCCGTGGTCGGTTCTTTCCCCGTGGGGCGGGCGTACCTTTATCCGGGGGAACACACCACCGCCTCCTTCGAGTCACTGCTGCGGGCTCTCCTCCGGGAGAAAGTCCCGGCGACCAGGGCCCGGGCGGGTGTGGTGATCCGGGACGAAGGCGGAGAGGCCGATCTACCGGCGGGTAGCGGGCGTGAGGCGGTGCCCGCCCGCGCGGTGGCGGTGGGCCCGGTGAAGGAGTACGAGGGGGAAAACGATGCCTCCCTGGTGGTGAGGCAGGAGGTGGGCAGGGTGGCCTTCCTCTTCACCGGGGATGCCGGTGGCCAGGCAGAGAAGGACATGCTGGCTGCCAGGGCGGAGGTCGGTGCCGACGTGCTCAAGGTGGCGCACCACGGCAGTGCCTCGTCGACGGGGGAGGCTTTCCTGCGGGCGGTGCGGCCGCGCTGGGCCGTCATCAGCGTGGGGGCGCAGAATCCCTTCGGGCATCCGGCCTCCTCGGTGCTGCACAGGCTCTCCCGGGCCGGCGTGACGGTTTACCGCACGGACCGCGAGGGTACGGTGGTGTTTTTCACCGACGGCCGTCAGACCTGGATAACCAGCGAGCGCAGCGGCCCCTGATTTCACTGGCGCTAAGTCTTCCCCGGGAAGCCGCGCAGGGCGCGAGTGGCGGGCCGGGGCGACAGCGCAAGCTCTTGTTAATACAAGTACAAGGAAATTGCAATGGGCTGGTAATAACGCGGCAAGCAGGAGTGGGGGAGGCGATGTCGAATACTTAGTGTAGGCGAACAGAGTCTCTGCATAGAGATGGTCGCCTTGTATTGGGGAGGATTTGTGAAGCGGTTCACGAGAGAAGGAAGGAGGTGAAGGCGCACAGCGGGTGGCACGTCGCGCAGCTGGTAACTCGTGTCTCTCGGAGAACTGGGAGGAGGTGGGACACGGAGACCGGAATACCGGTTCCGGGCGGCAGACGGGCAGCAGCTGGAAAGGCAGGTATGGAGGGAAAGAGACATTCCGGGCGGGGGGAATGAATCGCTCTCGCCGGAGGCATGGTAGCCGGGTTCGGAAAGGGGGAGGAAAATGTCGGCGACAACAAAGAGGCCCTCGCTGGTCAAGACGGAAGACTGGTGGGCAGTATGGTTGGGCCTCTTCATCTTCGTGCTCGGACTCCTAAAGATCGGCGGCGCCGACGTCATCGGCTGGGCTGTCAAGACCAATATTTGGCTGGACATCTCCAAGGCCCTGTCGCCTGTCTCCGCGGCGTACAAGGGCTTGCCCGGCGTGGTGTCGCTGCTCCTCACGTACGTGTTCCTCCTGGTGATTACGAGCATCGGTGTGGCCGTCATGGGTGGCAAGGTGGGGAAGTATGCCGTTGGCTTCACCATCATCTTCTGGATCACCTACCTGTGCTGGATGCTCGGTAGCTACGCTTATATTGCGGCTACCCCGGACCAGCTGGCCAAGTTGAAAATCCCCTGGTCCCTGCATCTAACGGGTGAGTCCGGTTTCATCATCGCCCTGGCTGCTGGGTTGATCCTGGGCAACTTTGCCCCCGGGTTCACCAGGTTCGTCCAGGAAGCCGTGAAGCCGGAGTGGTTTATCAAGACAGCTATCGTGATCCTGGGCGCGACCATTGGGCTGAAGGCCCTGCAGTCCACGGGGCTGGCCGGGCAGGTGGTGTTCCGGGGGTTCTGCGCCATCATCGAGGCATACCTGATCTACTGGCCCCTGGTGTACCTGGTGGCCCGGAAGTACTTCAAGTTCACGCCGGAATGGGCGGCGCCCCTGGCCTCCGGTATCTCCATCTGTGGTGTGTCGGCGGCCATCGCCACCGGCGGGGCCATCAAGGCCAGGCCGGTGGTCCCCATCATCGTGTCCTCGCTGGTCATCATCTTCGCGGTGATAGAGCTGATCATTCTGCCGTTCGCGGCCCAGGCGTGGCTGTATCACCAGCCCATGGTATCGGGTGCCTGGATGGGCCTGGCGGTCAAGACCGACGGTGCCGCTGCGGCCAGCGGTGCCATGGTGGACGCGCTGATCAGGGGTAAGGCGGCCACGGCCCTCGGGGTGCAGTGGCAGGAGGGCTGGATGCTGATGGCCGCCACCACGGTGAAGGTGTTCATCGACATCTTCATAGCGATCTGGGCGTTCATCCTGGCGATCATCTGGGCTTACAAGATCGATCGGCGGCCGGGGGAAAGGGTGAGCGCGTCTATCATCTGGGAGCGCTTCCCCAAGTTCGTTCTGGGGTACGCTGGCACCTTCCTGGCCGTGTTGCTCATCGGACAGGGGCTCACGGGCGGTGCCGTGAAGGCGCTCGGCGCCGGCGTCGGGCAGGCGGACGCTTTCCGGGGCATCTTCTTCTGCCTCACCTTCTTTACCATCGGGCTGGTCTCCAACTTCAGGAAACTCAGGGAAGAGGGTATGGGCAGGCTGGCACTGGTATACCTGATCTGCCTGTTCGGGTTCATCATCTGGATCGGGCTGGGCATCTCCTTCATCTTCTTCCACGGCATCACCCCGCCGGTCATCAAATAGCGGTGGCTGCTGTGAGAAGGGAGGTCATCAGGCATGACATCTGAACAAAAGGGCGGAAGCGGACCCCAGGCCGGGGTGCCGGAGCAGGAAGAGTGGTTCGACCTGCTGCCGGTGGAGAAGAAGCTGATCGCCTGGAGTCTGGGCCTGGGTGCGGCGCTGCTGGCGCTGTTGGTCTGGATGAGCTACTGTGTGATCCCGGTGCCTCACTAGACGGTAGAGGTTGCTGGCTCACGGACGGGTGGGCGTACGGACGCCGGGGTTTCCTGGGTCCTGTCGCCCACCCGGACCTGTTGAAATGACGCAGGAAATGATCAAGCCGGTCGCGAATACTTAGCGGGAGCGAATGCCGGCCGGCTGGTGAGCGCTTTCGCTAAGCGAGCCCCCGATGGGGTGCGGACTGGGTTCGGGCCGGGGGAGCAGGGAAGGGAAGTGGTGACGGCAGTGTACCTGGTCAACGTGGACAAGGACAAGTGCGAGGGATGCGGCCAGTGCGTGGAAGTGTGCCCGGCCTTGATTCTGGTGTTGGAGGATGGTAAAGTCGGGGTCACGGGGAACCCTGACGATTGCCTGGGTTGCCGTTCCTGCGAGGCGGTCTGCGAGCAGGCGGCCATCGTGGTGCAGGAGCTCTGAGCAGGGTGCTGCGGCGCTTCGGGCCGCAGCCGCCGGTCTCCCCGTCGGCCCGCGCCCGGGTCGGATAAGTGAATGGAGGTGTGAGGAGTGCCGGAGATCCAGTACAAAGACAAGAAGATCGAGGTAGACGAGGACGGGTTCATCCAGGACCCCGACCTGTGGAACCAGGATCTGGCTGGCTTCCTGGCGCAGGTGGAAGGCATAGAGAACATGACGGAGGACCACTGGAAGGTGGTCAACTTCCTGCGCGACTACTACCTGGAGTTCGGCATCGCTCCCATGATACGCAAGCTGTGCAAGGAGACGGGGTTCACGCTCAAGTACATTTACGAGCTGTTCCCCAGCGGACCGGCCAAGGGGGCGTGCAAGATCGCCGGCCTGCCCAAGCCTACCGGCTGCGTGTGACGGGCGGGGGTGGATATAGGGTTGCTTTCCATCGTGGAGAACGAAGTGCAGATCGTGGCCCTGACCCTGTTCGCGCTGCTGTACGCGCTCAAGCTGCGGTGGCTGCTTTCCCGTCCCACGGTGCGAGATTTCGCCCATCCCAAAGGCAGCGAAGGACCCGGGGTGGCGGCCGCCTTCTCCATCATGTTTCGTCCCTGGGCGATGCCCAGCACCCGCCAGCACTGGCTGCGCTGGCTGGAGTTCGGCCTCCTGCACCTGGGGGTGGGGACGGCCATCGGGTACAGCTTCCTGATCCCCTACGTGGACGGCATACTGCAATGGCCGGGCACCCGGGTCGCCGTAGTGGCGGTGGCCGCCGGTTTCGGGGCCGGTGTGGTCCGGCTGGCAAGGAGGGTGTCGCGAGCCGACGTGCGGGTGATAAGCTCGCCGGACGACTACTTCTCCCTGGCGGTGGTGGATCTGTTCCTCCTGCTGGGGGTACTTGCCCTCCTGGACCTGTATTGGGGGCGGTTGCTCTTCTTCAGCCTCACCGCCCTGTTGCTGGTGTATGTCCCCACCAGCAAGATTTCTCACTACCTGTACTGGCCCTTCGCCCGCGTATTCTACGGGGCTTACTTCGGTCGCCGGGCCGTGGTGCAGTAGGGAAGGGAGATGCCGGTTGAGCGGTCGCTTGAGCGAAGCCGCGCCCCCTGCGGTGGTGAGCCCGGAAGGCGCGGCCGGCGGCGGGCTGGATCTGGCCCGCGCCCGGGAGCTGTTCGAAAAGAAGATCACCAGGCAGCTGGTCACCTACTTCCACGCCTGCGCCCACTGCGGGTTGTGCAATGACACCTGCCACTACTACCTGGCCACCGGGGACCCCCGCATGGTCCCGGCTTACAAGGCGGACCGGTTCCGCAGGGTGTACAAGCGGTACCACGACTGGCTGGGCCGCCTGGCCCCCCGCTGGGTGGGTGCGGAGGAACTGTCCGAGGCGGTGCTCCTCGACCTGGCGGACAACGTCTTCGGAGCGTGCACCATGTGCCGGCGCTGCACCGTCAACTGCCCCATGGGCGTGGACATGGGGTTGCTTGCCCGCGCCGCCCGCGGCATGCTGGATACCCTGGGGCTGACACCGAAAGGGCTCAAGGCCACGGTGGATGTGCACCTTCGCACCCGTAACAACATGGGCATCAGCGAAGAGGACTTCGCGGACACCATCGAGTGGCTGGGGGAGCAACTGCAGGACGAGGTGGGCGATTCCCGGGCCCGCATACCCCTCAACAAGAAGGGGGCCCGCATGCTGTACACCCTGAACCCGCGGGAGCCCAAGTACTTCCCCCTGACCATCCTGGCGGCGGCCAAGATCATGTACGCTGCCGGCGAGGACTGGACGCTGAGCACGAACTACTGGGACGTCACCAACTACGCCCTGTTCTCGGGCAACGACGAGGCGGCCCGCACCATCGCTGGATGGCTGCGGGACGAGGCCGTCAACCTGGGAGTGCAGGAAGTGGTGATGGCGGAGTGCGGGCACGGTTACCGGTCGTTCCGCTGGGAAGGCCCCAACTGGCTGCGGGGCAGCTATCCCTTCCGGGTGCGTGGGTTTGTAGAGCTGATGGCCGGGTATGTCAGGGACGGTCGCATACGCCTGGACCCGGCCCGGAACGGTAAGCCGGTCACCTACCACGATCCCTGCAACCAGGCCCGCAGCGGCGGGGTCATCCAGGAGCCGCGGTACATCCTGCACCGGGCCGTGGCGGACTTCCGGGAGATGAACCCCCACGGGGCCCAGAACTTCTGCTGCGGGGGCGGCGGGGGCATGCTTTCCATGACCGAGTTTGCCGAACGCCGTATCCGGGCGGGAAAGGTGAAGGCCGACCAGATCCGCGCTACCGGTGCGGAAGTGGTGGCGACCTCGTGCCACAACTGCCTGGACCAGATCACGGAACTGAATAAGCACTACAAGCTGGGCGTCAGGATCTGCAACCTCTGCGAGGTGGTGGCGGAGGCCCTGGTGCTCTGAGGGCGGCGCCCTGGTATCGCAAGGGGGCCGGTCTCCCTCGGGTGAGGAGGGCACGGGGTGGGAACCAGGCGCATCGTGGTAATCGGAGGGGTGGCGGCGGGGCCCAAAGCGGCAGCCCGCGCCCGCCGGGTCGATCCCGAGGCCGAGATAACCCTGCTGGAGAGGGGCTCGCTCATTTCTTACGGCAGTTGCGGCCTGCCCCTGTACCTGGCCGGCCTGGTGGCACTCGAATCCCTGCGATCTACCCCGGCCGGGGTGCTGCGGGACGAGGATTTCTTCTGGCGGGAGAAGCGGGTGCGGGTTCTCACCGGCACCGGGGCGGAGGAGATCGATCCTGCCCGCCATGTGGTGTGGGCCCGGTCGGGCGGCGAGCGCTTCGCCATCGGGTACGATAGCCTGGTGCTGGCCACGGGAGCGGTGCCGGTGATGCCGCCCGTGATCGGTCTCGATGAGGAGGGGGTGTTCCGCCTCCACCGGCCCGAAGAGGCCGAGGCGCTCCGGCGTGCCCTGGCGCCGCGCCGGCGGGCCGTGGTGGTGGGCGGGGGTTTGGTGGGACTGGAGGTAGCCGATGCTCTGGCTACCCGGCGCCTGCAGGTTACCGTGTGCGAGGCGGGCGAGCACCTTCTCCCCGGGCTGCTGGACACGGACATGGCCCGGGTGCTGGAGACTCACCTGGGCGGTCAGGGCCTGACCGTGGTGACCGGCCAGCCGGTGACTGCCATCCGGCGGAGCAACGGGGGGCTCCGGGTGGAGGCCCCGGACTGGAAAGGAGAGGCCGACCTGGTGGTGGTGGCCTGCGGGGTCAGGCCGGAGGTGAGTCTGGCCGCCCGCGCCGGCCTGGAGATTGGCCCCACCGGGGCCATCGCCGTGGACGGGCGCCAGGCCACCGGGGTCCCTGATATCTTTGCCGCCGGCGACTGCTGCCAGGCCACCCATCTGGTGACGGGTGAGAAGACCTGGCTTCCCCTGGCCTCCACCGCGAACAAGCAGGGCCGGGTGGCGGGCACCAATGCCGCCGGAGGCGAGGAGCACTTCCCCGGGGTAGTGGGGACGGCCGTCCTGCAGGTGGCCGAGAGCAACGTGGCTCGCACCGGCCTGGGCGAGGGGGAAGCGCTCCGGATGGGGTACCAGGCGGTGGGGGCCGTGGTGGCTGGTTTCGATGCCGCTCACTACTATCCCATGCACGCTCCCCTGGCCCTGAAGGTGGTGGCCGATGCCCGGGACGGGCGGCTGCTGGGCGCCCAGGCGGTCGGCCCGGGGGAGGCGGTGAAGCGTGTAGACGTGCTGGCCACCGCCATATCCTGCGGTGCCACTCTGGACCGGGTTGCCCACCTGGACCTGGGGTATGCCCCTCCTTTCGCCACCGCCCTGGACATCTGCCTGTCGACGCTGAACCAGCTACGAAACCGGCTTGACGGCCTGGCGCGCCCCGTGGCGGCCACCGAGCTGAAGGCGCTCTTGGGTGCGCCCCGGCCGCCGCTGGTGCTGGACGTGCGTACGCCGGCGGAGTACGAGGGACGGCGGCTGCCGTACCCGGCTCTCCACGTCCCCCTGGCCCAGTTGAGGGACCGGCTGGATGAAGTGCGGGCGGCGCGGGCGCCCGGCCAGGAGATCGTGGCCGTGTGCGAGATGGGAGTGAGGGGATTCGAAGCTCAGCGCCTGCTGGATGCCGCGGGCCTGGGCCCGGCCCGTTACCTGGAGGGGGGAATATGGGCCTGGCCGTATGGCCTGCAAAGCTGAGGGAAGCCGGGGAGGCCTTGCGGGAAGGAGGAGGCGACCCTTCCGGCGAAACTATTGTCCGGAACAGTTCGGCGGGGCGAGGGGTGGACGGTGACCCACGACGGGAGAAGGACCGGCTCGCGAGGAGGCGGTCCCTCATCGGAAGGCGGCCTGCGCTCCGGGTTGGGCGCCGAGCAGCAGGCCGTGGTGGATTTTGCCCTCGAGTATTACCGGCGTCACGGACACACCCCGAACCTCCGTACCCTGGTCAACGAGATGGGGCTGGACAGGAAGCGGGTATACGTGCTTTTCCCCGGAAATCCCGTGCGACGGATATGCCAGATCACGGGTCTCCCCATGCCTCCGGAGTGCTGAAGTACCCCCGCCCGGCAGGGGAGCTGTCCCGCTCTCGCTATCCTATCGACGTCTACCGCATGGCCGGACGGTGTGACAGGTCTCTTTTTGGGCCGGAAGATCCCGACGTGATTCTCCCCCTTCCCGCCGGCATGGGGCAGCGCCTCGCCCGGGAGCCGGTAGCCTGGCCCTGGTCGGTGTACCTGCGGGTGCTCCCCCCGGTGGGGGGCTGGATGTCTGCCGATCTCCTGGAGGCGCTGGCCGACCTGGTCGAGCGCCGGGGGATGGGGCTGATGCACCTGGCCTGCGGAGGCACGCTGGAGATCTACACCACCCCCGAGGAAGCCCTGTCCCTGGTGCAGGACCTGAACGGGCTGGGCCTGGACGTGGGCTCCACCGGGGATGACCTGCGCTGCCTGGTGGCGTGCGCGGGTCCGGCGCGGTGCGACGAGGCCCTGGTGGATGCCCCCGCCATCGCCACCTACCTGGGAAGGCGCTTCCTGGACGAGCAGCAATATCCCGCCCTGCCCCGCAAGTGCAAGCCGGCGGTGGCGGGGTGTCCTCGCGACTGCGTGCGTGCGGGACACCACGACCTGGCCTTCATGGGGGTGGAGCGTCCCGGGTGGGGGCGGGGCCTGGTGATGATGGTGGGGGGCAAGTACGGCCGCCGCTCCGGCCGCGGTCCCCGGCCCGCCGAGGTGCTGGTGCCCTTCGTGCCCCTCTCTGGGGACGATTACACGGCGGTGGGTGACCTGTGCCAGCGCTTCCTGGACGTGTGGTCACGCCTGGCTGGGAACCGGGAGCGGGCGGGCGACTTCGTGGCCAGGATGGGGCAGGAGCGCATCTGCCGGGAGATGGGGCTCGACCCGGCGATGCCGTTGAGTGATGCTGGCGCCGCTCAGCCCCGGCGCGTGGCTGTCGATGCGGCGACGGGCGTTTCATGGCAAGCGGGCCTCGCCGCGGGAGCTGGCGTCGGCCGGGAGGTTGCGGAGGCCTGGAAAGACGGTGGCCCGGCCGAGGCCGCGGGCGCCTGGGAAGGCGGCGGCCCCGCGGAGGTGGTGCTTCCCGCCGGGATAATGCCCGACTTCCGCGGACAGCTTCCCCCCTTCCTGCGGGAACGCTACGGGAGGTGGGTGATGCACGACTACCCGTTGCCGGGGGTCCTCCGTCATGGGGCCGCGGACGGTAGCCAGTGCTGGACGGTGCGCTTTCACCTCCCACCCGGGGGGATGCTTTCTGCTGAGTCCCTGCGCCTGCTGGCCCGCTGGATCAGGGAGTACGCCCTGGTAGGGCGGCGCACCAGCCGGGAGGGTTTCGAGCTGGTGGGCGTGGACCCCGCCCGCGTGGCCGACCTCACGGCCCGGGTGCACGGGGCCGGCTTCCTTCCCGGGGGGACGGGGCGCGGGTTGCGGCAGGTCAAGGCGTGCGTCGGGTACCTGCACTGCCAGAATGCCCTGGTGGACTCCCCCGCGCTGGCCGGGGTGCTGGGGGACGCCCTGCTGGAGGTCGCCGCCGGAGGAATTCCGGCCGGGCTGCGGGTTTCCGTGGCCGGGTGTCCCAACGATTGCGGGGGCGCACGCGGGGCGGACCTGGGTCTGGTGGGGTGTTCGCGGGGAGGAGTGCGTGTCCTGGCGGGAGCCAGGGCGGGGTTGCGGCCCCGCCTGGCCGGCAGCTGCGGAGCGCTGCGCGCGCGGCCTCCTGAGTACGCCGAGGTGGTGGCTCACGTATTGGACCTGGTGGGGCGCTGGCGGGAGGGGGCACAGCCGGGGGACAGGCTGGGCGATTGGCTGGCGCGCGGCGGTGCTTGCCTCGACGGCAGGTGGCGACCACCGGCGGGTGAACGTGCTGATCAAGGGTGGCTGGCTCGCGGGGAGGCCGCCCCCGGTGGCGGCAGGGGGCGGGGAGGGGGAGAGGCGTGATGGCCGGGCCGCGGGGCCTCGTGCTGGCGGCGCCGCACGGGAGGTCCGGCAAGACCACCGTGGCCATGGGGGTGTGCGCCGCCCTGGCCGGCCGGGGGCTGCGGGTGCAGCCCTTCAAGAAAGGCCCCGATTTCATCGATCCCGGCTGGCTCACCCTGGCCGCCGGGCGATCCTGCCGGAACCTGGACCTGTTCATGCTGGGTGACGAGGTCACCCGCCGGAGCTTCCTCGGTGCCTGCCGGGGTGCCGACCTGGCCCTGGTGGAGGGGGCCATGGGATTGTTCGACGGGCTGGACCCGGCGGGCTCCAACAGCACCGCTCAACTCGCACGGCTGCTGGGGCTTCCCGTAGTCCTCCTGGTGGACGTGACCCGCATGACCCGCACCGCCGCGGCGGTGGTGCGGGGGCTGGTGGGCTTCGAAGAAGGTATTGACTTCCGGGGCGTGATCCTCAACCGGGTGGGCACTTCCCGGCAGGAACGCCTGGTGCGGCAGGCCGTGGAGCAATACTCCGGGCTGCCCGTGCTGGGAGCCATCCCCCGCTGGCAGGGGGCAGCCGTGCCCGACCGTCACCTGGGGCTGATACCCGCGGGGGAGCGGTTGAGCGGGACTCGGCTGGCCGCCGAGGAGGCCATAGCCGAGGCGGCCCGGGCCGTGCAGGCTGGCGTCGACCTGGACCGTCTGCT
This sequence comes from Bacillota bacterium, assembly GCA_030019365.1. Lineage (NCBI taxonomy): Bacteria > Bacillati > Bacillota > Bacillota bacterium. The sequence goes on from JASEFA010000004.1 coordinate 105,076, forward strand.
GGAGGCGGGTGCCCCCATCGCCGCCCCCTATCATGCAGACGGAGGGGAAGGGTTCGCCGGGGAGAGGTCCGGTCGGGAGGAGGAAGAACCCGTCTCCATCGGGGTGGTGCGGGACCGGGTCTTCAGCTTCTACTACCCCGACAATCTGGAGGCCCTGGAGCGGGCGGGCGCCCGCCTGGTGCCCATCGATTCCCTGCAGGATTCCCGGTTGCCCCTGGTGGCCGCCCTTTACATCGGTGGAGGTTTCCCCGAAGTGTTTGCCCACGAGCTGGAGCAAAACCTTCCTCTACGTCTCTCCTTGCGGGAAGCTATTGCCGAGGGATTGCCCGTGTACGCCGAATGCGGCGGGCTGATGTACCTGTGCCGGTCCATCGCCTGGGAGGGGCAGGGGCACGAGATGGTGGGGGCCCTGCCCTTCGATGTGGAGATGGCCACTTCCCCGCGCGGTCACGGGTACGTGGAGGCGGAGGTGGTGGGCGAAAACCCCTACTTCCCGCGGGGGGCGGTCATACGGGGCCACGAGTTCCACCACTCCCTGCCCACCAGGGTGCCGGCGGAGAACATGGTCTTCCGCCTGGGGCGGGGGACGGGGTGGGGGCACGGGTGCGACGGACTCATGTGGGGCAGCGTCTTTGCGTCTTACCTGCACGTGCACGCCCTGGCCTGCCCGGGGTGGGCCCCGGCCCTGGTCCGGGAGGCGCGCAGGTTCGACCGCGAGCGGAGAGGGGTCAGAACATGGCGGTAGGTCCGCGCCTGCGCTACTGGCGGCAGCAACGGGGGGTATCCGTGGAGGATCTGGCGGATCGCCTCACCATTGCGCCCGATTGCCTGGGGGAGGTGGAGGAGGGCCGGCGGCGCATGGCCATGGCCGCCTGGCAGGAGGCGGCTGACTTCCTCCAGGTGCCCCTGGAGGAGCTCCTGCGGGACGGTCCCCTGCCTGACCCGGCGTCGCCTGCCGGGGGATCGGCTGCCCCAGGGTCACCGGCCGCGGAATGGCCGGTCGCGGAGGCCGGCCCGGGCGCGGGTGGTGAGCCTGAAAAAGCGGGTAGGTGCGACACGGGCGGTCACGTGAAGCTGCGTGTGGGCAACACCGTGCGCACCCTTCGGGAGCAGAAGGGGATAACGGTAACGGATCTGGCCCGCGCCACCGGGTTGTCGCCGGCCCACATTTCCGAGATCGAGCGGGGTCGCACTGCTCCCTCCATCCGGACGCTGGAGAAGCTGGCGCGGGCCCTGGGGGTGTCAGCGGGAGTGCTGGTGAGGTCGGTGGGTGCCAACGGTGTGGGAGAGAAACTGCGCCGGTTGCGGGAGCGGCTGGGGCTCACCCAGAAGGGGGTGGCGGAGAAAGCCGGCGTCTCTTACGGCCTGATCGGCCAGATCGAGTCGGGCCGCACCCAGTCTTCGGTTACCACCCTGAGCCTGCTGGCCGAGGCGCTGGGAGTCTCTCCGTGTTACTTCCTCATGGATGAAGAGGAAGTCCTGGAGCTTACCCGCTCCCTGTCTCCCGAGGTGGCGGAGCTGCTCTCCCAGCCCCGGGTGAGGGAGTTCCTGGCCCGGGTGGCCGGGCTCAACCGGTCTGCCTTTGACCTGGTTATGGCCGTGGTCGACGTGCTCATGGCCCGCCTGCCCCGCCAGGAAGAGGGTCCGGCCGAACCGCTACGCGAGCTGGGCGACCTGCTGCGGGATATGGGTCCGGAGGAGCGGAGGTTCCTGGTGGAGTCCGCCCGGTTCCTGGTTTCCCGCAGGACCCGGGAGGCCGGTTGAGGTGAGCACGGCGTGCTCGAGGTAGCGGGAGTCAGCTGCCATACCGCGCCCCTTGCCCTGCGGGAGAAGCTGGCGGTCTGCGCCGAGGAGTACCCGCGGCTGCTGCGCGAGCTGGCTGTCTCCCCCGCGGTGGGGGAGGCGGCCATCCTGGCCACCTGCAACCGCACCGAAGTGTATCTGGTGCGCCACCGGGCTCGTTTGGGGGCCGGGCCGGTGAGCGACGGGGCGGGTGGAGGTGGCCCCTGTTCCGGTGTGGCCTGGCAGTTTTTCGTGGGCCGGGGCCTGGGAGCAGGGGAAGAGCAGCTTCTCTACCGCAAGGAAGGAGAAACCTGCGTCCGCCACCTGTTCTCGGTGGCGTGCGGGCTGGACTCGCCCGTGCTCGGGGAGACCCAGGTGCTGGGGCAGGTGAGGGAGGCATTGACCCGCGCCCGGGAAGCGGGCACGGCCGGGCCGGTGCTGAACGCGCTATTTGAGCGGGCGGTGGCGACTGCCGGCCTGGTGCATTCCCGGACCGGGTTGGGGAGCCATGCCTGCTCTGCCAGCAGCGCGGCCGTGGAGGCCATTTCCGCCGAGCTGGGCGGCCTGGGGGGTTGCCGCGTCCTCCTGGTGGGTGCCGGGAAGATGGCCGAGCTGGCAGGACGGGCACTCCGAGGACGGGGTGCGGAGGTGTGGGTGACCAGCCGCAACCTGGGCCGGGCAGCCGCCGTGGCCCACAGGCACGGCCTGACGGCGGTGCCCTGGACGGAACTGGAGGAGCGGCTGGGGCAGGCCGATGCCGTGATCTCGGGCACCGGAGCTCCCCATCTCATCCTGGGAAGGGAGCGCGTGGCCCGCGCTCTGGCGGTCCGGCGCGAGCGGCAATGCTCGCGAGAGGGTTCCGCGTCCACTTCCGCGTCCCGGCCGGCCGGGGGCGCCCGGCTGGTGGTGGCCGACCTGGCCATGCCCCGCGATGTGGACCCGGACGTGGCCGGGCTGCCCGGTGTCCGTCTCTTCGACCTGGACGAGCTGCAGGCGCGGGCCCGCGCCAACCTGGAGCATCGCAGGGCCCTGGCGGGGGAGGCCCAGGGCATCATAGAAGGGGAGGTGGCTCGCTTCCAGAGATGGCTGGCCGCCCGGCAGGCCGTCGCCCTCATCCGGGCCGTGCGCGGCCGGTACCAGGCGATGGCCCGCAGGGAAGTGGAATGGGCCCTGGCCCGGATGGGTCCCCTCACCCTGGAGCAACGCCGGGTGCTGGAGGAGATGGTGCAGCGCTTAGTGAATAAAGGGTTGCACGGACCCATTAAAGCCATGGGCCGCGGGGCGGGCGACCGGGAGGGAGAATGGCGATTGGCGGTGCTGGCGGAGGCCTTGCTGGCTCCGGGGACCCGCGAAGCCCGCGGCGTCGCCTGCCGGGGGCGGACCGGTGAGTGAGGATTATCTGGCGTTAATGCTCCATACCCGGGGCCGGCGCTGCCTGGTGGTGGGCGGGGGAGAAGTCGCCCGGCGCAAGGTGGAAGACGCCCTGCATGCCGGTCTGGCCGTGGTGGTGGTCGCCCCCCGGGTGGTGCCTGCGTTACGCGATCTGGCCCGGCTCGGGCGGATCACGTGGGAAGAGCGGGTTTTTCATCCCGCCGACGTGCGGGGAATGTTCCTTACATTCGCCGCTGCCACCCCCGAGGTCAACGACCAGGCGTGCCAGGCCGCGCGCCAGGCCGGGGTGCTGGTCAACGTGGTGGATCATCCCGAGATGTCCGATTTCATCTCTCCTGCCGTCCTGCAGCGCGGTCCCGTCACGGTGGCAGTGAGCACGGGCGGTGCCAGCCCCGCTCTGGCCGCCCGCATCCGGGACCGCGTGGCGACCGTGGTGGACGAAGAGACGGGCGAGTGGGCGACCCTGCTGGCCCGTTTCCGCCGGCGGGTGCAGGAAGCGGTTGCCGAGGCCGGGGTGCGGCATGAGCTCTTGCGCCGGGCGGCGGAGCTGGAAGGCGAGGCCGCCATCGCCCGCGGTGAAAGGACTGCCGTCGAAAGGCTGCTTGATTCGTGGCTGGAGCCCTACCGGCCCGCCTCCCGGCACCCCGGTGGGGGCGCTTCGGGAGAGGAACGCGAAGACGGTGGGGGCGGCGGTCCCGCCCGGCAGAGCGCGAGGTGATAGGCGGTGGATGAGATCGTCCTGGCCACCCGGGGGAGCGCCCTCGCCCTGGCTCAGGCCCAGTGGGTGGGAGCCGCCCTTCAGGCCGTCCGGCCCGGACTTTCCATCCGGATGCTCATCGTCCACACCCGCGGGGATCGCATCTCAACCGGTGCCCTGGCGGAGGGGCCCGGGGCGGCCGCGGCCGGCACCGGCGAGTTCGTACGCGAGGTACAGCAGGCGGTACTGGCCGGGGAGGCCCACGCGGCCGTCCACAGCCTCAAGGATCTCCCCCTGCGGGGCCCGGAGGGCCTGGTGACGGCGGCCGTCCCCGCCCGCGGCGACGTGCGGGAGGCGCTGGTTTCCCCGGGGGCGCGGCTGGAGGACCTCCCGGCGGGAGCGCGGGTGGGCACTTCCAGCCCTCGTCGGCGCGCCTTCCTGCGCCATCTCCGCCCCGACCTGGCGGTGCTGGAGATGAGGGGCAACCTGGACACCAGGTTGCGGAGGCTGGAGGCGGGGGTCTGCGACGCCCTGGTGGTGGCGGCGGCGGGATTGGGGCGACTGGGGATGACCGATCGCGTCACCCAGTACTTCCTTCCGGAAGTGTTTCTTCCCGCTCCCGGCCAGGGAGCCCTGGCCGTGGAGGCACGGGCCGACGATACTGTGGCGCGGGAGCTGATGGCGCGCATCGACGATCCCCGCACCCGGCAGGCGGTTTGGGCCGAACGGGCCATGCTGGAGTCCCTGGGGGGAGGATGCCGGGTGCCCGTGGGTGCCTGGGCCAGGCGGGAGGAGGGCGAGCTGGTCCTCACGGGAGCTTACGCGCCCGGGGGAGAGGGGCTGGCGCGGGTAACCCTGCGCATTGCGACCGGTCCCGGGGACCTGGAGGCGGCCCGCGGGCTGGGCGAGCGGGCGGGCGGACAGCTCCTGGCCCTGGCCAGAAGGGGCGGATAGCCGGACATGGAACAGCACGATGGCGGGCGCCTGCGCGGGCAGCGCCGCGAGGAGCACGTAAGGAGCAGGCCGGGCGAGGTCTGGCTGGTGGGAGCGGGCCCCGGCGACCCGGGGCTCCTCACCATCAGGGGCAGAGAGACCCTGGAGCGCGCCCAGGTGGTGGTCCACGACCGCCTGGCGAACCCGGATCTTCTGCGCCTGGCCCCGCGGGCCAGATTCATCGACGTAGGGAAGAGCCCTGATGGCCGGGGGTACCGCCAGGAGGAGATCAACCGGCTCCTGGTCGATCTGGCCCGGGAAGGAAACCTGGTGGTGCGCCTGAAAGGGGGGGATCCTTTCATTTTCGGCCGGGGTGGCGAGGAAGCCCTGGCCCTGGTTTCGGCCGGCATTCCCTTCCGGGTCATCCCCGGGGTTACGGCGGCCTCGGGGTGTGCGGCCTGGGCGGGAGTACCTCTCACCCACCGCGGCCTGGCCTCCTCGCTGGCGCTGGTCACCGGGCACGAGGACCCCGGCAAGGCACCCCAGGTGGATTGGCGAAAGCTGGCGACGGCCACCGATACCCTGGTGGTGTACATGGGGGTGGGTCGGCTCAACGAGATTGTGGAAGGGCTGCTGGCGGGCGGGCGGAGAGCGGAGGAACCCGCCCTGCTGGTGCAGCATGGCACCCGGGCGACCCAGAAGGTGGTGCGGGGGACCCTGGCGGATCTTCCCGCCCGCGCCCGGGAGGAGGGTGTCGAGCCTCCGGCCCTGCTGGTGGTCGGTGAGGTGGCCACGCTCCGGGACAGGCTGGCGTGGTACGAGGGGTTGTCTCTTTCCGGCTGCCGCGTGGCCCTCACCCGGCCCCGCGTTGCCTTCGCTGAGGCAGTTGCGGATGCCTTCGCTGAGGCGGTCCCGGCCGCATGGGACCTGGCGGAGTGGCGGCTCGCTGGGGCGGAGGTGGAGGTGTACCACGTCCTGCGCCTGGAACCACCCCGGGACCCGGCGGAGTTGCAGCAGGGGGCCCGGCAGGCCGGGCGCTTCCGGTGGGTCCTGTTCACCAGCGCCCCGGGGGTGGAGGCTTTCTTCCGTGCCCTCGGTCAGCAGGGAGCGGACGCCCGGGTCCTGGCCGGCTGCCGGGTGGGGGCGGTGGGGCCCGGCACGGCAGGTGCCCTGGAGCGTCACGGCGTCCGGCCCGACCTGCTACCCCAGCCCTACACGGTGGATGCCCTGGTGCGGGAGGTTTGCCGGGAACTTGCCCCCGGCGACCGCGTCCTCCTTCCCCGCAGCGACCTGGCTCCTTCTCAGGCCGGACCCCTGCTCCGGGCGGGGGCAGCGGAAGTGCGCGAGGTGGTGGCCTACCGCACCCTCCCCGATCCCGAGGAGGCGGAGCGCCTGGCCCGGGACATGGAGGCCGGTCGGGTGGACGCGCTGGTGCTTACCAGCGCCTCTGCAGCCCGAGCAGCGGCGGAAGCGGCCCAGGCGGCAGCAGAAGGCACCCGAGGGGCAGGAGGAGCCGTCCGAGCGGCGGCAGGAGGCGCCGGAGGGCCGACGGGAGCGGGAGTGGCGGGCGCCGGCCGGGAGCCGGCAGGAGAGGGGGCGGGCGACGTGGAACCACCCCTGGCGGAGGGGGCGGCTGCGCCGGTGGCCGGGCTGCCGCTGGTGGTGGCAATCGGGCCGGTGACCGCGCGGGCCTGCCGGGAGGCGGGTTGGCGCGTGGCAGCGGAAGCGGCCACCCACGACCGGGCGGGGTTGTTGCAGGCGGTGATCCAGGCCTGGCGACGCCACCGCTCGGCGTGCCGAGTAGCTGTGACCCCGGAGTAGCTGTGACCCCGGAGTAGCTGGGAAGAGGTGAAGCGAGAGTGCTGGGCCGATTTCCGGTGCGGAGGCCGCGCAGGCTGAGGCAGAGTGAGGGCCTGCGCGAGATGGTGCGGGAAACCGCCCTTTCTGCCTCGGATCTGATCTATCCCATGTTTGCCGTGGCAGGGCAGGGCGTGCGGCAGGAGGTTCCTTCCCTGCCCGGGGTGTATCGCCTGTCTCCCGATTTGCTGGTGGAGGAGGCGGCCGCGTGCCACCGCCTGGGCGTGCCCGCCGTCTTGCTGTTCGGCCTGCCCCAGCACAAGGATCCCCAGGGATCGGAGGCGTGGGACGACGAAGGGGCGGTGCAGCAGGCCGTGCGCCTGGTGCGTGAGAAGGTGCCCGGCCTGGTGGTGATCACGGACCTGTGCCTGTGTGGGTACACCGACCACGGCCACTGCGGTGTGCTGGTTGACCAGAATGTGGACAACGATGGTACCCTCGACCTCCTGGCCAGGGTGGCCCTTTCCCACGCCCGGGCCGGCGCCCACCTGGTGGCACCTTCGGACATGATGGACGGGCGGGTGGGGGCCATCCGCCGCACCCTGGACGAAGCCGGTCTCACCGAGGTGGGCATCCTGTCGTACGCGGCCAAGTATGCCTCTGCCTTCTACGGCCCCTTCCGCGAGGCGGCCGATTCGGCCCCCTCCTTCGGGGACCGTCGGGGCTACCAGATGGATCCCGCCAACGCCCGTGAGGCCCTGGTCGAGGTGGAGCTCGATCTGGAGGAAGGGGCCGACATGGTGATGGTCAAGCCGGCTCTGGCCTACCTGGACGTGATCCGCCTGGTGCGGGAGCATTTCCCCGTGCCCCTGGCGGCGTACAACGTGAGCGGCGAGTATGCCATGGTGAAGGCGGCCGCCCGCAACGGCTGGGTGGACGAGCAGAGGGTGGTGATGGAGATCCTCACCGCCATCCGGCGGGCGGGAGCCGACCTCATCATCACCTACCACGCCCCCCAGGTGGCCCGGTGGCTGCGCTGAACTGGAGGTGAACCTCTTTGCAGCTTGATCGGTCGCGGGCACTCATGGAGAAGGCACGTACCCTCATGCCGGGAGGGGTGAACAGCCCGGTGCGCAGCTTCCGGGGGGTGGGGGGCACCCCGTTCTTCGTGGCGCGCGGGCAGGGCGCGCACCTGTGGGACACCGACGGCAACCGCTACATCGACTACGTGTGTTCCTGGGGTCCCCTGATCCTGGGGCACGCCCACCCGGAGGTGGTGGAGGCGCTGGCCCGGGCCCTGGAGCGGGGAACGAGCTACGGGGCCCCCACGGAGCTGGAAGTGGAGCTGGCTGAGGTGGTCACGCGGGCCATGCCGGGCCTGGAGATGGTGCGCATGGTCAACTCCGGGACGGAGGCCTGCATGAGTGCCATCCGCCTGGCCCGTGCCTTTACCGGCCGCCCCCGCATCATCAAGTTCGCCGGCTGCTATCACGGGCACGCCGATCCCCTGCTGGCCCGCGCCGGTTCCGGGGTGGCCACCCTGGGGCTGCCCGACAGCCCCGGTGTGCCGGAGGGAACCGTGGCCGATACCGTCGTGCTCCCCTATAACGACCCGGAGGCGGTGGCCGCCGCCTTCGCCGCCCACGGCGACCGGGTGGCGGCCGTCATCGTGGAACCGGTGGCGGGGAACATGGGGGTGGTGCCGCCCGCGCCGGGGTTCCTCGAGGGCCTGCGCGAGATCACCCGTAAGCACGGTGCCCTCCTCATCTTCGACGAAGTGATCACCGGGTTCCGGGTCGGCTACGGGGGTGCCCAGGCCCTTTACGGGATCATCCCCGATCTCACCTGCTTCGGCAAGATCATCGGGGGAGGGCTCCCCGTGGGGGCGTACGGGGGCAGGCGCGACATCATGGAGATGGTGGCTCCGGCGGGGCCGGTATACCAGGCGGGCACCCTCTCGGGGAACCCCCTGGCCATGACGGCGGGCCTGGCCACCCTGCGGGTGCTGTCCCGGCCCGGTACCTACGACCAGCTCGAACGGGCGGGGGCGACTCTGGAGGTCGGGCTGCTGGACGCTGCCCGGGAAGCCGGGGTTCCCGTGTGCTGCCAGCGGATGGGCTCTCTGCTCACCCTCTTCTTCCAGGAGGGTCCGGTCCGCTGCTGGGAGGACGCCGCCCACAGCGACACGGGCCGCTACGGGCGCTTCTTCCACGCCCTGCTGGAGTGGGGAGTTTACTTCCCACCCTCCCAGTTCGAGGCGTGCTTCCTGTCCCTGGCCCACGGCCAGGGAGAGCTGGAGAGAACCGTGGCCGCCGCCCGCGAAGCCTTGCGGGGGGTCTGAGGCCAGCCGGGCCGCCCGCTCGCGCCGTCCCCGTGCATGCGCGGGATTGCGCGGGCGCCGATGCGAGATGTGGCGAGATTGCGCGGGCAGGAATGTGAGGTACGAGGAGGCACGAGGATGGCGGAGGCGGCAAGGAAACAGATCGTCCTGGAATGGCTGGGCGGCCTGGGCATGGTGGCCCGCAACGAGGCGGGGCGGGCCATCCTGGTGGGCACTCCGCCTCCCGAGCGGGCCGGGGAAATTCTGGCGGGCCTGGACGTGCCGCATTCCGGGCTTGCTCCCATGGAGCTGGTGCTGGTGGCCCTGGGCGGGTGCACCGGCCTGGACGTCATCTCCATCCTGGAAAAGATGCGACAGCGGGTGGAAACCTTCACCGTGGTGGCGGAGGGGGAACGGGCGACCGAGCATCCCAAGGTCTATATCACCGCACGTGTTACCTATCGCCTGGCGGGAGAGATCGAGCCCGCCAACGCCCGCCGGGCGGCAGAGTTATCCATCCAGCGTTACTGCTCGGTGGGGGCCATGCTCACCCGGGCGGTGCCGGTCACCTACGCACTCGAGGTCAACGGTGAGCTGACGGACCTGGGTACCCGCGGCCCCGACCCGAGGAAAACGGAGGGAGGTTCTGGTTCGGGATGCCGGTAAGGAAAGTGGTAGCGACGAAGGAAGCGCCGGTACCGGTGGGACCGTATTCCCAGGCCGTCATAACCGCCGACAAGGTTTTCACCGCCGGGCAGCTGGGCATTGACCCCGCCACCGGCAAGCTGGTGGGCGAGGGGGTAGAGGAGCAGACCAGGCAGAGCTTGCGGAACCTGCAGGCGGTCCTGACCGCGGCGGGGACCTCCCTGGAGAACACGGTCAAGGTGACCGTGTTCCTCACCGACATGGCGGCCTTCCCGCTCATGAACCGGGTCTACGCGGAGTTCTTCCCGAAGGATCCTCCCGCCCGCACCTGCATCGGAGTGGCGGCCCTGCCCATGGGAGCCGCAGCGGAAATCGAAGCGGTGGCTGTCCTGCCCGCCCGGGGCATTTCGAGGGGCCCTGCCTAGCGATTCAGATGCCGGCGGTGATGTTCCATCTGCAGCGCTCAGGCTCGGGGGGTGCTTCAGGGGGAGGTGGGGGTGAAAGTCTCGGCGGGGCCGAGGAAGGAAGCGAGGAAAAGGTCGCTCCAGATGGCGCGCTGGGTCACATAGGCCGCCAGGGCGTAGCGCTTGGCGGCGCGCTCCGCGGGGGCAAGGGCCAGGCATTCGGCCTCCGCGGGTTTCTCTACTGCAGCGGGCAGCCCCAGATACTGCTCCAGCACCCGGGAGCGGGCACGGGGGTGCACGAGGTAGGTGAGGAGCCGGGGCGGTGGGCCCGAGGTTTCTTCCGAGTACACGCCGGCAAGGACGTCACGCGTCAGGTAGTGGGCGGCCCGGTGGTCGGGATGCCCGTCCTGGGCGCTGGGGAAAAGGATCAGGGTGGGCCGGAAATCCGCTATGACAGTGCGCAGCTGCTGCTCCAGTTGCTGCCGGGTGTATTGCGCGCCGGGGCGCAGGCACTCCTGGTAGGGAACCGAGCTCGCGCCCGTGAAGCGGGACTGAGTGCTCCCCAAGAGCAGCAGGCGCACCAGACCCCGGTCGGGGAAACCGAGGAACACCACCTCTCGCGGGTCCATGCCCAGTCGCGCTGCCGCCTGCCGGGCTTCCATCATGCGGATGGAGCCGAAGCGCAGGAGGTCCTTGCGTGACAGGGTGGGGCGGCGGAAGTATTCGCGGGCGGCCAGGGAGTACCCATCCCCATTGGTGAGCACCACCACCCGGACCCGGCCCTCCCGGGAGAGGACGCGCTGGATGAGCCCGGCTGCCGCCAGAGTCTCGTCGTCGGGATGGGGTGCCACCACCAGAAGGCGTTCCCCCCATCCCACCTGGAGCTGGGGCTTCTCCCGGGCCAGCACGTCTGCGGGCCAGGCGGTCAGCCCGAGCCGCACCGCCATCCAGGCAGCCAGCACCAGCCCCGCGATGGCCAGGGCGCGGCGCCTGCGCGGGTGCGGCGGCGGCACCGGTGCCAGGGGCAGCTGCGTCATTCTCCTGCTCCTTGCGGTCAGCCTCACTTCTCTCATCCTCGCTGCCGTGCGATTTCACTTCCTGCCCAGGCAGCGCAAGGTGCCTATGCCCAGGGCTATGCTGCCCGCCACGGCCAGCACCCCCCACGCCAGGTGGCCCTGCACAGCCTGGCGCACCCAGGGCGCGAACTTCCACCCCAGGTACTGCCAGAGCAGGCAGTAGGTGAATGACCCCAGGGATCCCACCAGGGCGTAGATCCCCAGGGGCATGCGCATGGCGCCTGCACCCAGCAGGGCGGCGGGGCGGATGAACCCCACCCAGCGGGCGGAGAAAGTGGTGAGGGCGCCGTAGCGGTGGAACCAGCCCTCGGCCCGCTCCATGGCCACCCGGTTGACTCCCAGGAGCCGCCCCAGCCCCGATCCCGCCCGCAGGCCTTCGCCCGCCAGGCAGCCGGCCCCGTAGGCCAGCAGCCCGCCCGCCGCGTTGCCGGCGGTGGCGGCCAGCACCGACCCCCAGAAGGAGTTGAGGCCGAGGGCAATGTAGTGACCGCTCACCAGGCAGATGAGTTCGGCCGGGACGGGCAGGCTCGTCCCCTCGAGGGCGAACCCGACGAACAATGCCAGGTAGGTCAGGGAAGGGGTCATGGTCGCCCCTCCCGGCGGGCGATCACGCTGAGGGCGCCGTATACCTGCATCCCCGGCCTCACGACGACGTGGACCTGAGGGTCGGGCATGATGACGTCCACCTGCGACCCCCGGCTGATGAAGGAGAGCTTCTGCCCCGCCCTCACTACCTGGCCGGATTGCACGAAGCAGCGGATCTTGTTGACGAAGCGGTCGGCGATTTCCACCAGCCAGAGGTCCCCTTCCGCCCCCCGTGCATCCGCTCGTTCCGCCGGGCGGTTGGTGCCCTCCATCCAGAGGCGCAGGGTGAGGCGTTCGTTCTCCAGGTGGTGGCGCTTTCCCAGCAGGTCCACGGCCCGGTGCAGCCAGGTGAGGCGGATGTACTCCCACATGTCCACCATGGGCCAGTTGCGGGCGGCCGTGTGGTGGGAGACCTCGTCCACCCGGCCGAAGGCCGGGGCGTACACGTAGTGCACGTCGAGGGGCGACATGTAGATGCCCACCACCCATCCGCTGCGGGGAGGATCGGCGGAGTGCGTGATCTCGGGAAGGGGGATGGGTCTCCCCAGCTTGAACGACCATACGGCGCCTTCCTCGATGGGGCGTACGTAGATCACCTTGCCGTCGGCGGGGGCGAGGACGGCGGCGGGGTCTGCAGGCGGCACCCGCACGGGGTCGCGGAAGAACCACACCCACCGCAGGTAGGCATACGCGGCCGCCAGGGTGACAGCGCCAGCGGCTATCCAGAAGGTGAGCGGGTTCAGGACCATTCTCTCCACGCCTTCCAGACGGTATAGGGTAGCCGGGGAAGGTAGTAACCCAGGAAGCCGGCGAAAGCACCCAAGACGAGGGGTGCGTGCCTCCCGTCCCAGGCAGGGGTACCTGCCCACTGCCGGTAGGCGGCATCGAGCGTAACATACGTGGCCGCAGGCCCTTTCTCCTGCAGCAGCACAGCCGTAGCATCGGCCGGTGTGTGCGCGACCCACTGCGTAGCGAAGCCCGCGAGTTCCTGAAGCTCGCTGACCAGTTCCTCCATCCCGCCGACCTCCCCGCGCAGGGGGGCGACCTCCCCGCCCCGGGGGGCCATTTCGCCTCGCAGGCGGGCCGCCTCTTCGCGCAGGCAGTTATAGCGGACGCGGGCGGCGCCTTCATCACCCCGGTCCGCCGGTGTCTGCCCGGCCCCCAGCCCGAGCAGCCGGTGCATACACTCCAGCACTTCGGCCAGCCGGCCCAGGTCGGGGGAAGGATCGAAGGCGCGCACCTCGATGGTGCCCAGGCGCCGCGACCAGATGAGATCCTGGAAGCGGTAGGCGGGATCGGGGCGCAGCGGCCCCAGGGCGTAGGAGTGAACCCAGCGGAACGACTGCCCGAAGCGTCGCCCCCCGGCATGGGGGGCATGGGCGAGGGCCAGGGCAAAGGCGGGCAGGTAGCGCACCAGGCGCCGGTAGGCGAGGTGCCTGTCCACCCCGCTGATGTGGAGGTGTAGCCCGCAGGTATTGGTAGCTTCGGCGGTGTCGGGCAGGTTGCCGATGGGGGAGATCAACCCCTGGCTCGCGCGGGCCAGGTCGCGGCGGCGCGTGGCCAGGTCCTGTACCAGCCCGGCGATGCTGTCGTGCCTTTCCGTGGAGATCTCGATTCCGCTCATCAAGCCATGCCGCAGGTCCTTACCCCGGCTGAAGTTGGACGCCGAATGGGTGTAGTACGTGCGCGGGTCGCGCCACAGCAGGCGGGCCAGATAGTAGAGTGACCTCACCGTGGGCCGATCCGGCTCCAGGATGAACACTTCCTCCTCGATGCCGTAGACGGGATTGCTCGTGGCCACGCCGTCATCTTACATCCGTCGCGCTGTTTTTGCACTCCCCCCTGACAGCACCGAACGGGATAGTGGCAGTGTGCGTGCAAAACACGATGTAGCTTGCTATATCGCTGGGGTCACCCTCGGGAAGAGACCCTCAATCTCGTCCGTCCACAGATCCAGGATCGCGGTCATGGGGCACGTGTCTGGAGGAGTCAGGCCCGGGTGCAGGCTCTGCGGCCGTCTCCATGGCCGGCGCCGGGCGGGGGACGGGATGTGCTGCGGGCACCGGCTGGCGGGCGAGCCTGCTGTTGTATACGGAATACGTGGAGTAGATGGTGAGGCCGGCGGCCAACCACACCCCGAAGCGCACCCAGGTGAGCACGGGGAGGTTGGCCATCAGGTAAAGGCAGAACATAGCGGCCAGGGCGGGGAACCAGGGCACCCAGGGTACCCGGAAGGGACGGGGCAGGTCGGGCCGCGTGCGGCGGAGGGCGATCACGCCGGCGGACACCAGCACGAAGGCGGCCAGGGTGCCGATATTGGCCAGTTCCGCCACCGTCCCGATGGGGAGTAGGGAGGCCATGAGGGCGACGGCACCGCCGGTGAGGAAAATGGAGACGGTGGGAGTACCCCGGCCACGTGCCACACGGGCGAAGAGGGGTGGCAGCAAGCCGTCGCCGGCCATGGCGAAGAAGATGCGGCTCTGGGCGAAGATGTTGACCACGAGCACGCTGGTGAGCCCGGCCAGGGCCCCCACCGAGACCGCCGCCGAGGCCCAGCGGTAGCCTGCCGCCGCGAGAGCGGTGGCCACCGGGGAAGCGGTGTCCAGGTGGGGGTAGGGGAGGATGCCGGTGAGGATGGCCGCCACCACCAGGTAGAGGGTGGTGGCGATTCCCAGGGAGGCCAGGATGCCGATGGGCAGGTCGCGGGCGGGCCGGCGCACTTCTTCGGCTGCGGTGGAAACGGCATCGAAGCCGATGTAGGCGAAGAACACGATGGCGGCCGCACGCACTATCCCGGCTACCCCGTATGGGGCAAAGGGTATCCAGTGTACCGGGTTCACCTTGCCCGCCCCGAGGGCGATGAAGAGGGCCAGGGCGACCAGCTTGGCGGCCACCACCACCAGGTTGAAGGTGGCGCTCTCCCGCGTGCCCAGCACCAGCAGGGCGGTGACGCCCATCACCACCAGGAGCGCGGGCAGGTGGAGCAGGCCCCCTTCCCAGGGACCCGCGGTGAGGGCGTGGGGGAGCGGCGCCCCCAGGTTGGCCAGCAGCGAGGTCAGGTAAGAGGCCCAGCCGATGGCCACGGCGCTGGCGGCGACCGTGTACTCCAGGATCAGGTCCCAGCCGATGATCCAGGCGGGGAGTTCCCCCAGGGCAGAGTAGGCGTAGGTGTAGGCGCTTCCCGCCACCGGCACCATGGAGGCCAGCTCCGCGTATACGAAGGCTGTGAGGGTGGCGGCCAGGCCCGATATGACGAAGGAGATCACCACCGCCGGGCCGGCAAAACGGGCGGCGGCTACCCCGGTGAGCACGAAAATGCCGGTCCCGATGATACCGCCCAGCCCCAGGAAGGTGAGATCCCAAGGCCCCAGCACCCGGCGCAGTCCCCTGTCGGGTGGCCTGGTTATGGGGCGGGTGCGGAACCAGGCGCGGAACCGGGTGCGCGCAATGTCTCCCCGCATGGCAACCCTAGTTTGCGCGCCCCGTCACGCTTTATGGCACCATCGAGGCTTCAATCGCGGCGCTTTCATCCCGCTGGTGAGCAGGAAAGGGGAGGCGGTGATGGCGAATTGCCGGGGAGGTTGGAGGGCTGGGATTGCTTTCCGACCCCACCCACGCCCGCATGGTGGCCGGATTTCTGGATCTGTGCGGCGAGGGTGCCCTGATCCTGGATGCGGCCTGTGGCACCGGCAAGTACTGAGAGATGGTAACACTCACTGATGGGAGGGAGGAGCGGGTGAAGGCTAAGGCGCTGGTGTGCCTGACGCCGTCGGAGTCGCGCCGGTTGATCGCCAAAGGGGTGGCGGCCCTGCCCGAGGTCAGGCACGCCCTGGCCCACGGCCGGGTGGTCATCGCCGTGGGCACCACCAACACCTATGTGGCGGAGGAGATCCTGGGCGAGCCCATGCCGCGGGGACCGTATGTAGCCGGCTTCGTGGGTCCGCAGGGACTGTGGGAGACGCCTCCCGAGATCCGCCTGCACCCCGTGGTGCTCATCCGGGGGGAGAAGGCGGACAGGCGCCCGCGTGAGGTGCTGGAGGAGTTCGAGGCGGGCGACGTTTTCATCAAGGGGGCCAATGCGGTGGACCCGGGCCGACTGGCCGGCATCTTCCTGGGCGGCGCCAGCGGGGGGACCATCGGCCTGGCCATCGGCTACCTGGCGGCCCGGGGTGCCCACCTGGTGGTGCCGGTGGGGCTGGAGAAGCTGGTGCCCTCGGTGGCGGAGGCGGCGGGGCGCATGGGTTCCTCGGCCGTGGAGATGGCCACGGGCGAGCCGGTGGGGCTGATGCCCCTGGTGGGAGCCCGGGTGGTCACGGAGATCGAGGCCCTGGCGGTGCTGGCGGGGGTGGGGGCCACTCACGTGGGGAGCGGCGGCGTGGGCGGTGCCGAGGGTACGGTGACCCTGCTCCTGGAAGGTGAGCGGGACCGGGTGGAGGCGGCCTTCTCCCTGGTGAAGTCGGTGAGAGGGGAGCCGCCCTTCCCGCTGCCGCCCGCGCGCGAGCGATGAGCTGGGCGCGGGAGTGGAGCCGGGCCTGTGCGCAGGTGGTGGCATCCCCCGGGGCAGTGCTCCTGGTGGGGGCACCCGATACGGGGAAGAGCACCCTGGCCACCTGGCTGGTCAACGCCTGCCTGCAGGCGGGACACCGGGTGGCGGTGGTGGACGCCGACGTGGGGCAGTCGGACGTGGGCCCGCCCGGTACGGTTGGGCTGGGCTATCCGGGGCAGCCCATCGAGCACCTGGATCAGGTGCCCGCTTCTGCCCTGGCCTTCGTAGGAGCCACTTCCCCGGCCCGGTCTCCCGCCCACCACGTGGTGGCCACGGCGTCCATGGTGGGGCGGGCGCGCCGGGAGGGCGCGGCGGTGGTGGTCGTGGATACCACCGGCACCGTCTCCGGGCGATTGGGGCATATGCTGAAGGAGCTCAAGATGGCGGCCATCTCCCCCGAGTGGGTGGTGGCCCTGGAACGGGAAGACGAGCTGGCCCCCATCCTGCGGGGATTGCGCGGCCGGACGCAACCGCGCCTGCTGCGGGTGCCGCCTTCCGGCCGGGCGCGCGAGCGGTGCCGGGAGGAGCGGCGGGCCAACCGGGAGCGGCTGCTGGGCTGCTACCTGCAGGATGCGGCGCCGCTGGACATCTCCCTGACGGAGTTGGGCGTGGTCAATTCCTTCTGGGAAAAGGACGTGCGTGAGGAGGTGCCGGAGCGGGAGTGGCAGAACCTGTGGGTCGGCTTGACGGACGATCGCGGCGAGGTGCTGGCCGCTGGCACCATCCTGGAGGCGTCGTACGCCGGGGATCGCCTGCGGGTGCTCACCCCATGGAAGGAGGCGCGGGCGGTGCGGGGGATCATCGTGGGGTCCATGCGGGTGACGTCCGACGGCCGCGAAGCAGGCAGCGTTGTATCAGGCGCGCGCGACGGCCGGCCTCGGGGGGGCGGGCCTGGGGACGGCGGCGGTCGGGATGGCGGCCCACGGGGTGGCGGTTGACGTCGTTTGCCAAAGGGGATATAAAGAGGCGAGGAGGTGCGCCTTTGCAGGACAGGGCAGCACAGGAAAAGGCTGAGCAGCAGGGGCCGGAGCAGGGCAGGGTGGAAGCCGTGCTGAATCGCGTGCGCCCCATGCTCCAGGCAGATGGCGGTGACGTGGAACTGGTCGGCATCGCGGGCGGAGTGGTCAAGGTGCGCCTCAAGGGGACCTGCGGCGGGTGCCCGTTCGCAGCCATGACCATCAAGAATGGGATCGAGGCCGCCCTCAAAGCGGAGATCCCGGAGGTGAAGGCGGTCCAGGCAGTGTAGCATCCCGGTGACCCGGGCCGTTCAGGGAGTGTAGTGCCCGGGTGATGAAGGGGGGAACACCCCGATCACGATGCACCCGTCACCGTACGCCGTCCTGGGTGCGGCGGTGGTTTCCGTTTCGTTTAGTTCCCTGTTCATCCGGCTCAGTTCAGCCCCCCCCCTGGCCATAGCGGCATATCGCATGGGCTTCACCACCCTCATCCTGGCCGCCCTCCTCGTGCGTTTCGACCGGGGTGCGCTGAGTCGCCTGAGCGGAAAAGAGCTGGCCTGGTGCTTCGCTTCCGGCTCCTTTCTGGCCCTTCACTTTGCCACCTGGATCACCTCGCTCTTTTACACCACGGTGGCCAGTTCCACGGTACTGGTGTCCCTGCAGCCCCTCTTCGTCATGGCGGGATCTCACTTTCTGTACCGCGAGAGGGTGCCGCCCCTGGGCCTGGCGGCTGCGGGCCTGGCCATCGCCGGGAGCGCCCTGATCGGGGGAGGAGACGTGCGGGCGGGGGGCGCCTCTCTGTGGGGTGACGTGCTGGCGTTCACGGGTGCCGCCATGGTGGCCGGGTACGTACTCATCGGGCGCCGCCTGCGCCAGAAGCTGAGCCTCCTCGGGTATACCGTCCCCGTGTACGGGGTTTGCAGCCTGCTCCTGTTCCTCATGTCCGCTTTGAACGGACAGCGCCTCACCGGCTTTCCCGGCAGGGACTGGCTGCTCTTTCTGGCCCTGGCCGTGGTGCCCACCATCGGCGGTCACACCCTGTACAACTACTGCCTCCGCTACCTGCCCGCCCACGTGGTGTCCGTCGCCAGCCTGGGCGAACCCGTGGGGGCGTCTCTGCTGGTGCTGGCCCTTCTGGGCGAGGTGCCGGCCGTCACCACGATGCTGGGGGGCGTACTGGTCCTGGGCGGCATCGCCTGGTTCCTTATCCTGACCGCCCCGCCGGTCCCCCGGAGGTGAGCACCCATGCCTGTTAAGCCTCGCTATCTTGTGGCCGGAGACAGCAGCCTGGTGGTGGAGCTGGGGGAGGGTATCGATCCCGCCGTCAACCGGCGCGTCCAGAGTCTGGCCCGGGTGATCAGGGAGCGGGGCCCCGCCGGCGTGGTGGAGGTGGTTCCCGCCTACCGTTCGCTGCTGGTCTACTATCGGCCCTGGGAGCTTCCTCTCCACGCCCTGCTGGGGTGGCTGGCCCGCCTGGAGGTGTGGGAAGTCGATCCGGGGCCGTCCCGCCTGGTGCGCATGCCGGTGGTATACGGGGAGGAGTTCGGCCCCGACCTGGAGGAGATCGCCCGCTTTGCCCGCATATCCCCCCAGGAAGTGGCGGCCATCCATGCCGGCCGGGATTATATGGTGTACTGCCTGGGGTTTGCCCCCGGCTTTCCCTTCCTGGGCAAGGTGGCTCCCGAGATCGCCATCCCCCGGCTGGCCACCCCCCGCACCCGGGTGCCGGCCGGGTCGGTGGGGATTGCCGGGGAGCAAACCGGCATCTATCCCTCGGAAAGCCCGGGGGGCTGGCGCCTGGTGGGGCGTACCCCCCTGCCTCTATTTGCTCCCCACCGCGACCCGCCCACCCTCCTCCAGCCCGGCGACCGCGTGCGCTTTTTGCCCATAACCGCCGAGGAGTTTCGGGATTGGCAGGAGCGGGCCCGGCGTGAGGGCGTGGAAACGGTGTGGCCGGAAGTGGTGGGGGAGAGGGGATGAAGGCACCGTTGATCAGGGTCATGGAGGGGGGACTGCTCACCACCGTGCAGGACCTGGGGCGTCCCGGCTACCAGGCGCTGGGGGTTTCCCCGGCGGGCGCGGTGGACGAGTACGCCTTGCGCATGGCCAACTGGGCGGTGGGCAACCCTGCCGGTGCGGCAGCGCTGGAGATAACCCTCATCGGTCCCCGGCTCTCGTTCACCGCGGAGACGCTCATTGCCATCGCGGGCGCGGACCTGGGCCCCGTCGTCGACGGCGAGCCGATCCCCATGTGGACGGCCGTCCCCGTGCGAGCGGGGAGCGTGCTGGCCTTTACCGGGGGCGACTGCGGCTGCCGGGCTTACCTGGCGGTGGCGGGAGGCATCGATGTTCCCCCCGCGCTGGGCTCCCGGTCCACAGACCTGCTGGGACGGTTCGGAGGGCTGGAAGGGAGGGTGCTGCGGGCGGGGGACGAGCTCCCGGTGGGCGAGCCCGGGAGCGCGGGTCCCCGTCCCGTCCCCCCGGAGCTGGTGCCCGTGTATCCGGAGCACCTGCTTGCCCGGGTGGTGCTGGGTCCCCAGGAGGATCACTTCACTTCTGAGGGCGTGCGCGTCTTCCTGGGGTCGTCTTACCAGGTGACTCCCCGATCGGACCGGGTGGGACTGCGCCTGGAGGGCCCCGTCATCAGGCACCGGGGGAGGGCGGACGTGGTTTCCGACGGGATGCCGGCGGGGGCGGTGCAGGTGCCCCAGGACGGGCGCCCCCTGGTGGTGCTGGCCAACCGCCAGACGGTGGGCGGCTACCCCAAGATCGCCACCGTGGTCTCCACCGATGTCTGGCGCCTGGGGCAGCTGCGGCCGGGCAACCGGGTATCATTCCACGCCGTGGCGCCCGAGGAGGCCCACCGCCTGGCCATCCGTTTCTGGCAGCTCTGGGACGAGGAGCAGCTGGCGCAAAGAGTGCGGGGCCACACCACCAGGTGGTCCCTCACCATCTCGGGTGTGCGGTATTCCCTCTCCCTGGAGGAATCCCAGGAGGAATAATAGGGAGGTCGATGGGGTTGATGGTGCGCGAGTTCGGGCCTGGTCGCTGCCTGATGGGGCGCCTGGCTCCCGGGGACGACGTCCTGGTGGCGCTGGAATCCCTGGTCAGGGAGCGGAACATAAGGTCGGGGCAGGTTCATTTCCTCGGCGCCCTCCGGCGGGGGGCCCTGGGGTATTACGATCAGAATGCGCGCCAGTACCGGACCATTGCTCTCGACCGGCACCTGGAAATCGCGGCGGGGGCGGGAAATATATCCCTCCGCGACGGCCAGCCCATGGTGCACGCCCACGTGGTGCTCTCCGACGAGGAGGGTCGGTGCTGGGGAGGTCACCTGGTACCGGGCAACGTGGTGTTCGCCTGCGAGTTCACCATCCTGGTGCTGGAGGGCGAACCCTGGTCCCGTCACCCGGACGACTTCACCGGCCTTACCCTCTGGGGCTGAAAGCGGGGGGTTCGTCTGCCGGCGAGAAGTGCCCGGTGGTGGTGCGGACCATCAAGGGCAGCCCGGATGGGGCCGGAGCGGACCAACCCAAGAGGATGGAGGTAGATGGCATGGAGACGGGGACACCGGCAGGATGGCAGATGCAGCAGGTATCCAGCTACCACCGGGGGCAAAGCTTCCCGGGGCGGAGGGGTGAGAGGCCGGCGCCATTCCGGGAGTTTCCGGACCGCCTGGCTCTGGTGGAGCTTCCTGCCCCCGCCGCCACCGGGGGACCGGGTATCTGGCAGGTGATGGCGACCCGGCGCACCGGACGATCCTACCGGCCGGACGCCATGACCCCGGGCGAGGTTTCCCAGCTGGTGTGGGCGGCCCAGGGCATTACGGGCAAAGACATGCGCCTGCGTGCGGTCCCCTCGGCGGGGGCCCTGCACCCCTTCGAACTGTTCCTGGTGGTGAACCGGGTGAGCGGCCTGGAACCGGGCCTCTACCACTACCACGTACCAACCGGGTCACTGGAGCTGCTCCGGCGCGGGGAGCTGGGGACGGCCCTGGCGCGGGCCGCCCTCGACCAGGACATGATGGCCCGGGCCGCCCTCAACGTGGCCCTGGCCGCGGTGGTGGCCCGCGCCACCTGGCGTTACCACGAGCGGGCCTGGCGGTACATGTATCTGGACGCCGGCCACATCGTGCAGAACCTGGCCCTGGCCTCCACCGCCCTGGGGCTGGGCCTTTGCCCCATCGGCGCCTACTACGACGACGAAGTGGACCGGCTGTTCGGCCTGGACGGCGAGCGGGAAACCGTCATGTACATGGCTTCCATCGGGCGGCTGCCCTGAACCCCTCCCTCCGGGGCGGGGTTCGTTGGGCGGCGGGCGGGATATACTGGTCGGGGAGGTGATGCCCGTGGGCAGGACTCCCCGGCCTCCCCGCTGGGAAGGCGAGGACAAGGCGGGCGACCTGGGGCAGGATCCCGAGTTGCAGGCGGAAGTCTATGAGGAGCAGGCCTCGCGGCAGCCCCAGTTGATTCCTTTCCTGTTTGCCTGGACCCAGCCCGACGAGATCAAGGATCGGTCGGATTACCTTGCCCGGCTTGTGCGCCGCCGGGCAAAGCCAGGAGGAATCCGGCCCGGCGAAGAGAATCCCCGCTAGTGTGAGCAGGGTTATCGCTCGCTTGCGGCAGAGACTGCAGCTCCTTTGGCTGGCGGACCAGATCCCGGATGGCGTCATCCGGCAGAATGCCCACAACAGCCTGGCGGATGGGGCCTTTTTTGCGGCGGCGCAGGGCCTCACCAATCCTTTCCTGGGCCCCTTTGTCATTGCCCTGGGTGGGTCGGACGTCCACGTGGGACTGGTGACCGCCGCGCCCGCCCTGGGCGGGCTGGTGGGCCAGCTGCCTGCGGTGTGGCTCACCGAGCGGTCTCCGGCCCGCATGCCCGTGGTGCTGGCCTACACCCTGGCCCACCGCCTGTTCTTTCTGTTCTTTGCCGCTCTGCCTTTCCTGGAGGGGATGCCGCGGGCCTGGCTGCTGGTGATCGGCCTGGGGCTGGCCATGGTCCCCGCCACCGTGACCAACACCGCCTGGACCACCCTCATGGGCGATCTGTTCCCCGGGCGGCTGCGGGCCCAGATATTTGCCGACCGCAACGTCTGGGTGGCTCTGGCCACCCTGGCCGGTAGCGCTATGGCCGGTCCCCTCCTGGACGCCCTCCCGCCACGGTGGAACTGGTGGGCCCTTTTCCTGCTGGCCTTCGGGTGCCTGATGGGTTCTTACGTCTTCCTGGCCCGGTTGCGGGAAGGTGCGCCCGCGGGCCCGGTCCGTGACGCGGCAGCGGGGCGCGCTCGGGCGGGCCCGCGGGGGTACGCGGACATCCTGCGCAACCGGGAGTTCCTGTCCTTCCTGGTCCCGGTGGCAGTGTTTTACGGCGGCATGATGCTGGCCGCGCCCATGTATCCCATCATCTATGTGCGCAAGCTGCACCTGGCCAACAGCTGGATTGCCTCTTTCTCGCTCCTGTCGGGGATCTGCTCCGTTGCCACTTACCGGTACTGGGGGCGGGCGTGCGTGCGGTGGGGAAGCCGGTACGTCTTCGCCCTGGCGGCTGCCGCCCACGTCACCTTCCCCATGGGGTACGCCCTGGCGGGGTCCCCCTATGTCCTGCTCTTCTGGTCGGCAGTGGGTGGCATATTCGGGGCCGCCTTCAACCTGGCCCTTTTCAACCTGCTCCTGGATGTTTCTGCGGGCGAGGGGCGCCCTCGCTATGTGGGGGCATACAACCTGGCCATCAACGGGACCACCCTGCTCTTTCCCATGCTGGGGGTGGCCGCATACATGGCCTGGGGCCTGTATGTGGCCATGGGGATTTCCACTGCGGGCAGGTTGCTGGGGACCGCCCTGCTGGCTCGCGGGGCGCGCCCCGCCCGTACGGCGATTCCGGGCCGGGGGGCCGGCGTTCCCCTCGCCTAGCGGGGGAAGGACGTGAGCCACGGCCGCAGCCCCACCAGGGACATGGGGTCCACCGGGGTGAACCCCACCGTGGCAGACCAGTGCAGGTGAGGACCGGTGGAAAACCCGGTGCTGCCCACCCAGCCCACCACCTGGCCCCGGGAGACCTGATCGCCCGCTTTCACCGCCATCCGGCTCAGGTGGGAGTAGGAAGAGAAGAGAAAGAGCCCGTGGTCCACGATTACCGTGTTACCGGCAGCATGCAGGCCGCCGGCGAAAACCACCTGACCGCTGTTGATGGCCCCCACCGGGGTGCCCGCGGGAGCCGCCAGGTCTACCCCGGAGTGCCTGCCCACCTCCCGCCCGTTGATGTAGCGGACCTGCCCGTACGCCGTGCTGACGGGCGCATCCAGGGGCATCTCGAACTCCCCTTCCCACAGGGGTAGGGGGGCGGAGCTGCTCTTGGCCTTCCTCACCTTCTCCTGGTCTTCCCTCAGCTTCTCGGCCGAACGTACCTCCAGTTGGGACGGGGTGGCGTGGATGCGGGACGCCGGGAACTGGCGGGCCCGCAGCTTCACCGTGCCCGTCACCCGCTCGGGGGCCCCCGGACCCTCCAGCCATGCTGCCACAGGAGCCTCGCCCGCAGCCTGGGTCACGGGCACCGCCAGGAGGGCTGCCAGGCGGTTGCCCACGGGGAACATGGGCTGCTTCCGTCCGAACGCTTCCAGGGTGGCGCGGGGGAGCGGGCCCCCCAAGACCCACAGGGTGGCCAGACCTGCCTCGCCCGGAGCCAGGTCCCCCGGCTCCACCACCAGCACGAACTGAGGGGAGGCGGGCGGAGGCGAGAAGGGGAGGGGCCGGGTGCAGCCCGCGCCCGCCAGGCAGATCACCGCCAGCGGGCACAGGATCAGCACCGCCGGCAAGACCCGTCTTCCCAGAAGACCTGCTCTGCCCCTGGTGCCGCGAGGCAACCTTGACTCCCCCCACCGTCGCCGCCGCACCCGGGTGGGCGCCGCCGCCCCACCGGGTGCGCGCCGCCGCCACCGCACCGGGCCGGGGGCGTCGCCACCCGGCCGGGTTCACGCCTTAATATGTTGGCGCCCGTTATGGTGAATACCTTCGCCCCGGTCGTGGCACTTCTCACCACCGGAGCGGCCTCCGGCATATATTATGGTAGCCCAGGGGTATCTGTGGCCTGAGAGATTTCCCGGAGGAAAGGAGGTTCAGAAGTGAGCCAGATAAGGCAGCAGCTCATCGTTACCCGGGAGCCGCTTCGCCTGGAAGAGGTGGTGGCGGAGGGGTCCACCCAGCAGAACGTGCTGGGCACCATCGTGGTCCCGCCTCAGAAGCCCAATGTGACCCAGGTCATCGACAGCATGGGCCAGGTGACCATAACCAAGGTGACCACGGTCCCCAATAAGGTGCTGGTGGAGGGGATCCTGTCCGTCAAGGCGATCTACGAGGCGGCCGTACCGGCCCAGACGGTGCATGTGGTGCACGGTGACATCGCCTTCACCGCCTTCGTGGAGTTGCCCGGTGTGGAACCCGACATGGTCGCCCAGGTGACGGCGGACATCGAGCACCTGGCGGTGGATGTGGGGGCCGACGGGCGGACCCTGGAGGTGGTGGCCATCCTGCGCCTGACCGCCCGGGTGGTGCGCACCGTGGAGCTGGAGGTGGTTACCGAGGTCACCGGGGTGGAGGGCCTGCAGGTGCAGCGGGAAGCCATCCGCACCGAAGTCACGGTGGGGGAGGGCGAACGGCAGGCGGTGGTGCAGAGCACCATCCCCGTGCCGCCTCAGAAGCCCTCCGTAGCCCAGGTGATCGACTTCCTGGCCGCGGCCCGCATCACCGAGGTGCGCCCGCTGCCCAACAAGGTGATCATCGAGGGTGAAATCGACATCAAGATCATCTACGAGGCGGCGGTACCCACCCAGACAGTGCACGTCCTGCACGCAAGCATCCCGTTCCACCAGTTTGTGGAGGTACCCGGTGCCCAGCCCGGCATGATGGTGGTGGCGAACGTCAGCATCGAGCACGCCACCTTCGACGTGGGGCCGGAGGGCCGGAGCATCGTGGCCCGCATCATCCTCATGGTGCGTGCCCGGGTCACCCGCACCCAGACCATCAACGTGGTGGTGAGCGTGACCGGCGTGCCGGGGCTGCAGGTGGAGTTCGCCACCATCAGGGTGGTGGAGGCGCGCGGGCAGGGTACCACCCAGTCCATCGTGCGCGAGGTCATCGACATCCCCGAGACCAAGCCCGATGCGGTGCAGATCCTGGACATCCGCACCGTAGCCCGCACCCGCCGGATCATCGTGGTGCCGCGCAAGGTGATCATCGAGGGTACCCTGCAGGAGAAGATCATGTACGAGGGGCGCACCTACGACCAGGCGGTGCACGTGGTCGAACACACGACCGACTTCAGCGACTTCGTGGTGATTCCGGAGGCGGCGCCCGGCATGAGGGCCGAGGCCACCTTCCGGGTGGAGTTCGCCACCGGCGACGTGGGCACGGGCGACCCCATCTCGGTGCAGAAGGTCATCGTGATCACCGCCGTCGTCCTGGAGACCAGGGAGATCCGGGTGGTCACCAACGTGACTCTGGCGCCCGCGCCGGCGGAGTGTGTGGGAACCGTCACGGGCTCGGGGGTCAACGTGCGGGCCGGCCCGGGCACCCAGTATGCCATCCTCACTCAACTGGAGATGGGTACCCAGGTCGCCGTGCTGGGCGTGCAGGAAGGCTGGGCTCGGGTAAGGCTGGCCGACGGTCGGGAAGGGTTTATCTCCACCCAGTTCGTGGAGGCACCCTGCATTCCCAGGGGGTGACCTCGAGCGTCCGGCAGCCTGGGGGCGGCCAGAGGCCGCCCCTTCCGTTTTCGCGCGTGCGCGCCGTTGCGCTCGCAGAGCCGCCGCCCGCCTGCGCCGTACAGGGCGTGGGCGGCCACCCCGTTGGCTAGGCGGTCCGGTCCCACTTCGCCCGGGGTTTGGTAGTCCACCTCCATCCCCGTGGGCGCGTGGCTGTCCAGGACCAGAGGTGCGCGGCCCACCCAGCGGCCTCGGCGGTCACCAGGGCTCCCGTGAGGGTGGGAACCACCGACGCCACCACGGCGTCGGTGCATCCCTCCGGAGGCAACTGCCCGGCACCGGTTGCCCGCTCGAGGAGAAGGCGGAATTCGTCGGTGGTCTGGTGCCGGCCGGTGGTGGTGCGCCAGTGAAAGAGAAGCTCGTGCTGCCGGTAGACCCCCCACACGATATGGATGTTCCCCATGTCCACAGTCAGCAGCACGGGTGACCCCCCGTTGACCCGGCGCCTGGCCAGCTCGTACAGTAGCACGTCGGTCGGCGGGGGTGCAAGATGGCCGCAGGGCAGGGTAGGAGGAATGCACGCGCTGCGGCACGAAACCACGGAGAAGGCCCTGGCTGCGGTCGAGGAAATGAGGGAGGATGGAGGCGGAGGGACCGGATATCCCGGACGTGGGCGGGGAGTCGACCCGTCCGGGGGCGGTTGCGGTCACCGAGGAGGAGGCGAGGCGGGTCTTTCCGGTGCTGGAGCACCTGGTGCGGGAGGTAAAGACACCGCTTTCCATCGATACCTGCAAGGCGTCCATCGGTGAGAGGGCCCTGGAGATGGAGGTTTAGATCGTCAACGACGTGTGGGGGTTGAAGGCCGACCCCGATATGGCCCGGGTGGTTGCCGGGAGGAGGAGGGGCCCCAGGTGGAGTTAAGCGTCGGCATTATCGGGGCGGGCACCGTAGGGACCGCGGTGGCCACCATCCTGAAGGCCAAGGGGTACCCGATGGCCGGGGTGGTGAATAGAAGCCGGGAAAAAGCGGAGCGGTTGGCTTCCTTGATCAACGCTCCGGTTTTTGATAGAGCTGCCGATCTGGCCCGCCGCGCGGAGGTCGTCTTCATTACCACCAACGACGGAGCTATCGCCCTGGTGGCGGAAGAAATAGCTAAAGAAGGCGGTTTTCGCCCGGGGCAAGCCGTGATTCACACGAGCGGCGCCTTAAGCAGCGAGGCGCTGCGGCCGGCGGCGGAAAAGGGGGCGTTGACCCTTTCGGTGCATCCGCTACAGTCGTTTGCCACCAGCGAACAGGCAGTAAAAGTCCTCCCCGGGTCGATCTTCAGTATCGAGGGGGATGCGGCGGGTTTGCCTTTGGCGCAGAAAATAGTTGAGGATTTGGGCGGCCGGTGTTTCCCCATCCGGCAGGAGTCGAAGCCGCTTTACCACGCCGGGGCCTGCGTGGCTTCCAACTATCTGGTAACACTGATCAGCAAGGCGGTAGACCTTTTGGCCTTGAGCGGGATTCCCCAAGAGATGTGCCTGCCGGCGCTGCTGCCGCTGTTGGAGGGGACGCTACACAACATCAAGCAAGTCGGTATTCCTCAGGCGTTAACGGGGCCAATAGCCCGCGGCGATATATCAACGATTGGCAAGCATTTAGCGCACATAGGGGAGGTGGATGCCGAGTTAGCCTCGTTTTATCGCATCCTGGGCATGAGCACGGTGGCGGTGGCGGTGAAGAAGGGCGGTATTTCCGAGGAGAAAGCGGAGGATCTGCGGCGGATTTTGCAACCATAGGAGGAGGTGAAGTCCTTTGGCACGAGCGACAACAGTCTCTTTAAAGGAAAAGAAGCGGAATGGCCAGAAAATCACCATGCTTACGGCTTACGACTATCCGACCGCCCGGGCCATGGACGAAATAGGGATCGATATAATCCTGGTCGGAGATTCCCTGGGGATGGTGGTACTGGGATACGAGAATACCGTGTTCGTGACCATGGAAGAGATGCTGCACCATACCAGGCCAGTGGTTCGGGGCGCCAAAAACACCATGGTGGTAGCAGACATGCCCTTCCTTACGTATCACTTTTCCGTAGAAGACGCTCTGCGTAACGCGGGACGGTTCATCCAGGAGGCGGGAGCTCAGGCGGTCAAGCTGGAAGGGGGCAAGGAGAGGGTGCCAGTGGTTAAGGCGATGGTTGACGCTGGGATCCCGGTGCTAGGGCACATCGGACTTACGCCCCAATCGATTCATCAGCTAGGGGGCCACCGGGTGCAAGGCAAGGACCTGGAGACGGCGAAGAAGCTGATCTCCGACGCGAAGGCGCTTGAGGAGGCGGGGTGTTTCGCCATCGTGCTCGAGTGCGTTCCCGCTCCGCTGGCGGAGAGGATTACCAAGGAGCTAAGCATTCCCACCATCGGCATCGGCGCCGGGGCGGGATGCGACGGGCAGGTGCTGGTTAGCCACGACCTGCTGGGATTGTTCGCGGGCCACGCGGCCAAGTTCGTGCGGCAGTATGCTCAGATCGGACAGATCATGCGCGAGGCCTTCAAAGCTTATAAGGAAGATGTGGAAGCCGGGAGATTTCCCGCTGCCGAACATTGTTACGGGCTTAGCGATGATGTTTTGAGCAAGCTCTCTTAATCTACCCAAGGTGGCAAAAGGGTGGAAATTATCAAGGATATTCAAACCATGAGGGAGTTTGTCCGGCAGCAGCGGCAGGCGGGCAAACGGATAGGGTTCGTGCCCACCATGGGATACCTGCACGACGGACACCTGAGTTTGGTGCGCGTCGCCCAGGAGGCTGCCGATACCGTAGTGATGAGCATATTCGTTAACCCCCTGCAGTTCGGGGTGGGAGAGGATTACGGTGAGTACCCCCGCGACCTGACCCGGGACGCCCGGCTAGCCGAGGAGGCGGGAGTAGCGGCTGTTTTCGCTCCTTCCGTGGCGGAGATGTACCCGGCGGGCTATGCCACTTTCGTGGAGGTGGAGAAACTCACCGAGGGTTTGTGCGGCGCCTCCCGGCCTGGACATTTTCGGGGGGTGACCACCGTGGTAACCAAGCTGCTTAATATCGTGCAGCCCGACGTGGCGGTTTTTGGGCAAAAAGACGCGCAGCAGGCGGCGGTCATCCAGCGCATGGTACGGGATCTAAATATGCCGGTCCAGATCATCGTGGCACCCATCGTGCGAGAGGCCGACGGGTTGGCTATGAGCTCCCGCAACGTGTATCTCAATGAGGAGCAGCGGCGGGCGAGTCTCGTGCTGTTCAAGTCGTTGCAGATGGCCCAGGAGCGGATCGCGGCCGGGGACCGGAACGCAGCCAGCCTGAGACAGGCGATGGTGGAGTTTGTTGAAGCGGAGCCCTTGGCTGAAATCGATTACGTGGAGATTGTCAACGCGGAGAGCTTACAACCGGTGGAGGACATTGCTGGACGGGTGCTGATCGCCCTGGCGGTGAGGTTCGGGAGTACCCGCCTCATCGATAACGCGGTGGTGGAGGTGTAATCGCTTCGTGTTCCGCGCTGCTGGGGGGGCCTACACCTGGGTTCTCCGGCCCCCGTGGTGACGGGGAGGTGAGGGACCTGAACCTGGCCGGCAACATATGCGATGTGCCCGGGCTCATGGTCGGGCATGCCCACGACCTGGTGGCGCTGACGGGATGTACGGTGGTGCTCTACCCGCCCGGTGCGGTGGCCGGTGTGGACGTGCGCGGCTCGGCTCCCGGGACCCGCGAGACGGACCTCCTGTCCCCCATCAACCTGGTGGACCGGGTGCACGCCGTACTGCTGGGGGGAGGGAGTGCCTTCGGGCTGGACGCGGCGGCGGGGGTGATGCGCTGGCTGGAGGAGAGAGGATACGGCTTCGACGCGGGGGTGGCCCGGGTGCCCATCGTGCCGGGGGCCGTCCTCTTCGACCTCACCATCGGAGATCCCCGGGTGAGGCCGGATGCGGAGATGGGATACCGGGCGTGCGAGAACGCCCGGCCGGGCCCCGGCCCCGTCCCGGAGGGAAACGTGGGGGCGGGGGCGGGCGCCACGGTGGGCAAGCTGCTCGGTCCCTGGCAGGCCACCAAGAGCGGCATCGGGTCCGCCAGCCTGCGCGTGGGGCGGAACGTGGTGGTAGGGGCCATCGTGGCCGTGAATGCCCTCGGCGACGTGCTGGACCCGGAGACCGGGCAGATCCTGGCGGGCACCAGGAGTCCCGAGGGAGGCTGGGCCGGCACCGCGCGTCTCCTCCTGGAGCAGGCGGACGGGCGGTCGCCCGGATTCTCCCCCAATACCACCGTCGGAGTGGTGGCCACCAACGCCGCCCTGGATAAGGCGCAGGCCACCAAGGTTGCCCAGATGGCCCACGACGGGTTGGCCCGGTGCATATCCCCCGTGCACACCATGCTGGACGGCGACACCATCTTTGCCCTTTCCTGCGGCGACGGGTCTGTCCGGGGCGACCTCAGCGCCATCGGTACCGCGGCCGCCCGCGCGGTGGCGGAAGCGGTGCGGCGGGCGGTGCTCATGGCGGAGGCCGCGGGGGGCCTGCCCGCCAGCCCCTTCGCCCGCCGGGGGAGCGGCGGTTGACGGGGCGAGAGCCTTTCGCAGAAAGACGGGAATGCTGTGGACGTCTCGAAGGCCACCGCGCAGGTGGTATCGCGCAATCTGGGCTATCTCCCCCGGCGGAACCCGGCCCCCGAAGCCTGATCTGGTTCCCGGCAGTCCCATGTGCCGGCCCCCGCCGGATTGAGGAGCTTGGGAGATTGCTCCAACTCCGGCTCTCTGCTTCCTTCCGAGCGAGACACTGGCTGAGGAGGAGAAACCTTCCCCACAACCCGGCACACCGCCGTTCCTCACCTCCTGCCGGGTTATGGCGGGCTTGCATCTTTTCATCCAGCGCAGGTAACATCTATGTACCAATCCGCCGGAAGGGAGATGTAATTCATGGACTCGCCCAGCCCGAAGGGAACCAGGCTCGCGGCCATGCTGCTCCTGGCGGCCTTTCTCGTGGTGTCCTGCGCCTGGCCGGTGGCGGCCGGTCCTTTCTTCTCCGCCGGGACGCCGGGAAGCTACTCGCCCGCCTCGTGGGCCGACGTATCAAGGCACGTTACATACAGCGGCCGGGGCATCCTGATCCTGCGGCCGCTGCCCCGGCCCGCCCCGCAGCCAGCGCCGTCGCCCGCCCCCGCCCCGTCCCCGCTGCAGCCCGCTCCTGCGCCGTCGCCGGGCGCCGGGGGAGTCCTGACTGCGGACGAGCAGCGCATGGTCGACCTCATCAATATGGAGCGGAGCCGGGTGGGGCTGCCTGCCCTGCAGGTGAACCCCGTCCTGGTGAAGCTGGCCCGGCTTAAGTCCGAAGACATGGTGGCGAAGGGATACTTCGGCCACATGTCCCCCACGTACGGGTCGCCCTTTGCCATGATGGACCGGGCCGGGGTGAAATACCGTTATGCGGGTGAAAACCTGGCCGGGGCTCCCACGGTGGAGATGGCTCACCGGGCCCTCATGAACAGCCCTGGTCACCGGGCCAACATCCTGAGCCCGCATTTCACCCACGTGGGAATCGGTATTGCCCGGGGTGGACCATACGGGTACATGTACACTCAGATGTTCACCGGGCAGTAAGGATCAATATCGGGACGGCCCCCGCACCGCGCGGGGGCCGTCGTCCCCTGTCACCCCGCTGTTAACCTCGCAGTCGGGCGCATGTTTCCCGATCGGCGGGGCGCACTTCGCTTGGGCCGGGCGACCTCAGGGTCGTGCCTCACCGCGACCGGGCCCGCGGGCCCACGCCGGTGGAGCCTGGGTTCCCCCCTGGGCGAGGGTTTGCTCGGCCATCTGGATCATGCTGCGCACCATCTGGCCACCCACGGCGCCGCACTGGCGGGCGGGAATGTCACCCCAGTAGTCGTCAGCCGGGGGGTTCACGCCGATCTGCGACGCCACCTGGTACTTGAAGCTATCCAGGGCTCTTTGCGCCTCGCGCACCAGGGCGCGGTTGGTTTTCTGGCCACGTGCCATGGGCTCACCTCCACCACTAGGTTGTGGAGGGGGTGAATCCCTCATACGAGCACGGCGCTCGTGCAGCGTGGAAATCGCTGCATCGCGGGCGGATATGGCTGCATCAGGGCAGGATGATGGTCGAGAGCAGCAGGACCACCGTGAGCGCGATCAGCAAGCCGGCCGCCGCCCAGGAAACGGTGTTGCTCAGGCGGCTGTTGGCGTGCCGGCCCATAAGGCGGCGGTCCGAAGCCAGCTTCAGCATCAGGATGAGGATGAGGGGTAGAAGGATGCCGTTGACGGTCTGGGCCAGGAGCATGGTGTGCACCAGGTTGATCCCCGGCACCAGCACGGTGGCAGCGCCCAGGATGAGGAGGGCGGTGTACAGGCCGATGAACACGGGCGCCTGGGAGAAGCGCCGTCCCACCGTCGATTCCCAGCCGAATCCCTCGGCCACGGCATGGGCCGTGGAAAGGGGAACCACCGAGGCGCCCATGGCGGAAGCGTTGAGCAATCCCACGGCGAAGAGGAGGGCGGCGTACCTGCCCGCCACGGGTGCCAGGGCGGCGGCGGCTTCCGCGGCCGTCTCGATCATGATGCCGCGCGGGTAGAGCAGCACCGCGCAGCTCACGATGATGAAAAACGATACCGTGTCGGTCATCACCGCCCCCAGGTAGGTGTCCAGACGGGCATATCCCACCTGGCCCGCGGTCAACCCCTTGTCGGAAACCAGAGCCTGCTGATAGAAGGGCATCCAGGGGGTGATGGTGGTACCGATAGTGGCGATGAGCAGGGTGAGGAAGCCGGGCTCGGGGTACAGGCGGGGGACCACCAGGGCGTGCATGACCGTGCCCCAGTGGGGCCGGGCGAGGAGGCCCGAGATGACGTAGGTCAGGTACACCAGGGACAGGAGCAGGAACACTCTCTCAATGGCCCGGTACGAGCCCCGCGACACCAGCAACCATACCAGAAAAGCTACGGCCGGCACTGAGAGGTACCGGCTTACCCCCAGGATCTCCGAGGCCGCGGCTACCCCGGCGAAGTTGGATACGGTGACAGCGAAGTTTCCCGCGAAGAGCAGGGAGAGGGCCAGCACGCTGGTGCGCAGGCCGAACTTCTCCCGCACCAGGGTGGCCAGGCCCTTGCCGGTAACGGCGCCCATGCGGGCGGATGTCTCCTGGACCATGGCCAGCAGTATGGTGACGGGGATGAGGAGCCACAGGAGGTCCGTACCGTAGCGGGCTCCCGCCACCGAGTAGGTGGTGAGGCCGCCGGCGTCGTTGTCCACGTTGCCGGTGATGATGCCGGGACCCATAACGGCGAGGAAGAGAAGGATTCTGCGCCACATGCTGCGTCCACGCACCCCGTCACCTCCTTGTAAAGATCTGCCTCTGCCAACCGCCTCGCTCCAGGGCGACATCCATGACGTCGTCGATGGTGATGATCCCCTTCAGGCGGTTCTGGTCGTCGACCACGGGAAGGGCCAGGAAATCGTACCGGGCCATGACATCCACCACCGTCTCCTGGTCGGCGTCCAGGGGAACGCTGATCACCTGCGGGGTCATGATGTCCACCAGGCGCCGCTCGGGCGCGACCACGATGAGGTCCCTCAGGGAGAGCACTCCCGCCAGATGTCCTTCCGGGTCGACCACGTAGAGGTAGTATATGGTTTCCGCGTCCGGAGCCAGGCGCCGGAGGAGGGCGATGGTGTCTTCCGCCGTCAGGTTCTGGTCGAGGGCGATGTACTCGGTGGTCATGAGGCCGCCCGCGGTGGTTTCCGGGTAGTGGAGCAGCTCGTCCACGTCCCGGCGCTCTTCTTCTTCCATTGATTCCAGGTAGGTACGGGCGCTTTCCGCCGGCAGGTCTCCCAGCAGGTCGGCGGCGTCGTCGGGAGACATCTCCTCCAGGATGTCGGAGGCGCGCTCCGCGCCCAGCACTTCCAGCAGGGCCTTGCGGGTGCCGGGGTCGTCCACCTCGGCCAGCGCTTCGGCGGCGGCGGCCGTGTCCATGGCCTGAAACAGGGCCGCCACCCGCTCCCGATCCAGCTCGTCGATGATGTCGGCCAGGTCGGCGGGCCGCAGCCGCCGCAGCTTCTCCCAGGGCACGGCGAGCTTGAGGGGATCGCCCGGGCGCCCCAGGGGCTCGATCAGGCTCCAGGGCAGGATGCGGGGACGACGCCACGCCCGCACCACGACGGCGGCGGCCCGCGCCAGCCCCGGTCCACCCAGGCGACGCAGGAACCCGGCGGGGCTGATGTCCACCCCCATGATGCGGAAGGTGCCCTCCGCCCAGCGCAGCTGGATGTCGTTGCCCCGGATGACCTTGCGCCCCCGCAGGTCGATCACCTGCTGGTCCATCACGTCCTCGCCCAGCAGTATGTACTCGGGCTTCTCCCGGTACATCCGCATGGACCTGGCCGGCCGGGGTACCGTCAGCTGGCGTGGCGCGTAGAGCAGCTCCCCCTGGGCGATCCAGAAGGATCCCCCTTCTTTGCCCCGCACCAGGTAGCCGCGCACCAGGCCCGACTCGTCGCCCTGCAGGGCCACCAGGTCGCGCAGGCGGCCCAGCACCTGGCCCTCGGGCGCCCGGACGGGCTGGCCCAGCAGCTCGCTCAGGAAAAGGAGGCTGCCCGGCTCCACGTGCCGCCCCCCCAGCTTCGCATGGTTCCGCAGGGAGCCTAGCACCGCCGGGCAGCCCTGTCAAGCCAGATCTCTACTTCCCGATCAGGTCCTGCCATCGCTCGACCGGCCGGGTGAGGTCGAGGTGGCCCAGGGTTTCCAGGCGCTCTCCCTCCACCAGGAACACCACCGCCCTCACCCCTTCCAGCTCGGTGAGGGAGTTGACGATGGAGAATACCGTCATCATCTCACCGGCGCTGCCGCCCCAGTGTTTGGTCTGGAACTCCTTGTTGAAGTTGACGTAGGCCACACCCTTTTCCACCTTGACCGATGAGACCAGCCGCGCCTCTCTTGGGATGGTGATGCCGAGCCCCGGGGTGGTGGGGCCCTTGATCAGCTCCTGGATCACCAGGTCGGGCAGGGGAGCGTTACCCCGGGGAACCTCGCGCACTTCCGGCACCACGTACTGGGCCTGGGAGTCGGCGAAATACAGGGTTAGCTTCACCATCTGATCGGGCGGCGGAGAGGGGTTCACCTTGGGCGTCTCTCCCGCCCCTCCCGCCCGGGCCCCGGTGAGGGTGCACCCGGAGACGAAGACAGGCGAAGCCACCAGCGCCAGGACCAGCATCGCGCCTGCAATCTTCCGCAGCATGTGCTCACCTCCGGAAGGAAGCGTACCAGCGAGCCTTTTCGGGCAGACGGCGAATTGTTGCCGGCCTGTTAACCCTTTGCTACAAATTGGAGGACGTCTGGCCCGGTGCCGTTCCGGGATAGCCCCGGCCCGCTGGTGGCCGGCCCGAGCGGTATGATCACCGTGAAGGTGGTGCCGCGGCCCGGCGTGCTTCTCACGGTGATCTCGCCCCCGTGCAGTCTCACCAGGCGGTCGGCGATGGCCAGGCCCAGGCCGCTGCCACCGGTGCGGCGGGCGCGGGCGGGGTCGACGCGGTAGAAGCGCTGGAAGATGAAGGGCAGCCGATCCGGCGGGATGCCTTCGCCGGTGTCCGCCACTTCCAGGACGGCCCGGTCTCCCGTGCGGGCCACCCGCACGGTCACCGTTCCACCGGGGGGAGTGTGTTTCACGGCGTTTTCCAGGAGGTTGCCGAGCACGCGATAGATGGCCTCCTCGTCCACCGGTGCTTCCGCGCGTGCTGCGGCGACCTCCAGGCGCAGGTCGAGCTCCTTCTGCCGGGCGAGGGGGGCCACCATGTCGAGGGCATCGCGGGCCAGGGAGGCCAGGTCTGCGGCGGCCGGATGCACGTGTTCGCCGCTTTCCAGGCGATGGTCCAGGCGGGCCAGCTCCAGCAGGTCTTCCGTCAGCTGTTGCATGCGATCGACCTGGCCCAGGATCTCTGCCGCCACCTCGCGGCAGGTTTGCGGAGGGACGTCTTCCCCCTGGGCCAGGGGTTCGGCCAGGGCGCGCAGGGCTGCCAGGGGGGTGCGCAGCTCGTGGGAGGCATCGGCCACGAATCCTCTCCGGGTTTGATCCAGGCGCTGCAGGTCATCCGCCATGCGGTCCAAGGCATGCCCCAACCGGGCGATCTCGTCCTTTCCCCGCAGGCCGGCCCGATGACTCCAGTGACCCCGGGCCAGCTCGCCCGCCGCCCGGTGCAGGGTGCCCAGGGGGTGCGTGATCAGCCGGGCGAGGAGGAAGCTGGCCGCCGCCCCCAGGAGGAGTGCGGCGGCGGTGATGAGGCCGAGGTGGGCGGCGAAGCTGCGCAGCCTGGCGTACACCGGTGCCAGGGAAGCGGAGAGGAAGGCAGCCCCCGCCGGCGGGCGGCCGGCGGAAGTGGCCACCGGCACCGCCGTGTACATCACCCAGCCCAGGTCGGAGAAGTGATGCACGGCCGCCATCTGCTTCCCCTGCAGGGCCTCCCGGACTTCGGCCCCCGGCAGGGGTTTCCCTTCCAGGGCGGGGTCGCCGTACGAATCCACCACCACGGTGCCCGCGTTGTCCAGGTAGAGCAGGCGTCCTCCCGCCTGGGCGCCGAATTCCCGGGCCAGGTAGCGCAGGTAGGGATCGTGCCCTGCCAGATAGGAACCGGCGGTGCTGGCGGCGATGTTGGCGTGCGTGAGGTAGTACACCCGTCGCTCTTGCAGGTAGGCCGACTCCAGGGTGATCAGGGTGAAGATGTCCAGGATGGCGAGCACCAGGGCCAGCAATCCCACCTGGCTGGCCAGGATGCGTCCCCTTATGCTCCTCAAGGGCCCCGCCCCCCGACGGGCCCTGGCTCACCCTGTGTACCGTCCTGTCTACCGTCCTGTGTACCGTCCTGTGTTGCGGGGCGGTAGCAGAAGTAGTAGCCTTTCCCCCAGCTGGTGTGGAGGTAGGCGGGGCGCGACTGATCGGGCTCGATCTTCTCCCGGATGCGCCGCACGTGCACGTCGACGGCGCGCTGACCCCCGTAGAAATCATAGCCCCAGACCGCCTGCAGGATCTGCTCCCGGCTGAATACCTGCTCCGGATGAGATGCCAGATGGGCGAGGATGTCGAACTCCTTGGGCGTGAGGGGAACGGGCTTTCCCGCCAGCGTCACCAGGCGGCGGGGGATGGAGATCTCCAGATCGCCGGCGCGGATGGCGTCGCGCCTGTCTTCCTTCTCGCGGGCCACCCGGCGTAGGATGGCTCTCATGCGGGCGATCAGCTCTCTGGTGTTGAAAGGCTTCACCACGTAGTCATCGGCACCCAGCTCCAGTCCCACGATGACGTCGACGTCGTCGGTGCGCGCCGTGAGCATGATGATGGGAACGCTGGACTGCTGCCGGATCTGACGGCACACCTCGAAGCCGTCCATGCCCGGCAGCATCACATCCAGGATCACCAGATCGGGGGCTTGCTCCCGGGCCATGCTCAGCCCGGTGGGGCCGTCGGAGGCCGCGTTCACCCGGTAGCCGGCCTGCTTCAGGCTGAGGGACAGGCCCTTGACCAGCGCCTCTTCATCTTCAACCAGAAGGACCAGTTCGTTCACACGTACAGGTTAACACGGCCCGCCTGGCCCCGCAACCGCCCGCCCCGTCGCTCCCACGGGCGGTCCGCGGCAGGTTGTGCTATCATGGGAAAGTGCCCAGCCGTGGCTGTTCATCGCCGTCACCGATGCCGTAGGTGGCGGGCTGCTGTTCAAGACAGGGGCTTCGTGGTACAATAGGTGATGGAGTTTCGTGGCGGGCGGTTAGCTCAGCGGAAGAGCACGCGCCTTACAAGCGCGGGGCCACAGGTTCGATCCCTGTACCGCCCACCACTGCTTGCAAATCGGGCGAATTTCGATTATCATGATGTGGCGCGGAGGCGTGGTGTAGCTGGTTTAACACACCTGCCTGTCACGCAGGAGATCGCGGGTTCGAATCCCGTCGCTTCCGCCATCTCTTTTGTGGCGCGGTAGCTCAGCTGGTAGAGCAACG
Source organism: Bacillota bacterium (assembly GCA_030019365.1). NCBI lineage: Bacteria > Bacillati > Bacillota > Bacillota bacterium. Next base: position 142,896 of record JASEFA010000004.1, read on the forward strand.
GACTGAAAATCCGTGGGTCGCCGGTTCAACTCCGGCCTGCGCCACCAGAAAAGCCAACAGCGCCGGATAGCATGAAATACCTGGTGGTCCTCGAAAAAGCCAGGGGCAAGAACCTGGAAGCGCTGGCCGAGGAAGGTTTGCCAGCCCCAGAACCTGCCGCCCGCGCAGAGTATGTGGCCGTGTGCTGAGCGCAGGGCAAGGTTTCGCCCGGAGCTTTGCGCTCAGTCCCGCAATCATGCAACCCGAGATGTAACCGGGTTTACAGCAGGACGATGCCCGTCCACCGGACGGAGTCGCGGACGGGGAATGCGAGTTCCATGCCTGCCCGGTGTGCTGTGCGCACCAGGTCGATGCCCAGGGCCTCCGCGGCCGGGCGCGGCTGGAACGGTTGCGGGCACATGTTGCCGCTCTTCTGCCCCACGCAGGTGGGACACAGGCGGCAGTGGCCTCCGGCCAGCCCGCAGGCGAGGGGAAATCCCAGTTCCAGGGCCCGAGCCTCCAGGGATGCCACCAGTCGGTAAAGCTCGCGGGCGAACTCGTCTGCCTGACGCATGCGGTCTTCCCGGTTGCCGTTCAACTCCCCGGAAACGACTACCAGGACTGCGGCGCGGTATCGGCGCAGCGACCGCGCGAACTCTTCGGGAGATGGGACTGCGGGCGGGCACACCAGGTTGTGACCGTAGTGCGGGCAAAGGGGAACCTGGCACTTGAGGCGCACGCGCGGATCCACCGCCACCTGGCGCGCCGGGATGACGGCGGCTGCGGCGGCCCCGCGGCCCATGGCCAGGCTGACCAGCTCAGAGGCGGCTTTCCAGGCGTGCACGGCTTCTCACCGTAGTTTCCCTTTCGGCAGCGCCTCCTGCCGGCCCTGCCGGTCCGTGACGCCGTGGTGGGGGCTGCGCTGGGCGACGCCGCGGGGGCGCCGCCGCGCGGGCGACGCCGGCGCGGCAGCTTGACGGAAGCCGGTCGCGGATATAAAATGATAGGCGCGCATCCTTCGCGCATGCTTGACAATGAGGTTTGCGAGCGGAAGTAGCTCAGCGGTAGAGCATCGCCTTGCCAAGGCGGGGGCCGCGGGTTCAAATCCCGTCTTCCGCTCCAGGTTTTTCGGGGCGACGTAGCCAAGGGGCAAGGCAGGGGTCTGCAAAACCCCGATCCCCGGTTCGAATCCGGGCGTCGCCTCCACGGTGGGCGGCTAGCTCAGTGGGAGAGCACCGATCTGACGCGTCGGGGGTCACAGGTTCAATCCCTGTGCCGCCCACCACTGCAGGATCAGGAGGGAGCCGGCATTGGTGCCGGCTCCTCTCATCGTTGGGAAAATAGGCGAGTATACAGGTCAGAGGGCCACTGCATAATATCGTGGCGCCGGGCGGTGAAGTCCGAGCGTCGGGCGATAAAGTCCAAGACGACCCGGCTCCGGAGGAGGACCGTGCTCACCATAGCGGCATCTGCCAACGTGGAGCGCCTGCGCGAGCGGCTCGACCACGGTCTGCGAGAGCTGGAGCGCCAGGGTGTCCGGGTGGTGCGCAGGGAGCAGATCCGTGGACCGTACACCTTCGTTTCCGTGGCCGTGCAGGCGGCGCCCGCCCGTCCCGAGGCGGGCTGGGGATGGCAGGACATGCTGCGCCGCCAGCTGGCGGCCGTCCTGTGCGAGGTGATCATTTCTGATTTCCGCCAGTTTCTGCTGGAGCGCATCGTGACCAGCCGCTACCCGCAGCTGGGCGTGCGGGAAAGGCAGACCGTGGTGGAGTATGCCGAGCGGTCCCTGGCGGACGCCGCCGCCCGGGATGCTTTCCGCCGCCGGGTCCTCGTGCGCCTGCTGGAGTATCTGCGGGACAACCGGCAGCTGATCCTGGAGGGGTTCATCACCTTCCGGCTCAAGGAGTACGTGGAGCACCTGGAAGAAGCGGTGGAGAGGGCCATCGATGAGATCCTCCTGGAAAAAGAGTACCAGGAGTTCGTGCGCCTCCTGCAATGTTTCGTGGCGGCGCAGGAGCCCCGGCTGCCGGAGGTCCATGTGATCTGCCGGGCGTCCGGGCTGGTACTGGAGGACGGCGAGCGTCACACGCTGTCGCTGCAGGTGCCGCCCTCGCTGCAGGGCGGCATCCGCCCGGAAGACCTGGTGGTTTCGGGGCTGGTCAGCCTGGCGCCAGCCCGGGTGGTAGTCCACGGCAGCCCCGCCACCACCGATGACCGGGCCGTGGTAGACGCGGTAAGGAGCATCTTCGCAGGGCGCACCACCACCTGCCCGGGGTGCCCCCGGTGCTGTCCCTAGGGTGATGCTGTCCCGGGAGCGCACTACCGTTTGACAGGGATTGGGAAACATGGCGTCGAATGATGGCATTCGATGACAGGAATGCCACTTACTGTCTTGGGCCCGGCCTGGTTGGCTGGGATGATGGCGGCCCGCTGGACGTGGGGCCAGGCTGCCTCCCTGCCGGTGTGGGGCCTGGTTGCCACCCTGGCGGTGGCAGGAAGCTGGTGGCTGAGGGCAAGGAGCGAGGGCCGGGGGCGCCGCCGTCCTGCCCGAGATGGGGTTGGGCTCCGGCGGGGGGGAGGACTGGCGACGGGCGGATTCCTGGTCGCCGCGTTTTTCGTGGGGGGGTGGTACTACCTGGGGTGGCGGGTAAGCCTGGCCGCCGAGATTGCGCCCTACGCCGGGAAGCCGCACGAATGGTGGGGTACGGTGATCCGGGAGCCCGTGGTGCGGGACGGCCGCCTGGAGATGGTGGTCCGGCTCACCCGGGCGACGGTCCTGGTACGGGTGGCGGGCTGGGGCGGGGAGTCTCCGGGAGACCCGGCCGGCAGCGAGAGTCTTCCTCAGGCTTCGGGAGGGCAGGGCCGGCCTCTTCCCGCCGTGGGGCATCTGGTGTCCGTGTACGGCACCGCCGCCTACCCCTCGTCCCCGCGCAATCCAGGCGAGTTCGAGTACGCCGGTTGGCTGCGGGCCCAGGGGATGGGGGCGGTCATTCGCGCTTTCGGTCCGGAGGCCGTGCAGATCCGCGGGAAGGGCAGGCTGGGGCTTGCCGCCCGGGCGGCGGCCTGGCTGCGCTCTCGCTTCCTCGGTGCGCTGCGCAGCTATCTGCCCGGGGTCGAGGGAGCGGTGGTGGAGGGGATGGTGCTGGGCATCCGGTCGGGATTGCCTCCCGATGTGGAGGATTCGTTCCGCCGCTCCGGCCTGGTTCATCTCCTGGCCGTGAGTGGTTCCAACGTCGCCCTGGTGGCCGGCGTCATGAGGTCGTTGTTGGGGTGGGCGGGGGCCCGGCCCGCCCTGGCGGGGTCGCTGGTGGGGACGTGGGTGTTCGCGGCCGCTGCCTCGGGTGGGGCATCCGTGGGGCGGGCGGCCGTAATGGCGACGGTCATGTTGCTGGGCAGGTTGCTGGGGCGCCCGAGCCACCCCCTGAACAGCCTGGCGGTGGCGGTAGTCGTACTGACCGTGCTCAACCCTTCCGCCTGGGAAGACCCCGGGTTCTGGCTTTCCGTGGCAGCCACGGCCGGAATCCTGGGGATCTCGGGCGGCCCCTCGGTCCGGTCGCCGGGGGCCGGCGGCCGCTCTGGCGGGGCGCGGCTGCTCGTCGGGCTGGTGCGGGGCGGGAGGGAAGTCCTGGCGGTCACCTGTGCCGCCCAGGCGGCCGTACTGCCCGTATCCCTCTACTACTTTCAGCAGGTGTCCCTGGTGGCACCCCTGAGCAATGTGCTGGTGTTCCCCTTCACGGGGGCGATCACGGTGGGTGGCATGGCATCTGCCGCGCTGGCCTCCGTCCACGGGGGACTGGCGGTGGCATTTGCGCCCCTGGGAATGCTGGTGCGGGCGGTAGTGAGTCTGGCACGTTTTTGGAGTGAGTTTCCGGGGGCGGCGGCGACTCTGCCGGCGCCCCGCTGGCCCCACCTGCTGGCCTACTATCTCGCTTTGGCCTGGGTGCTGGGCTGGCTGAAGTGGTCCCTCCTCCCCAGGCACGGTCCCTGGACGCGGCCCCGGCTGGTCCTGGCCGTGCTGGTGGGGGTGGTTGCCCTGGCCACGTCGGTGGCAACCGCACCGCCCCGGCACGTCCTGCAGGCGGTGTTCTTTTCGGTCGGGCAGGGAGACGCCATACTGCTGTGGCGCCCCGGAGGACCCGCCATGCTGGTGGATTGCGGCCCGGCCGGCGAGAGCTACGATGCCGGCGCGGCGACGGTGGTCCCCTACCTGAAACGGTTCGGGATCAGGCGCCTGGACCTGCTCGTGCTCACCCACGGCCACGACGACCACACCGGGGGCGCGCAGGCCGTGCTGAGCGCTGTCCCCGTGGGTGAAGTGTGGCTGGGGCCGGGTGCGGTTGTCCCCACCGGCACCGGGGGGCACGGGTCACCTTCCGTGCGGGCGCCTGCGGCGGGACACCGGATGGCGCTGGCCCCGGGATGGGAGGTCACCGTCCTCCACCCGCCCGCGCCGGCCGCCGGTCCGTCCGGGGGGACCGCCACTTCCGCGCACGCGGCACCGCCTGCCGGGTCCGAAGGAGGGGAGGGCGAGAAGGACGGGCAGAACGACGCTTCCCTCGTGCTGCTCGTCCGATACGGGCAGGTGAGCATCTTGCTGGCAGCTGACCTGGAGAAGGAGGGCGAGGCCCTGTTCCTGCGGGAGGGAGCCCGGTTTTGCCCCGAAGGAGTGGACCTGTTCAAGGTCCCTCACCACGGCAGCAGCACGTCGTGCAGCGCGGCCTTGCTGGCCAGGGTCCGTCCCCGGTTTGCCGTGGTCCAGGTAGGACCCAACCCCTTCGGCCATCCCGCTCAGGCCACGCTGCGGCATCTGGAAGAAGCGGGGGTACGGGTGTGGCGCACGGACCGCGACGGCGCCGTGGTGGCCCGCACCGACGGGCGAAGCCTCACCGTCCACGCCATGCTCGCGCAGCAGAGCAGCCGGGTTGCCTTCGAACCCGGGAGCGCGCGGGTTGGGCTGAACCCGTGCACGTCGCCCTCGAGCGAGGAAGGGCAGCGGCCGGCGATCCCGGACACGGGCGGGAGGCGGGACCTGCCCTGGGGCTAGCGTTCGAGAGGGGACGCCCGCAGGTAGTACGCCACCTTCTCGGAAGCCAGGACGGCATCGACGAGCAGCACGTACTCTCGCTCGCCGGCGACCACCCGCCTGCCGTGCAGCAGGTTGTGGAGCAGGAAGGGATCCAGCTGACGCACCGGTCTCCCTACCAGATGGCGGGTCAGTTCCGAGGCCTGGCGGGTGATGACCAGCCGGGCCTCGAGATCGGAGCAGAGGACCAGGCAGTCGACCTCTTTGACCACCAGCTGCTCGGGTTCTGCCCGGGCCAGGCTCTGGGCGCGAGCCTTTTCCTCCTCCAGTTCCTGGCGCGCGGCTTCCAGTTCGAGGGTGACCTCGCGGAGGCGGGAGGCGAAGAAGGGCACCGCCAGCCAGGCTCCGGCACATACCCCCAGCAGGAAGGCGGCCACAGCGCGCACCAGGGCGCGGCCGATCACGTTGTTTCCCTCCAGCGCGCCCGGCTCATTCGCCCGCCACGCCGCGCAGTAGCAGGTAGCCCAGGTGGGCTCCGGAGAAGGCGGCCAGGAGGTAGATGAGCTGGCGGACCATGGGGCCCACCTCTCCGCCCAGTATGCCGGCTTCCAGGCTCTGAAAGGTGGCGAACGTCCCCCCCAGGGCCGTCACCATGCCCCAGATCTTCAGCCTGGCGGCGATGTGAGCCAGTGAACGCACGGGGTGGGGCTCGACAAGGGCCATGCCCAGGTAGCCCGATACGCTACCGCCGAGGACCACGCCCAGGGCGAGGAAGAAGGCTTCCGCCAGTTGGGCGGCGAACTGCTGCACCAGCATCCCCGGTATACTTCTACCTGAACCCGGGCCGGGGTATTACGCAGGCGGAGCCCGGTACGGCGGCGCCCCGGCCAACGGGGCGCGGGCACCACCTCACGAGGGCGGGCGGTGGGAATATGAGGGCACGGGCCAAAGTGTGGCTGGAAGACGGGGGCAGGATGGTTTTCGGCGAGGGTGCCTGTCAGCTGCTGGCGGGCATCAGGCGGTACGGTTCCATCAGCCGGGCGGCGGAGGACCTGCACATGTCCTACCGGCTGGCCTGGGGGGTGATCAGGAAGCTGGAGGGCCGCCTGGGAGAGCGGCTGGTGACCAGCCGGGTGGGCGGGGAAGAGGGTGGCGGCACCGTGCTCACCCCCAGAGGGGAGATTCTGCTCGGGCGCTTTGAGGAGTTGCAGCGCCGCGTGGACGGGTTTGCCGGGGCCGCCTTCCGGGAAATATTCGGCAGCGGATAGCTGCCGGCAGGAACTGAGGGGGGCGGGCGCGAATAGGAGTGCGGTATGTTCACTCAAGCACAGCGGGGGTGGTAGGGGGTGTCGCAGTCAACACAAAGCAGGGCCCTCTCCCTCCGGGTGGCGGCAGCGGCAGCGGCCTTGCTGGTGTTGCTGGTGGCGGGGGTGGCGTGTTCTCAGCCCCGCAAGGAGGTGATCCTGGCCACCACCACCAGCACCCAGGACAGCGGGTTGCTGGACGTGCTCGTGCCCCGGTTTGAAGAGAAGACCGGGTACAAAGTAAAGGTGATCGCAGTGGGCACCGGCCAGGCCCTCACCATGGCGAAGCAGGGGAATGCGGACGTGGTGCTGGCGCACGCCCCGGCTGCGGAAAAGGAAGTGGTGGTGCAGGGATACTGCGTGGACCGACGCCTGGTCATGCACAACGATTTCATCATCGTGGGGCCGCCTTCGGACCCTGCCGGCATCAAGGGGAAGAAGAAGGCGGCAGAAGCCCTGCAGGCCGTGGCGCAGAGCCGTTCTCCCTTTGTCTCGCGCGGCGACGATTCGGGCACCCACAAGATGGAGCTTTCTCTCTGGAACAAGGTGGGGTTGACCCCGACCCCCGGGGACTGGTACATCCAGTCGGGTTCGGGCATGGGCGTCACCCTGAACGTGGCGTCGGAGAAGGCCGGCTATACCCTCACCGACCGGGCCACCTACCTGGCCTTGCGCAAAAACCTCCACCTTGACATCATGGTGGAGGGCGATGCCGTGCTCCTCAACATATACCACGTCATGCTGGTGAACCCGCAGAAGTTCCCCAAGATCAACCAGAAAGGTGCCAGAGCCTTCGCCGACTTCATGGTCTCCCCCGAGAGCCAGAAGCTCATCGGCCAGTTCGGGGTGGACAGGTTCGGCCAGCCCCTTTTCTTCCCGGACGCCGGTAAGAGCGAGGAGGAGCTGGGTGGTTAGGATGACGCCCGGCTGGAGGCGCCCGGCGGTCAGGATGACGCCCGGCTGGAGGCGCCCGGCGGTCAGGATGACGCCCCCCGGCTGGGTTGCCGTAAGCGACTGCGGGGCGGAGGAGCGCGGTTGGGGGGTGAGAACCTGCCCCTGATATGGGACGGGCTGCGCACGGCCCTGGAACTGCTGGCGCGACTGGATCGGGAAGTGCTGGCGGTCTCGGGGCTCACCCTGCGGGTGTCGGGGCTGGCCACCGGACTGGCCCTGGCCCTGGGCCTCGTCACCGGTGCCGCCCTGGCCCTGGGCCGTTTCCCCGGCCGGCGCTTTCTGCAGAGCCTGATCAATGCCGGGATGGGACTGCCGCCCGTGGTGGTGGGGCTGGGGGTGAGCCTGCTGCTGTGGCGCAGCGGGCCCCTGGGGTGGTTGCATCTCATGTACACGCCCACGGCCATGGTGGTGGCCCAGTTCGTCATTGCCTACCCGGTGATGGCGGGGTTGAGCGGGGCCGCACTGCAGCAGGTGGGTCCCGCCTTCCGCCTGCAGGTGGAGGCCATGGGAGCCAGCCGCACCCAGCTGCTCTCTGCCATGCTCTGGGAAGCGCGCTACGGGGTGCTGGGTGCGGTCATCGCCAGCTTCGGCAGCGTGATCTCGGAGGTGGGCGCCTCCATGATGGTGGGGGGCAACGTGGTGGGTCAGACCCGGGTCCTCACCACCGCGATCGTCCTGGAGGTGAACCGGGGCCAGTTCGACACCGCCATCGCGCTCAGCCTCATCCTCCTGGGGCTGACATATGGTGCCGCCGGCATCCTGACGCTGCTACAGCAGCGCAAGCATTGAGGTGAGGTGCTGCACCGGGGCGTGGTCGGCGGGGTGGCAGGACACAGGAAGCGGCAGCGCGGGCGTTGAGGTGAGTCATGGTGGCAGTGCTGGAAGCCAGCGGTTTGGAGGTGTGCAAGGGAGGGCGCCGCGTCCTGGCCATCGAGCACCTGGCGGTCGCCGAGGGGGAGGTGCTGGGCGTGGTCGGCCCCAACGGGGCGGGTAAGACCACCCTGCTCATGGTGATGGCCGGTCTGGAGCCCGGTTTCCGGGGCAGGCTGGCCGTCCGGGGTTCCCCCCTTGACCCCCGCCGCTTGCTCGCCCACCGGCGCAGTCTGGGAGTGGTGTTCCAGGACCCCCAGGTCCTGGATGCCACCGCACTGGCCAACGTGATGGCCCCGCTCCGTTACCGGGGCGTGCCTCCGGCAGAAGCGCGGCGGAGGGCTTACCTGTGGCTGGAGCGCGTGGGCATCGGGCATCTCGCCCGGCGGCCCGCCCGGGTGCTGTCTGGCGGGGAACGCCAGCGCCTGGCCCTGGCCCGGGCCCTGGTCACCGAGCCCCGGATACTATTGCTCGATGAGCCCTTTTCCTCTCTCGACGCGCCCACCCGAGCGCTGCTCATCGCGGACCTGCGGCGGTTGCTTGCTGAACTCAGGATCACCGCCGTGATGGTGAGCCACGACTTCACCGAGATGCTGCTTCTGGCCCGGCGGGTAGCCATGATGATAGGAGGAGAGGTCCGCCAGACGGGTGAGCCGCGAGAAGTGTTCTCCCACCCCGCCGACCCGGAGGTGGCGCGCCTGGTGGGTATGGAAAACATATGGCCGGCCGAGGTGGTGGCTGGCCCGCAAGGGTCGCGGGTGAGGGTGGAAGGGCTGGAGCTGAAGATGATCGGGGACCGGTCACCCGGTTCTGTGTACCTGGGCCTTCGCCCCGAGGCGGTGGTGCTGGCCGCCGACGGCCGCGCCTGCGAGGATTGCTCCGGCTCCTGGTTCCCCGGCAGGGTCAGGGCCGTGGTCCCCTACGGACCCCTGGTACGGGTGGAGCTGGCCGAGCCCCTTCCCCTGGTGGCCCTCATCCCCCCCGCCCGGGCCGTGGACGCGAGCCCGGGGGATCGGGTGCGGGTGTTCATCCCGGCGGACAGCCTGCACGTGTTTGACTACTCGCCCGGCAACTGACAGGTGGCGGCCGCTTCCCGGGCCGGTACCGAGAAGTGCTGGGCCAGGATGTGGAGGGAACCCGGGTCCACCCGGTCGTACAGAGGATATACCTCCCGGCCCCGCAGCCGCTCCCCAAGGGGGCGCAGGCAGGGGACGGTGCACACGATGACGGATGCCTCGCGGGCGAGGGCGTCCAGGCCGGCGGTGTCGCCCAGCAGGCAGGACGTCACCCTCACGCCGGGGGTCACCAGCTTTACCACAATGGAGCTGAAGCTGGGCAGCGTCTCCGGGTCGCGGCACACACACCCCACGGTGGCACCGGCCGGCACCTGCGAGAGTCTGTTCAGCGTGGAGGCTGAAGTCGCCAGCACCAGTCCCAGGATGGGAAGTCCCAGGTGACCCAGGGCATCGCGTACCTCCCGGTAGTGGAAGTAGGTGGTGGCGATGCCTGCGTAACGGTCCCGGTGCCGCGCCAGCCGGTCCCTCTCCTGGGCCAGGCGACCGGTGAGGACCTTTTCCACCCGCAACCCGAGGGCGGAGCGGATGTCCTGCCCCAGCAACTCCAGCTGGGTTTCGTCGCATTCCACGAATAGGAGAGTGAGGGAGCGGTAGTCGGTACGGTAGCGGGCCAGCAGCCTCTCCATCAGCTCCCGCAGTTGCTCCGGAGAGTACCCGGCCTCCATGGCCGAGCGCATGGCCCGTTCCACCGCCTGCTCGGCGGTGTGGGTGCCGGTGTGGGGGTGCTGGTCGGGGCTGACCACGGTGGTGCCGTAGCCGCGCCTGGAGACTAGCAGGCCGCTCTGCTGCAGCTCGCGGTACGCGGTCTTCACTGTGTTCAGGCTGATCCCCAGGGCCTGGGCCAGTTCCCTTATGGGAGGCAGGAGCGACCCGGGCGGCATTTCGCCGGAAGAGATGCTCCAGCGGATGTTCTCGCATAGCTGCACGTTGAGGGGAACGTTGCTGTGCTGGTCTAGCTTCCAGGTGGTGGGAATACTGATTTTCACGGTGAGGTAACCCTCCTTCCAACCCGGTTGTTTCTTTGTGACACGTACTAATTCCTCTTTTTTGAGCCGGAGGTGGTACAAATGGTCCTAACAAGGGGCCTGCCGGGGCTTGTGGTTGTCGTGTTCTGCAGCCTGCTGGTGCTGGCCGGCTGTCTGGCGGGGGAGAAGGCGCCGCCCCCGGGCACGGTGGTCTCGCCCCCTCCACCGGCGGGTCCGGAGCCCGCCGCCGCCCCCCTGCCGGTGGCCGTCTTCCTGGCCCGGGAGGGCAAGCTGGAAGCCGTCTTCCGCTCCCTGCCCGTTTCCCCGGAGGAGGGTCCCCGGGCCGCCCTGGAGGCCCTCGTTGGCGGCCCTACCTCGTTTGAAACGCGGCAGGGTTTCGCAGCGGTGCTGCCCCCTTCCACGGCCGTCCGGGGGGTCACCGTGGCGGACGGCGTGGCGACGGCGGACTTCAGCCGCGAGATCGTCACCCGGTCGGGGGACGTGGGCGGGGGCTCCCTTTCTGAGTCTCTGGCCCTGCACGCCATCTACCTGACTCTGGCCCAGTTCCCGGACGTGGAGCGGGTCAAGGTCCTGGTGGAGGGGCAGAGCGAGGGCACCGTGGACGGCCGCTCCATCAAGGATTTCTGGGGACACCTGGGGTTGCCCGAGTACCTGGAGGGAGCGGTCCCCGTGCTCAGGGTGGCGGAGCGGCAAGAGGTGGGAGACCAGGAGGTGGCCCGGCAGGCCGGGGGGCTGCGCCTCAAGTCGCTCCACTGGTGGGCCCACCCCACCCTGTTCCGGGTGGTGTTCGCGCTTGAAGGTGCAGGCGGTACCGGCCTGGGGGGCATCCCCGCCGCCCAGGCCTCCTGCTCCAGCGCCCGCCGCACCCTGTTCCTCGCCATCCCGGCAGTAAAAGAGGCTGCTGTTCCGGACCTGGCAGCGGGGCAGACCGTGGAGGTCAACGACTGGCGGGTGGAAAAGCTGGTCTGGGAGAAGGCCAGCCCCTGCTCCTTCCGGCTGGCCCTGCACGCCGGCCACAGCTACGGGTGGCGGCTGTGGGGTCTGACCGACCCCGCCCGCATCGTCCTCGACGTCTACGCCACCGGCCCCGCACCCCGCTGAACTCTCTGACCTCCGCTGCCACGAACCGCGATGTGGCACGTGGTGCGGCCCCCGCCGGCGCAGCAACTCTGACCTGCGCCGCCGGGCGGGGGGCTCCGCGCGGTTGACAGGGTCTCCGCCTCCACCTATAATGGCCCTAAGCACAGGCGATGAGGCGGACGCGTAGGCCTGTCCGTCCCGCCAGAGAGAGGGCGCCGGCGGCTGAGAGCGCCTTCGGGTCAGGGGCAGGCCGGAGACCACCGCCGAGCTGCGGGCGGAAACCCGGGCGGCCGTTGCGGCGCCGGGGAGTATGCCCGGCCGGGTGAGCCCGTTAATGCTCCAGAGCGGACCGCCTGCGGTACTGGCGCCGGGGTGGTCAAGAAGGGTGGAACCGCGGAGAAAGCCCCCGTCCCTTGACGGGGGTTTTCCTTTTGCGGGAGCGCCGGTCGGCCGGGGCGCGCGGATGAGGGAAGGCGGGGCGAGCCCCGGCGGCAGCGACGCGCGTGAGGGAAGGCAGGGCGGGCACCGGCCCGGCGGGCGGTGCCGGGGCGACGGCCCAAAAGGGGGAGGGGTTGCAATTGCCGAGCGCGTTGGAAATCCTCAGGTCACAGGGAAGAGAGGGGGAGGCGGGCCCCCGCGGGATCGTGGCCGCCAGGTGGCAGGGCGAGGTGGTGGACCTCGCCAGGGAGCTGCCGGAAGGGGCGCAGCCCGAGTTCGTCACCTTTGCCGATGTGGAGGGGCGGGACGTCTACCGGCATACGGCCGCTCACGTGCTGGCCCAGGCGGTGAAGCGGCTGTTCTCGGAAGCGCGCCTGGGCATCGGACCGGCCATCGCAGACGGGTTCTACTACGACTTTGACGTCCCCCGGCCTTTTACTCCGGAGGACCTGGGCCGCATCGAGGAGGAGGCCCGCGCCATCATCGCCGCCGATTACCCGGTCCGCAGGCGGGAGGTCACCCGGGAAGAGGCGCGCCAGTTCTTCGCTTCCCGGGGCGAGACGTACAAGGTGGAGCTCATCGACGAGTTTCCCGAGGATGCTCCCATCTCCCTTTACCAGCAGGGGGAGTTCACCGACCTGTGCGCCGGCCCCCACCTCCCCTCCACGGGGTGGCTGGTGGCGTTCAGGGTGCTCCATGCCGCCGGGGCATACTGGCGGGGGGACGAGCGCAATCCCATGCTGCAGCGCATTTACGGCACTGCTTTCCCCACGCAGGAAGAGATGGACCGGCACCTCTATCGCCTCGACGAGGCCCGCCGGAGAGACCACCGCCGGCTGGGGCGGGAGCTCGACCTGTTCAGCATCCACGACGAGGCCGGGGCCGGGCTGGTCTTCTGGCATCCCCGGGGCGGGGTGGTGCGCCAGATCATCGAGGACTTCTGGCGGGCGGAACACCGGCGCCGGGGGTATGACATCGTCTTCACGCCCCATGTGGCTCGCCTGGACCTGTGGAAGATCAGCGGCCACTGGGACTGGTACCGGGAGAACATGTACTCCCCCATGGACGTGGAGGGGGTGGAGTACCTGCTCAAGCCCATGAACTGCCCCTTCCACATCCTGATGTACCGGTCCCAGACCCGCTCCTACCGGGACCTCCCCCTGCGCTGGGCCGAGCTGGGCACGGTGTACCGCTACGAGCGGTCCGGCGTCCTGCACGGCCTGCTGCGGGTGCGGGGATTCACCCAGGACGACGCCCACGTCTTCTGCCGCCCCGACCAGCTGGAGGAGGAACTGGTGGGGGTGCTTGACCTGGCCCGGTATATGGTGGAGTCCTTCGGCTTCGAGGACTACGAGATCATGCTCTCGGTGCGCGACCCGGCCGGCAAGCAGAAGTACATCGGGTCGGACGAGGTGTGGGATGCGGCGGAGAAGGCCCTGCTGGCCGCCCTGGCCCGGAAGGAGCTGGCGTACGTGGTGGGCGAGGGAGAGGCCAAGTTCTACGGGCCCGCCATCGACATCACCATCAAGGACGCCCTGGGCCGGGGCTGGCAGGGTCCCACCATCCAGGTGGACTTCAACCTGCCCGAGCGCTTCGACCTCACCTACATGGGTGAAGATAACCGCGAGCACCGGCCGGTTATGATCCATCGCACCGTACTGGGTTCCATGGAGAGGTTCCTGGGCAGCCTGATCGAGCACTACGCCGGTGCCTTCCCCACCTGGCTGGCCCCCGTGCAGGCCCGCGTGATCCCGGTGGCCGATCGGCATGTTTCTTACGGCCGCCGGGTGGTCCACGACCTCCAGCGTGCGGGCATACGGGCAGAGGGGGACTGGCGCAACGAGAAGGTGTCCTACAAGATCCGGGCCGCCCAGCTGGAGAAGCTCCCCTACATGCTGGTGGTGGGGGATCGAGAAGAGGCGTCTTCCCAGGTGGCCGTGCGCCATCGCAGCGAGGGGGACCTGGGTCCGATGTCCCTGGAGACTTTCCTGGCCAGGATGCGGGAGGAATGTGCCGGGAGGGGAGTGCCATGGCCCGCCTGATCCTCAGCACCCGGTCGGGCCGGGAGGCGCTGTCGCCCGGGGACGCCGAGGCCGCCCTGCGTGCTGCCCTGGGCAGAGGAGAGAGCTTCTGGCTGGACGTCCATGAGCCCGGATCCGACCAGCTGGGGATGCTGGAGCGGGTGCTGGGGCTGCACCCCCTGGCCGCGACCGAGGTGAAGCGTCCCAGCCAGCTGCCCCGGGTCGAGGTATATCCGGACTACACCGTGCTGGTGTTCCACGCCGTGGAGGTCGATCGGGAAGGCCGTATCCCCGTGCACCGCGCCGAGGTGGATTGCATCCTGGGGTCCCGCTTCCTGGTCACCGTCCACGTGCGCGAGGTCAGCATCCTGGGAGAGATGCAGCGGCTGCTGGCAGGCGGGGCCCCCTTCCCCGCCACCCCGGACCTGCTCCTGGCGGGTATTATCGATCTGCTGGTGAAGCAACTGTATGATGCCCTGGACTACCTGGCGGACCGCATTGCTGCTCTGGAAGAAAGGGTGATCTCGGGGCGCCTGCGCAATCCCATGCCGGAGGTGACCGCCATTCGCCGCGCCCTGGTGCGGCTGCGGCACGGTCTGGGCCCGGAGGAGCAGGCCATCTCCGACCTGGCCGGGTTGTCGAACCTGGTGGGCGAGGGAGCAAGGGTCGCCATGCGACAGGCGGTGGACCTGCTGCGGCGCATGTGGGACGGGGTGGAGGTGGAGAGGGATCTGGTCGACAACGTGGTGCAGGTCTACCTGGCGCTGCGCACCGACCGGCTCAACGTCATCATGCAGCGCCTGACCCTCATCACCACCATCTTCATGCCCCTCACCCTGATCGCCGGCATTTACGGCATGAACTTCCACCACATGCCCGAGCTGGCATGGAGGTACGGATATCCGGCCACCTTGCTCCTGATGGTGATCACGGGATATGGTATGTACCGCTGGTTCCGGGCCCGGGGCTGGTTCGGCGAACCTTAGTCTCGGTACGGTGCAGCGCAAATAACTCAATATCGCCCCGGGTGGGCGCCAGCCCCACTCAGGGCGTTCAGCGGATCAGGATAGCCGGCTATAGCGCTCCCACAAGCTTCAGGATGCCCAGGATGGCAACCAGTTGCCCCAGCCAGAATCCGAACATCCACTTGATGAGGGAGACCTGGCTCCTGTACATCAGTGCGTGCATTTCGGTGCGCAGGCTGGCGAAGCCGTCGTGCATCTGCGTGCGGAGGGCGGTGTCTGCCTCCTGCATGTCTGCGCGCAGGCTGGCGAAGCCGTCGTGCATTTCCTCACGCAGCGCTGTGTCTGCCTGCTGCATCTGCGTGCGGAGGGCGGTGTCTGCCTCCTGCATCTCTGCGCGCAGGCTGGCGAAGCCCTCGTGCATCTGCGTGCGGAGGGCGGTGTCTGCCTCCTGCATCTCTGCGCGCAGCGAGGAGGAACCATCCCGCATCTCCATGCGCAGTTGGGCGATTTCCCTGGCAAGCCGTTCACTCAGCGCGGAGATATCCTGGGCCACCTTAGCACCCAGGTTGTTCACCGCCGTTTCCACACTGGCGCGAAATTCCCTGACCTCGTGGGCTCCCAACTGGTTCAGAAGGTCCACGAGAGCTTCGGCGCCATCTTCGCCGAGGTGTTCCCGGAGAACCTTGGGTACCACGATGAACGGGATCGCCGCCACCTCCACACCCCCCAATTTACCATACTGTTCGTGCTCTGACCAGGCCAGGCGGTCGAGCCCGGCCATTGCGCACATGGTCGCAATGAAGCGGACCCGCAGCCGTACACACCGGCCTGGGGTTACCTGGCAGCAATGGCACACAGACCCATTATACTATCTTTGTGGCGGGCCTGTCAACGTGTGCCTGATCCTGTCGGATCGGTGCACGTGCTGTCGTTACGCACGCAGGAGCAGGGGCCAGATGGGGCTTGCGCCGGCGCTGGCCACACCCGGATCGGGTTGTGCCATGTAAGCGAAGCTTTCAGATGCGGAAGCCGGTCAGCCGTATGCGCGAGAGGAGGATGGCCAGCAGGGCCGCCGCCAGCACGATGGCGGCGATACCACTGGCGCCACACAGGAGCGCAGCCCCCAGGCGGAGGCTCACCAGGCCGGGCCACGGGTTCCCTCCTGCGGCTGTGGTGAGCGCGGCCATGACGGGCGTCACCAGCCGGGAGGTGAGCATGCCCAGAGGTCCCAGCAGCACCGCGGTGAAGAGAGCGGAGTAGCCCGCGTGCAGCACCCGGGCGGCAACGAACGGGGTCATGCGCACGTCGGATCCCGCCATCACGCTGACCACCTGGGCATGCACCGACAGGCCGCTCCAGGCGATGATGGCCGAGGCCACGATGGCCCGCTGGGCGAGGGGGGCGGGGGCGCTGCTGGTGGCCATCGCCCCCAGGTCGATTTCGAACAGGCCCCGCAGGAGGCCATCGGCCAGGCTGGGGTCCAGGTGCACTACCGTTAGGAGCACCCGCAACGGGGCGGCTATGATCGCGACCGCCCCCAGGGCGTGCAGGACCTGGATCAGTACCGAGAACAGCATGATGAAACCGCATATCATCAGCAGGGTCTTGACCGATTCGTTCACCGCGTCGCTCAGGATACGACCGAAGGGGCGACCGTCCTCCCGGCGGGCACGGATGAGGGCGCGGGCCGCCCGCACCAGCAGATTACGATGGCGGGTTCCCGTGTTGCCGGCGGCGAGGGGGCCTCCCGCCACGTGGTTCATCCCCAGGGCCGGGCTGGAGGGGGCGGACCGGCGGTAGAAGCGGAAGGTGAGGCCCACGCAAAAGGCGCCCAGGTAGTGGGCCAGGGCGAGCACCGCACCCAGCCCGGGGAGGTGAAACATTCCCACAGCGACTGCCCCGAACATGAACAGGGGGTCGGCAGTGTTGGTGAATGCCAGCAGGCGTTCCGCCTCCGCCTGGTTGCACAGACCCTGCTTGCGGAACTTGGCCGTTATCACGGCGTCCATGGGATATCCTGCCGCCAGACCCATGGACATGACAAATGCCCCCGCCCCGGGGACGTTGAACAGGGGGCGCATGAGGGGCTCAAAGATGACGCCCAGGAAGTGCACCACCCCCAGGGCCAGCATGACTTCCGACAGCACAAAAAAGGGCAGGAGCGAGGGGAAGACGATTTCCCAGAAGATCTTCATGCCCGCCAGGGCAGCCTGGAAGGCTTCTTCCGAATAGACGATGAGCGCTGCCACCAGAAGCAGCGCCACCATTCCCGACATGACGTGCACCCAGTTGCGGGGCAACGAT
This sequence comes from Bacillota bacterium, assembly GCA_030019365.1. Classification (NCBI taxonomy): domain Bacteria; kingdom Bacillati; phylum Bacillota; species Bacillota bacterium. The sequence goes on from JASEFA010000004.1 coordinate 159,896, forward strand.
CAGCACCTCTCCCGTCCCCTCGCCTGCAGCAGAGGGGAGGCTACCATTTGGTGCCCCGCTTCATGCTATGAGCCCTTTCGGTGAGCTATACGCTGGCGCGAAGGCGCGGGACCGCAGTGCAGGACGCCTGGACCAGGCCCAGTTCAACGCGCAGCTGGTGGAGTTTTCCTCTTCGGCGGCAGACCTGTTGAGGAATTGCGCCGCAGCGGCGGCATTTCACCGTCCCCGCTTGAGGACGGCCAGAGCGCAGATGATGAGACCGGGCAGGGCGAATCCCTTGCGGTTGAGCCAGTCGGTGGCAGTCCTCCGGCCCAGCGTCGTCCCGGCGGCCAGCAGGAGCGGGCAGGCGAGGGCGACCGTGGGGATGACCTCCATGGGGAAGCCCAGCATCCCGGTGCCGAAGCCGGCGGCGAAGGCGTCCAGCCCGAGGACCAGCCCCAGGAGGGCTGATTCGCCGGGGTCCAGGTGTCCGGACCTGTTCAGGTCGGCCCGGGTGGGGTCGTGGAGGACCTGGACCAGGATGCCCAGGGGGCGCAGCCGGAAGATGGCCACGGGCCGGCCGGGTGATTCCCGGGCGAGGATTCCGAGGTACTGCCGCCATCCCCGGTGTATCTGCCAGAGGCCCACGCCAAGGAGTGCCATCCTGCCCAGGGCCGCTCCCAGGGCAAGGGTCCCGGGTCCGAGCAGGGACGTGCCCGCGAGCATGGAGATGGTCATCAGGCCCCCGGTGGAGGTGGCCAGCACCAGGTAAGCGGACAGGGGAAATCTTATCCGGCGCATTCCGTAAGCGATTCCCGTTCCCAGGCTGTCCAGGCTGAGGGCTATGGCGAGCAGGATGGCTGGTATGGAAATCGTGAGGAGCACCCCGAAGCCAGTCTATGGCGGCCGCCGCCGGGGGTGTGCCGGCCCGCGCCGCTGCGGGGGTGGGCGGCCCGGGCCGCGGAACACGCGGGGCCGGGAAGGCGGGCCGGCTTGAAGGCTTGCTGGGGCCGGTCGCCCCGATGGGGCGCACCTCGGCCAGGGCAGCTCGCGCGGTTTCTACGCGTGTGGGAGCGGGAAGGTGAGGGCGCGCATACAGTGGCGACACACCTTCCGCCCCCGGAAGGCGATCAGGGCCTGCGTGCCGCGGCAGAATACGCAGCCGGGCTCGTGCTTGCGGAGGGAGAGCGTACCGCCGTCCACATGGAACTCGAGGAGGTCGCCGGCGGCGATATCCATGGTGCGGAGGAGCTCCCGCGGGAGCACCAGTCTCCCCAGGTGGTCCAGCCGGCGTACGATAGCACCAGTCGAACTGATGGTCATCACCCTTTCCGGTGATCTCCGCTTTGGAGGCGGTCTTGGGAAATCATACCTCTTTCGACACCGTCCGTCAAGATCCTGCCAATGACTTACTGGCGTGCAAGTAGATGGTACGACGGACGAGTGGTAAGACGGTACGGCACGGGCGTCCGACAGGGCTGGCGGAGCAGGAAAAGGAGGGGAGGCTGCAGAAGTAAGCCCACCCACAGAGAGATTCCCAAGCTGGAGCCATGAACGGGACCCACCGTGTGGTCACCCGGGGTTTCCGGGAGCAAAGGTGAAACCGGCCAGCGACGGCCGGTTTCGTGCTTCTCGAGGGGAACGCGAGAGCTGCGCCAGGAAGAGAAGAGCGTGCGGAGGTGGCACCATGGACGCCGGTTCTCTCATGGTGGTGGTTCTCGGCGTGGGGGCGGGCCTGGCCATGGCGGTGCTGGCCGTGGCGACGGTGTGGTTCGTACGAGGCTGGCGATTTCGCGTTTTGCGCTACCGGTGGCGGCGATTCATGCGCAGGAACCGTCCCGGCACCGCCCTCCGCTCGCGCTGGGAGCGCGCCTAGAGGCTAGCCCGGGAGAAGACGGGCGGCAGGAACCGGGTGGGCGGCGGTATTTGTGTTATTATCAGGTCGGTACGAAAGGGCTCCTTGCGGTATGAGCAGCATCGACACCAGGGGGCTGGTGCGGTTATCTACGATGAATACGAGAGGACTCTTTATGTCATGAAGGTTCTGCTGGCTGCGACCGCCGATGTGTATAGAGAAGCCCTGTGTGCCTCACTGGGTGAGGCCGGCGCCGAGGTCGGGGTGTGTGACCTGGCCCTGGCGGCGGTGGAGGAGCTGGCCGGGAGCCTCCGTCCAGATGTGGCGGTCCTTAGCCTGCCGGCCCCCGAACCGGCCCATGTCGATCTCGTGCGGAGTGCCTGCGGGGCAGCGGGTGGCTGCCCCGTCCTCGTCCTGGGGGCGCTTGCCCCCAGGACGGACATCGCCGGGATGCTGGCCTGCGGCGCCGCCGGATACATACTCACCTCGGCCACGGTGGACGAGGTGGTAAGGGCCGTCGCCGCCCTGGCGCTGGCGGGTCCCTCTCCCGATCACATCCGGGAAGCCACGGCCCGCTTCCGGCCCGCGGCGCTGCCGGGCGCATTCCCCGACCTGACCGAGAGGCAGACCGTCATCCTGGAGATGGTCAGCCGGGGCCTGGGGTACCGGCAGATAGGCAAGAGGATGATGGTCAGTCACTGGGTGGTCAAGGCCGAGATAGGGAAGGTGCTGAAGCTGGTGGGAGCCCGCAACCGGGCCGAACTGGTGGCTCTGGCCCACAGGGCGGGCCTCCTATCCCGGAGCGGGTCCGCGACTGGCGCCGAATGAGGGGATACATAGAAGGGTATTAGTTCGGTTATTCCTTGAGCCACGACAGCTCTTTTGTGGTGCTGGTGCCGTGCAGGAATTCCGCGTTTGACGTTGAACGACGTTATATTGATATAGCATCTCACATTCGGGCAATGGCAACTGTGGTGGAGGAAGAGGAACGAGGGTGCCATTGCGGACGAAGGCGTTTGAGGTGGGCGGGAGTCTCAGAGAAGTTCGGAGTTCAATCTCCTCGCCGCGGAGCGATTAGAGCAGACCCGGTGTGGCGGGGAGCAGCCGGGCGCGGGGTCAGAACGTACAAGACACCTACCCTGGCGAGGCACGTCGGGGGATGGGTGTCTCCCGGGAGCTGGCACTGCTTGGCGCGGTTGGGTGGTGATTGGCCCAATACTGGGTGAGATAGACATGGAGGAGGACGACCTGATGGCGGGTCAGACGCTGGTCGAAAAGGTGCTCAGCCGCAAGACGGGAAGGCCTGTTCGTGCGGGAAACGTGGTAGTCGCGCCCGTCGACTGCTGCCTGGTTCACGACGGCACGGGAGTGCTTACCTTCCGTGAACTGCGGGAAATCATGGGAGAGCCGAGGGTTCGTGTTCGCACCCTGGTTTTCCTCGATCATGCTTTCCCGGGCCCCAGGCACGAACTCGCGACCGATCATGTTGAACTGCGCAGGTTTGCACGCCAGGCGGGGGTGGAGATCCGCGAAGGTCAGGGAGTCTGTCACCAGGTGATGGCCGAAGAGGTGGTACGCCCTGGTGATGTCGTGGTGGGAGCCGACTCCCACACCTGCATGGGGGGGGGCCCTGGGGGCTTTTGCCACGGGAATGGGGTCCACCGATGTGGCGGTTGCTATGGCCCTCGGGAAGACTTGGTTTAGGGTCCCCGAGACTACCAGGGTTGAGGTCCGGGGGGAATGGCCCCTCCGCGTGGGGCCAAAAGACCTCGCCCTCTGGCTTATCGGCCAACTGGGGGCAGAAGGCGCAAGCTACCAGGCTCTCGAGTTCGGTGGGCCGGCGATAGAAGCTCTGGATGTGGATGGCCGCATGACGATCTGCAACATGGCCGTTGAAGCGGGGGCTAAAACCGGAATCGTTGCATCGGACGAACAGACCCGGAGTTTCCTGGCGGAAATGGGAAGGTCCGTCGAATGGGTGCCGCTTGCGCCGGACGCTGACGCTCTTTACAGCCGGGTGATCGAGGTCGACGTCACGGACCTCGCTCCCCAGGTTGCCCTGCCCGGTGCGGTGGATCGGGTGAGGCCGCTCACCGAGGTCGGGGGCCAGCGGGTAGATCAGGTCTACCTCGGTTCGTGCACCAACGCCCGCCTCAGCGACCTGGCCGTGGCTGCGCAGTTGCTGGCCGGGCGCCGCATACATGAAAGCGTTCGGATGCTGGTGGTGCCTGCCTCGAGGCGCGTGTGGATGCACGCGTTGGAGGCAGGGTACATCCGGATCTTCCTGGAGGCCGGGGCGGTGGTTTGCCCTGCCACCTGCGGGGCGTGCTCGGGAGTACACATGGGCGTGCTCGGTGATGGGGAGGTATGCTTCAGCACCGCTAACCGCAACTTCAGGGGACGCATGGGCAGCCCGCGCAGTCATGTCTACCTGGGTTCCCCTGCTGCCGCCGCTGCCGCCGCCCTAGTGGGGGAGATCAGCGATCCGAGGGAGGTGCAAGCGTGACACGTGAAGAGGCGGTGGCGGGAGGTCGTGGAATGACGGAGGCGCAAGCGGGTTTCTCGAATGTGCTAAAGGGCAGGGTGTGGCGAGTGGGGGACGACATCTCCACAGATCTCATTGCTCCGGGAAGGTACTTTCACCTCCGTTCAAACCTGCCGGAACTGGCACGGCATCTCCTCGAAGATGTCAATCCTGATCTTGTGAACCGCATAGTCCCTGGAGACATACTGGTGGCCGGCCGCAACTTCGGGATCGGTTCGAGCCGCGAGCACGCACCTCGCATCATTAAGACGAGCGGAATCGCGGCAGTGGTGGCGGACTCTTTCTCGCGCCTGTTCTTCCGAAACGCCATCAACGTCGGCCTGCCTGCGGTGGTGTGCGATACAGCTGGCATCGAGGAGGGAGACGTCCTAGAAATCAACCTTGGGCTCGGTGTCCTGACGGATTCCGCCCGTGGTATCGTACGCAACATTCCCCCTCTACCTCCGGTGATGCTGGAGATTCTCGCCCAAGGGGGTCTCGTGCCGTATGTGAAAAGGCGCGGTGACCTGGCAATCGACGGGGACTGAGTAACCCAACCGGTAGCGGGAGGTCATGAATGTGACGTGCGCTGAACGATTGGCCCAATTCGTTGTTCAAACCACCCTTGAGGGTGTCCCAGCGCGCGTTAGGAGGCAGGCCAGGTTGAGCCTGCTCGATACCATAGGGGCCATGCTCTCTGCCTGGGAAGAACCCAGCACTGGCATTGCGGTGTCGTTGGTCCGGCGGCAGGGAGGGCATCCCGAGAGCACAATCATGGTGGCCGGGGATCGCGTCCCGGCGCTGGAGGCGGCTTTTTGCCACGGTATGATGGCTCATGCCAACGAGATGGACAACCACACCAACCACCGCAGGTCGCTCAACCATCCTGGGGTTACTGTTATACCTCCCGCTCTGGCGGTGGGGGATAAGGTGCGTTCCCGTGGGGCCGATGCTTTGCTGGCGATCATACTGGGGTATGAGGTTTCTGGTCGGCTGAGCCTGGCAGTGGAGCCCGGCTGGTTCAACTATAGGCGCGGCTTTCACGAAACGGCCATCTGCGGGGTATTTGGAGCCTGCGCCGCGGCTGGGAAGCTGATGGGGCTCGACGCCGAACACCTGGCGACGGGGTTCGGGATCTGCGGGAGCATGGCTGCCGGGTCGTACGAGTTCAAGTCGTCGGGCGCCTGGACCAAGCGGCTTCACGCGGCGCATGCCAGCCGCTCAGGAGTTTTGGCGGCGTATCTGGCAGCCGAGGGGTTCAGCGGACCCCACACTGTTCTGGAAGGGAAAGCGGGCTTCTACCATTGTTACGCAGTATCTGTCTGGGCATCGAGACACTGACAGACATATCGCAACTGCTTGATTGCACCGTGGTACCGGGAGCGAGGTGTGGGCGATGACCACGAACTGGCAGGTTGGTAGACCTCACGGCCAGCCGCACTCTCAGCTTTTCCCCCCTGCCCACGCTGATGGCCAGCATCCTGGAAGCCGGAGGACTTGTACCGTTTCTCTTGACGTCAGGCGGGGAAGCGGTCAAGCGGTGGCCTCTGGGCGGCAGAGTTCCAGGATCCGGGTGATGTCGTCCAATTCGTCGAGTCGCATTACGTAGCGGTATATGAGGTCGGGTGCTTCCCCGGGGAGCGGGGCTGTCGTCCTGGAGCTAACGAGGTGGCGAAATTTCCGTACCAGCTCAGCATCGCCGAGAGGATTTGCCGAAGTACCGGATGCGTGTTCCGTGCGGTGTACGTATGTCTTGCCCCCCCTCGTGCGCACGGTGATCTCTGCCTGGTCTTGCCGAAGTAGTTCGCTGGGTGCGACGCTAACCCGGGCCCTCAGATCAGCAGCGTCGCTCGCCAGCACCCTCTCGGTAGTGAAGGATTGGGGCCCAACGATGCCGTCTAGCAGCGCCACCGCCACGCAGTGATGGACTGAGAACTTCCCCTCGAGGCCGGTCTGGGGCGCTGGCTTTCCAGTGAGTTCGAGGACAAGAGGGTGACACTTCAAGTAGATGTCGGTGATACTGTCGGCAGAAACTGCGTCCGTGCGTAGGAGTTCCCGTACGGCCAGGGCTGAGTCGATCGCCGCGTGGGTCACGACGCCGCACGGGTACGGTTTGAACCCCAGGTTCATGATCTCCCATTCTGTCCCCCAGCCGGCCAGGAGAGCCGATAAGTTGAACCGGTCAGAGAAGACGGCGCAAAACCCGCGGGGCGCCTCCAGTGCGACCGGGGAGCTGGTGAATCCCTGCCGAGCGAGGAGTGCTGCCAGGAGGCCGTTCTGAGCGGCTCTTCCAGCATGGAATGGCTTGCTCATGGTACCGAACATCTCGCGTAGGCCGGCGGCCTGGGTGGCCGCAATCCCCAGGGCATTTGTCGTCTCATCCAGGTCGAGACGGAGAAGCCGCGCGGCAGCTGCTGCAGCCCCTAGCGTGCCGGCAGTGCCGGTCACGTGCCAGCCACGGTCGTAGTGAGAGGGACATATGGCGCGGGCTACCCGTGCCGCCGTTTCGTAGCCGACCAGGAAAGCCGCTGCAACGTCGGAACCAGTCGAGTGGAGATGCTCCCCGAGGGCTAACGCGCAGGCCAGGGTGGGCGTGTAGCCGTGCAGAATGGTGGGCAGGTGAGTGTCATCAAAATCGAGGATGTGAGCCATCGTCCCGTTCACGAGGGCGGCCCAGAGCATATCAGTTCGTTCCATTCGTCCCAGGATGGTTGCCTGCGGTGCAGTGGCCACCTCCCGACTAACGGCCAGCAGGCTTTGCACCGCCACGTGGTGTGAGGCGCCCAGCGCCACTCCCAGGAAATCCAGGACACACTGACGAACCCGGTGTCTCACCGCCGCAGGTGCCTGGGCCAGTTCGACCGATCTCAGGGCTGCGGCCATTTGCCGGGTAAAACCTTTATGCTCCATCAATATCCCAGCCTTTCTCCGACAATTATCACGTGGAAATCCGCGCTGGCGCGGGGGCGTGCTTCGATGATGGTGGTGACCCGGCACTGGCGGGTGGGAGGCAAACACCCTGTGCACCGAGCCGTTTTAGCGCATGGGGTATTTACCTCCTTACGGTGGTACAGCATGGGCGCGGCTACGTTTTTCGCCCGCCATAGGCCGCATTCGAGATTCGGCACCAGCTTGTTGATCCCGGCCACCACGATGACCCTTCGGGGCCCGAAAATCATGGGACTCACCCTGGTGCCGCTTCCGTCGACGTTCACGAGCGTACCGTCCACCGTGAGCGCGTTAGTGCTGCAAAGAAACACGTCGGCAGTGAGGCGCCTGCGAGCCGCTTCGTTCGCCTGCTCGACGTTGTCAAAGGGCTGCCAGCCGTCTTCCACCCGGTGGCCTCGCTCCCGCAGGGCCTGCGGCAGGCCCATCTCGCGGATGGTGACTGAACCACCGAGCGCCACGGCGCTATCGGGCGGCACCAGAGAGAGCACCAGCTCCTTCGCAGCTGCCACGTCTCGCGAGTAATGGGGCTGGAACTCGTTTTTTCGCAAAGCTTCCAGGCACCTCTGCACCTGGGATTCCACGAACCACTCCCGGGGTGCGTTGTACTGATCTGTCTGCATTTCCGTTCCCCCTCCCGATGCGGGGCTGACGTGACTGTACACCGCCCCAAGTTCCCCCCATTCCACCCCTCCAGGGATGCCTTTCGTAGAGTTCCGAAGGAGGAATTGTGGCGTCCGCGTCGAAATGCGATATTGATATAACATAGCCCACAGGTAATAGCAACTGTGGCAGGTAGCAAGGAGGAAGCCCGGTGAAGCACACGTACGTTCTTTTGCAGAATGCCTATGGGACGCCGGAGATGCGGAAGGTGTGGACGGAAGAGAACGTGGTGCAGAAATGGCTAGATGTTGAGGTGGCTCTTACGCGCGCGAACGCCGAGGTAGGCATTATCCCGCGGGAGGCCAGCGACGAAATATGCGCGAAGAGTACCGTTAAGCACCTGACGCCTGAGATGATCGGGCGCTTCAAGGCCGACGCCGGTCACCTGATTGTATCCTTCATAAAGGCGTTCGCGGACATGTGCGGGCCTGCCGGTGAGTACTATCACGTTGGTCCCACGACCCAGGACATACTGGACACCGGTTTGACACTGCAAATCAAGGAAGCCTATCAGCTGCTGCTCAACGATCTTTACCGGCTCGAAGGCGTGCTGGTTAATTTGGCCCAGAAGCATCGGGATACCGTCATGATGGGCCGTACTCACGGCCAGCACGCAGTTCCCGTCACGTTTGGGTTCAAGGTGGCTGTTTGGGCCACGGAGATCCGGGACCACATTGAGCGGCTGAAGGAGCTCTCCAAGCGACTGTTCGTCGCGAATGTATCGGCGGCGTGCGGGACCATGAATACGTTCACCTACCTCGTGGGCGCTGAGAAGGCTCGCTGGATACAGAAGCGTGTTGCGGAGGAACTCGGTCTGGGCTGCCCGGTTGCGGACACCCACCAGCGGACGGACCGTTTTGCCGAGTTCGTCAATACGCTGGCGCTGTTGGTTTCAACGCTGGGCGAGATGGGTCTTGAGATCCGTGACTTGCAGCGGACCGAGGTCCAGGAGGTCGAGGAGCCCTTCGATTCCGACAAGCAGTACTCATCAAGCACCATGCCCAACAAACGCAATCCGGAACCCAGCGAGTGGCAGGAGGGCCTGGCGAAGATCGCGCGCGCTAACGCTGCTGCCTTGATGGATATCCAGATGCAGCACGAGCGGGATGCCACCAGGATGGCAGTGGAGTTTTCGTGCATCCCGGAGACCTGCCTGGTTGCCCACGCTGCGGTCAAGCAGGCCATCAGGATATTCAGCGGGTTGAGGGTGAATGCGGAGAGGATGCGGCAGAATCTATACGCGCAAAAGGATATCTCGATGGCGGAGCTGGTCATGTTGAAGCTGTACCAGAAGACTGGAAAGAAGGTCACCGCTCATCGCATGGTACACGACATCTCGATGAAGGCATTCGAAACGGGGAAGTCCCTCAAAGAGGTTATGACGGAGGCTCCGGAATTCGCCGGCCTCCTGAGTCCCGAGGAGGTGGAAGAGATCACTAATCCTGAGACGTACTACGGGAATGCTCCTCAGCAGGTAGACGAGGTGGTAGCTTTCCTCAGAGGGAAGAGGCTCAGTGAGGGCATAGAGTAGTCTTACCTCTGAGCCTGGATGCTGCCTCGGGTCCCCAGCAGTTCGTGTTGGCAGTCTGCGCGCCGGAACGCCAAGGGGGTGAAAGGATGAAGAGGAAGAATAGGGGGGTCGCGCTCGTAGTCGCGCTGCTGCTTTCAACATCGCTGGTCACAGGCTGCGGCCCAAGCCAAACCAAGTCGCTTGATCCGAGCCGAATGGTGAAGACGATCGAGATCTGGACCATGACACCGGAGTACTCCCAAGATCGCTACGAAGCTGCGCTGATGATCGCCGACTGGTGGAAGCAGTTGGGGTTGGATATCCAGGTCAAACCTATGGAGCAGGCCGTAGTCTCGAAGCAGACGCGTACGCCTCCGTGGGACTTCGACACGTTCATGCTGGAGTGGGCTGGCTCCCCCGAGCGAATAGACCCTCAGCTGTTCATCTACCAGATCTTCCACTCGTCCCAGGACGTGGAGGGCGGGAACAATCGTTCAGGTTACAGGAGTCCCAAGTTTGATGATGTGGCTGCAGCTCAGATGCAGGAAACCGACCTGGAGAAGAGGCGGGAGTACGTCCTTAAGGCTCAGGAGCTGCTCGCGGAAGACGTCCCGGTCATTACCCTGTACTTCCGGAACATGCGTCAGGCATACAACCACGAACGGTTCTCGGGCATCGTTGAGATGCCCGGGGTCGGCATCAACAATATATGGACACTCTTGCAGGCCGAGCCGAAGACTGCTGACCGGGTGCTCAGGATCGCGCACCGTCAGGATTGCGATAACCTCAACCCGATGGCGTCGTTCATCATAACGGACTGGCAGATCCTGTACCTGATATACGATACGCTGGTCAGGATCGGTCCAGACGGGAAACCGGTACCCTCGGCGGCCAGCTCCTGGGAGTTCAAGTCTCCCACTGTGCTTCAAGTGCAGCTGAAGGAAGGACTTAAGTTCCACGACGGTAAGGCCCTGACGGCCGAAGACGTCAAGTTCACGTTCGAGTACGCGCTCAAGTGGGGGATGCCGAAGGTAGCCGGCTTCGTGAAACCAGTGAAGGCCGTAAGGGTCATCGGGAACAACGTCCTGGAAATTGAGACCTCCCGACCCACTGGCTCGCTCGTCACGGGAACCCTTGCCGCTGTGCCCATCCTCCCCAAGCATGTCTGGGAAGGGTTGCTTGAACGGGAGAAGATTGCGAAGCCTGCGGACTGGGAAAACGTGCGCCCGGTGGGCAGCGGCCCCTTTAAGTTCAAGTACTGGCGCAGGGGCGAGGAGATCAGCCTGGAGACCTTCAAGGAGTATCACACTCCGGCGAAGATTGACGGCATCCTCCAAACCGTCTACCCCAGCCCCGACGCTGTGCTGGGTGCCATGGAACTGGGCAAGGCGGATCTCACCAACCAGGAGCTGGCCCCGATCCACGCCGACAAGGCAGCGCAAATCAAGCATCTCACTGTGACGGAAACGCCTGGTATTGGCTGGGCGTATATCGGACTGAACATGCGGCGCGAGCCCTTCAGTGATCCCGTTTTCCGGCAAGCCCTGGCTCACGCGACCAACTGCGCCGAGCTGGTGGAAGTGCTGCTTGACGGGCACGGAGTCCCTGGAGGGGCCGGCCGTGTGATAAGCCCGGCCAATGCGTTCTGGCACAACCCGAATGTCAAGCAACACGAGTTCAGTATCGATCTGGCCCGTAAACTGCTCGCGGATGCGGGTTACGAATGGGACAAGGAGGGTCGGCTGTATTACCCTGCCGCGCGCAAATAGGGATGGGAGCGTTGCGGCGCTGGGCTAGCGTTTCGTGGTGCACCCCGGGGTGCACCACGAAACGCGGGGTGAGTTCTGGACTAGCGGTCAGTGGGAGGGCCTAGGGATGTGGCGCTTTTTCCTGCGGCGCGTGGGCTATACGATCATCGCGCTGTATTTGCTGGTGACCGCTATATTCTTCCTGTTCAGGTTACTGCCTGCTGACCCGACCGCGACGATTGTCGATCCTGCCATGCCACCCGAGACTATCGCCGCATTGCGCGAGACCTTCGGTCTCGACCAGCCTCCCCACGTACAGTATTTCATGTACATGCGGAACATGTTGCGGGGGGACTTCGGCAGTTCGTTCTATTACCGGCGGCCGGCGTTTGACGTCCTGCGGGATAAAGTAGCCAACACGCTCGTCCTGGCTGCGGCCGCCCTGATCGTCTCGTATGGCATCGGTGTGCTATTGGGGGCGCTGCTCGCGTGGTGGCGCGGACGCGGTGTCGAAATCGCGGGGATCGTACTCTCCCTATTCTTTCGGTCCGCTCCTGAGTTTTGGATTGCCATGCTGGCGGTAATGCTGTTCTCCTACCATTTGGGCTGGTTGCCTCATGCCGGGATAGCTTCACCGGGTTCACAGGTCTATGGGCTTGCCCGGTTCTTCACCCTGGACTTCCTCCGGCATCTTGCCCTGCCCCTGTTGGTCAGCAGCCTCTACCAGCTGGCTAACCCGCTCCTCCTGATGCGCAACACCATGCTCGATGTCATGGGCGAGGACTTCGTGGACATGGCACGGGCCAAGGGGTTGCCCCCCAAAGACGTGATTTACAGGCATGCGGCCAGGAACGCCCTGCTCCCGGTCGTCACGGCCCTGGCACTGTATATCGGGCGTGCTGTCGGAGGGATGGTGGTGATTGAGTACGTATTCGGTTGGCCGGGGCTCGGACGGGAAATCCTGCTCGCGGCAAACCGGTACGACTATCCGGTGGCACAGGCGGCCTTCACCCTGATAGCTGCTCTGGTTTCTGTCATGAACCTGGTTGCCGATCTGGTTTACAGCTACCTGGACCCCAGAATCGCTTACAAATGAGGTGGGCTGACAAGTGCGTCCCCGGCAGACGGCCTCCCGGGTAAATGTCGTTAAGGCGCAAGTGGAGGTGGCCAGGTCCTTCTTCCGCCTCGTGTGGCGCGACTCGCTCGGGCGGATCGGTTTGGTGATCTTGGGTTGCTTCCTCATAATCGCCTTGTGTGCGCCATACGTGGTTCCGTATGATCCCATGGAGATGATCAGGAAGCCCGGCGGTTCACTGGCTCGTCTCCTGCCCCCCTCACGGGAGCACTTGTTTGGCACGACTGACATGGCCAGGGACCTGTTCAGCCAAGTCATCATGGGGACCAGGGTGGCCCTCCTGGTCGGCTTGCTCGCTGCCGTTATGGTTGGGGCGGTGGGCGTTACGGCCGGGCTCGTTGCCGGGTACTACGGGGGGTGGATCGATAACCTTCTCATGCGGCTGGTGGACATGCTCTACGGTATACCCCTGATTCCCTTCGTCGTAATCCTGTCCGCGCTCGTGAGACCCAGCCTGGGGAACATGGTGCTGGCAATGTCGCTTCTCAGCTGGCGTAGTGTTGCGCGGGTTGTCAGATCGCAGACACTGAGCGTGAGCCAGCGCCCATTCGTGAAAGCTGCAAGAGTTGCCGGCGCCAGCGACTTCCGCATCATGTTTGTGCACGTAGCACCTAACGTGCTCCCTGTGGCCCTTGTGGAAATGTCCTTCATCGTAGGGTGGGCTATCGTTACCGAGGCGAGTGTCTCGTTCGTGGGGTTCGGTGACCCAGCGGTGGTAAGCTGGGGGAAGATCCTCCATCAGGCCTTCATCACAGGGGCCATGCGGACGGCCTGGTGGTGGGTTCTGCCTCCCGGCATTGCGATCGTCCTCCTTGTCATATCCGTTTTCTTCCTGGCCAGAACCCTTGAGGAGCTGGTTAATCCCCGGCTCAGGAGGCAGAAGCAACGTTGAGCGGGAGCGTGCTGGAACTCAGGGAGCTTAGCGTGGTGTACGGGACGGAGCGTGGGGCTTTGCACGCGGTAGAACGCGTGTCTTTGGATGTGCAGCCGGGAATGCGCCTGGGCATAGTTGGTGAGAGCGGTTGTGGCAAGTCGACCCTCATGCGGGCGGTGCTTCGGCTCTTGCCCCCTAATGGGCGGATAGTATCAGGGCAAGTTCTTTTTAAGGGACGGAACGTCGCCACGATGACGGAGCATGAGTTCCGAAAGCTTCGGTGGAAGGAACTCGCGTTGATTCCCCAGAGCGCCATGAACGCGCTTGACCCCGTTTACACAGTTGGGGATCAGGTGGCGGAGGCAATACGGGTGCACACGCGTGCGAGCAGGTCGGTTGCCTACGAGCAGGTCAGGGAGTTGTTCCGCATTGTGGGTATAGACGAGAGGCGCATGCGGGCTTACCCGCACCAGCTGAGCGGGGGCATGCGACAGAGGGTCATGATTGCCATGGCTCTCGCACTCGGACCGAGCCTCATAGTGGCTGACGAGCCCACGACCGCCCTGGACGTGTTGGTTCAGAAGCGAATCATCACGCGCCTGGTGGACCTCGTTAAAGAGCGGAACGGCGCCATGATTCTCGTCACGCACGATATGGGGGTTGTGGCGGAAGTCGCCACACACGTGGCAATCATGTACGCAGGGCGTGTGGCCGAGTACGGGGATTTGAGAGACATTTACAAACAACCATATCACCCGTACACCCTGGGGTTGCTCAATGCTTTTCCCAGCCTTGAGGACGGTGCGCGTGACCTGGTTTCCATACCCGGGGCGCCCCCGGACTTGGTGGAACCGCCTCGCGGTTGCCGTTTCGCGCCGCGTTGCCCCTTCCGCGCGCAGGATCCGTGCCTTCACCGGGAGCCGGAGACTCAGCAGGTCGGTCCGGGCCACTATGTTGCCTGCCACTTCACCGAAAAGCATCTCGAATTCCGCCGAACTGCTTCTGTGCCCGACACCTGGAAGGTGCGTGTGAATGGTGTTATCGGCTAGTGCGGTGGCTGGGGGCGTTCGCAGTGTCTAGCGTGGGAGGACGCCCGGGAGTCTCGGTGGAGGGGGTTTCCCGTGTGGATCAGGTTTGTGAACGGGTAGTTGTTGTTGAGGACCTGAGGAAGTGGTACACCCCGGGCGCGAGATTTGCGGGCGCACACGGTCGTCGTTTGATATACGCAGTGGATGGCATCAGCTTCTTCGTGCAGAGGGGTGAGATCCTGGGGCTCGCCGGAGAGAGTGGTTCGGGCAAAACGACGACGGGCGAGTTGATAGCGCGCTTGCAGGATCCGACCTCCGGCAAGATCTTGGTGCAGGGAGTGGACTTGGCCAGGCTGGCGGGTTCCCGCCTGAGGGCCTTCAGGCGCTCGGTCCAGATGATATTCCAGGATCCCTACGAGACTCTTAGCCCGCGTTTCACGGTGTTGGCGTCCGTATCCGAACCCCTTATAGTACACGGCGTCCGAAACGGGGAGGAAAGGCTCGACAAGGTGGTGCATGCGCTGGAACTCGCCCAATTGCGCCCAGGGCAGAAATACATCGGGAGGTTTCCTCACGAGCTCAGCGGGGGCGAGCGACAGCGGGTTGCCATCGCGAGGGCCATAGTACTGAATCCGAGCCTGCTCATTGCGGACGAGCCCGTGTCCATGCTGGATGTCTCTATCAGAGCAGGTATCCTGAACCTGTTGAGGGGACTAAGGAACCAGCTTGGGCTGTCGATTCTCTATATTTCCCATGACCTGTCCACGATCAGATACATCTGTGACAGAACCATGATCATGTACCGCGGGCGACTGGTCGAGTTGGGACCTACGCCCACGGTCATGAGGCAACCCTTACATCCATACACGAGGGCGCTCCTCGCAGCGGTACCCATACCTGACCCCGATGCCAAACGTACGGTCATCGAACTCAAGGAGGCGAGCCAACCGCCTCTTGGGGAGGGGTGCAATTTCGCGCCCAGATGCCCGAGGCGGCAGCCCAGGTGCGACGAGGCTCGTCCAGAGCTGGTGGACAGTGGGGGTGGCCACCTGGTAGCGTGTCACTCAGTTGCTGGGTAGGCGGAGGTTTGAGGGAGGACCGATGCCATGACCAGAGGACTCGAAGAAGCGTTCCGCTACGTTGATGACTCACAGGAGAGATTCATCGCTGACCTGGTAGAGCTGTGCCGGCAGCCAAGCGTCTCGACCTCGGGCGAAGGCATGGCCGAAATGCCTGAAGCCCTTACGCGGATGTTGGGTCGTTACGGCTTTTCAGTGCGGGTTATCCCTACGGGGGGCTATCCCATCGTCTACGGCGAAATCGACGTGGGAGCTGATCGGACACTCCTGTGTTACAAGCACTACGATGTACAGCCTCCCGACCCCCTTCACCAGTGGGATTCTCCACCTTTCGAGCCGACCCTGCGGGATGGGAAGCTGTACGCAAGAGGAGTGGCGGACGTCAAGGGCGGAATTGCGTCCTTTCTGCACGCCGTTGACGCGCTGAGGCAAGGGGTAGGAAGCATCGGCGTCAACCTCAAATTCCTAATCGAGGGAGAGGAGGAAGTCGCCAGCCGGCACCTTGAGGAGGCGGTCCTCGGTAACAAGGACCTGTTTTCGGCGGACGTATGTATCTGGGAGAACGCCTTTAAGGATCACCAGGATCGCCCCATGATCCGGATCGGAAACAAGGGCATGTGTTACTTGGAGCTACGGGCCAGGAACCTTCGCATAGACCACCACTCGCGGTGGGCTGCGGTTCTGCCGAGCAGCGCCTGGGACCTGGTCTGGGCGCTTTCCTCGCTAAAGGACAGGCAGGAGCACGTGTTGGTAGACGGCTTCTACGACGGGGTCAGGCCCGTTACGCCAGACGAACAGCGGGTCCTGGAGAGCCTGGCAATGGACGCCGAGCCCCTAAAGCGCGAAAGCGGGGCGTCCCATCTGCTGAACGGTGCAGAGGGCGGGCGCCTGGCTGAGATGCTTTACACCCGTCCTACCTGCAACATAGCGGGGATGGTCGCCGGTTACACCGGGGAAGGTTCCAAGACCGTGTTGCCTGCCGAGGCAGTTGCTAAGCTGGATTTGCGTCTGGTACCGGACCAGGACCCGGTGGATATTTACAACAAGGTCAAGAGGCACCTGGAGGAGCGTGGTTTCGCGGGCATCGAAGTCAGGATGCTAAGCGCTACCTGGCCATCCAAAACACCTGTTTCTCATCCATTCGTGCAACTGGTACTGAAAGCGGGCGAAATGGCTTATGGGGTACAGCCAGTCGTCGAGATAACGTCCGCGGGCTCTGGCCCGCGCTACGTGTTCTCGCAGTGGACCGACATGCCCATGGTCGCCCTGGGAGTTGGATACGCAGGTTCGCAAAACCATGCCCCCAACGAGAACATCCGCATCAAGGATTACCTGGAGGGGGTCAAACATCTGGCGGCGACGTTGTACCTTTACTCTCGCGCCCTCACACCTCATGGTGAGGTCCGGGACTCCGAGACAGGAGGGTGAGCATCGGTTGGACACCCTACAGGCGGACGAACTGGTGGCCCGGTGGGTGACCGATAACAGAGATCGTCTGTTGACTGAGTTCAGGACCTTGTGCCAGCAGCCTGCAGTGTCAGGTGACGGGCGCGGAATTCACGAAATGGCAGAGTTACTGCTAGAGTTCCTACGGGCCAAGGGGTTCGTGGCACGGGTGCTTGAGGGTCCGGGGAACCCGGTGATATACGCGGAGGCGACGGGGACTCACGATTGTACCTTACTTATGTACGGGCACTATGACGTGCAGCCACCAGAGCCGATCAGTGAGTGGTGCTATCCTCCCTTCGGTGCGGTGGTGCAGGATGGTAAGCTCTACGGACGGGGTGTGAGCGATCACCGGGGCAGCATGATATCGCGCATCCATGCGGTTGAGGCGCTGATGGCCCTCGGGCTGCTCCGTACCACTGTGAAAATGATCCTCGAAGGTGAGGAGGAAATCGGCAGCCCGAATCTGGCGGAGACCGTGCTCAGGCATCGCGATTTGCTGAGCGCCGGTGCTTGCCTCTACCCGGGTGGATTTCGGGGGGCAGATGACAGGCCTACCATCAGTTGCGGCGGCAAAGGCGTATGTACGGTGCGGCTATCCGCCAAGGGTCTGGCAGGTGAGGTTCACTCACGCGAAGCCACATCGGTGCCCAACCCCGCGTGGCGGCTGATCTGGCTGCTCGCGAAGATCCGTGGTGAAGATGGCCAGGTAGGGGTGCCCGGGTTTCTCCGGTCCGTGCGCCAGCCCGATGAACTCGATGCAATGTTCATTTCCCGGATTCCTCCGGCGTTTCCTTACGCGCCGAGTTCCGGTAGGGCGCAGGCGGGGTCCACAGGGGCGTTGGTCGCGCACCACCTGTTTAGCCCCACATGCACCATTACACGGGTTGAAGCCGGGGCGCCGGGGGAAGGCCGTAAGAGCGCAATCCCCTCCCGCGCAACAGCGGATCTGGAGTTTCGCTTGGTCCCGGACCAGGATGCTGAGGCCGTGTTTCGCGCGCTCATGCAGTACGTGGCGGACGTTGGCTACGACGACGTCGAGGTGGTACTCCTGGCGTCAAGGAACCCTGCCAGGACGGCGATGACGGCGGGAATCGTACCGGTAGCGGTGGAGGCCGCGAAGGCGGTGTATGGGAAGGAACCCATCCTGTCACCGTTGTTTCCGGGTTCCGGGCCCTGGGAGGTCTTCATTAAGGGGTTGGGCATACCGACTATCGCGGATACGGGAGTAAGCTATCATGGTTCGTCCCACCATGCGCCGAATGAGCATGTCAGGATCGACGACTACCTGCTTGGGATTCGGAACATTGCAGCCGTATTGCTCAGGTTCGATTCCGGCAGTCGGCAACACACGGATTGGGGTGGGAGATGATGGCGGGAGTGACTGTGGAGCTGGCACGATTTGTGGCCAGTTTGCGCTTCTCTGACCTGCCACAGTCCGCCATCGAGAAAGCCAGACTGTGTGTCATGGATGCCATGGGATGTGCCCTCGCGGGTAGCAGGACCGCCGAGGTGGGGGCGATGATGCGCGCACTCGAGCGCTATGACAGGTGGCCGCCTGGCGAGGGCCGGGACCTTCCTGCGAGAGCTGCCATCTGGGGGACGGCCGCGGGCGCTACCGTGTTTACCGCTGTGCTTCTGAACGGGACCATGACCCATGCCCTGGAGTTTGATGACTCCCTCCGTTTCGCCAAGGTGCATCCTGGCGCCGTCGTCATACCGGCCGCCCTTAGCTTGGGAGAAATCGTGCACGTTGACGGGAAGACGCTCATCACTGCCGTTGCCGCTGGCTACGAAGTGATGGCCAGGGTGGGGGCGGCGCTAGATCCTAAGCAACATCGACTGCGCGGCTGGCACGCCACGTCGACGACCGGCACGCTGGGAGCGGCAGCCGCGGCATCGGTCATATTGGATCTCGATGAGCGTCGGGTCGCCTATGCGCTGGGTCATGCGGGAACTCAGTCGGGCGGCCTGTGGGCCTTCCTGGCCGATGGAGCCATGAGTAAGAAGTTTCACCCCGGTCGAGCTGCCTCGAGCGGCGTACTATCGGCGATCTTGGCGGCTGAGGATCTGCGAGGTGCAACGCAGATCCTCGAAGCTGCGGACGGTGGGTTTCTCCGCGCCTTTTCTGACCGATATTCTGAGGAACCGGTCATCCGCGATCTTGGGACGGGCTACGCCATTGAACGGGTGACCTTCAAGCCGTATCCGTGTTGCCGCACGATACATCCCGCGGTAGAGGCTGTTCTGAGCATACGCAGGCAGTATGGAGTGGAACCCGGGATGGTGGACGAGATCAGAATCCTTACTTACGAGGTAGCAAAGGTGCAGAACGGTCACCCCGGAATGCCCAAGACTGTGACCGATGCACAGTTCAGTATGGCTTACTGTGTCGCAGCAGCCCTGGTCGCCGGGGACCTGCAACTCCCCCAGTTCGATGCCGGAGCGTTATCCGACCCACGCATAGCCCGGCTGGTTGAAAAGGTCCATGTGGAGGTAGCACCACAGTTCGAAGCCATGTACCCCGCCAGGTGGCCCGCCTCCGCTGCCATCAAGCTCAGGAACGGAAAGACATACGAGGCGCTAGTAGAGACATGCCTGGGCGACCCCGAGAAGCCGTTGACCGCGGAGCACATGAAGCGCAAGTTCTCAGGTATGGCGGAGGCGATACCACGGTTTGGGACGGCCAGGTTCTTAGACGCCGTTGAAAAGCTAGAGGAAGCGCACGATGTGTCGGACATCGTCCGGTTAGTGACGGGTGATTGGCGGTAATTCCTCCAGGGCTTGCCGTAGTCGGACCGTGAAGGTACGATAAGGGAGGTTGCACCGTAAGTAACGTGGACCGCGATGGAGGCGTGGCCGGGTGATACCGGATAAGAACAGTGTTGTGCCTCTCTACCACCAGATCAAGGAGGGCTTGCGCGAGGAGATCGAGGCTGGCCTCTATCAGCCCGGTGATCTACTGCCGCCTGAGCACGAGTTATGTAAGAGGTACGGCGTTAGCAGAATCACCGTGCGTCAGGCCGTACTCGACCTGGCCCGTGAAGGACTGGTAGACAGAAAGCGCGGGAAGGGCACTTTCGTTTGCCAGCCGAAGATTCAGCAAGACCTGCTTGGGTTTTACGATTTCACCCGCCAGCTGGAAGCCACCGGGAGAGAGCAGACCGTACGGGTGCTAAGTGTGGAGAGGGTAGAGTCAGAGGCTGTTGCCACATGGTTGGGGTTGCCCAGGGATGAGCCGTTGGTGAGGATCATGAGACTGCGCATCGTCGACGACGAGCCTCTCATACTTGAGAAGACATTCGTGTCGGCTCGTCGGTTCCCCGGAATAGAGCGTGAGGACTTTTCTTCAACGCCAGTATACTATCGCATGATCACAGAAAGGTTCGGGGTGGCGCTAGGGAGAGCTGTCAAGTTCCTCGAACCGGTTCTGGTGGATGCCTACGCATCGGCTTTCCTGGGGGTTAAGAAGGGCAGTCCGGGCTTGCTCGTTGTTCGGGTCACCTACGCCGTGGACGGTACGCCCGTTGTGGTCACAAAGTGGCTGGTGCGCGGCGACCGCTGCCGCCACTACGTCGAGGTTGGGCCCCATCCGCGGCAGATATAGGTGTCCACGGTATCCGGGTAGACGCCACCAGCTCCGACGACAGTCGTGGGGTCGAAGAGGTTCCCGCCAGGTGAGAAGGGGACCGGGCACCCGGTCCCCGCCCCACCGTCGGTCCGCTACAGCTTGAGCCCGAATAGCTGGCTCAAGATGAACACGGTGAAACATGCGCATGCACGTCGTTCCCCAGATGACGAAGACGATGAGCAACGCATGGTAAACGCGGCGAATGTCCTCTCTGGCCCACTTCCTGACCCTTTCAGACCCCCACCAGAGCATGTCCGTGACCTGGCGGCAGACCAGATCCACGTTGCTGAGGGCAGTACTGAACAGTACCCAGAACCCGATCAGAAGTGCCAGGGCCCACCCCGCCGGCCCCATGAGCTTCGCGAACGTCTCCCCCTGGTACGCCACGACACCCCACTGAGGAAGGGCCGTCCCCCTGGGGATCAATCCCACTGCCAGTGGGGAGGGCAAGAACATGCCGGGCATGCCGCCCAGCCAGAATATGCCCCACTGGTCAATGCTGAGCAGCTTGAGCCACGCTCTCCAGCGCCCAACGTTCTCGGCAGTAGGGGAAGCGAACATACCGTTGGGGGAGACCCTTACCATCTTACCTCCTACGACTGCAGGAATGTAGCCCACCTTGTGTCCCATGCCGAACCCTTTGTCCCTGTACCAGTTGGTAATGGCGTTGTTACCGAAGCATCTCCAGATTGAGGAACGTCTGCAGAGTCGCCGAAACGGTGGTGATCCACAGCAGCGCCAATCCCCACTTCACGAACACCGACGGCCCGATCAACCACTCCCCGCTACCGATGGAACCTCCCAGCGCGATCACGCTCGGGCCGATGATGGCCAGGATGGCCCTCCTTCTCAGGGGCGGTGGTTCGGGCATATCGACCACCTGGAACGGAGGACCCAACCCTCCCGGCCTGACTTCGCCGCCATTGCTCACCCGGCTTGCCATCCGTTATCCCCCCGTCTCTGAGTGATGGGCGTGGGAACACGCATACGCTCCCTCTGCCTTTCCAGAAGCATCCACAGCCCACCGAGATAGCGCCGCTGAGCTCGCCTACGCCGGCCGACTCCCGCCCCAAAGGAAGCCCTCCGCGCCGCTCAGTCCCTTGCTACCGACACCGGGTCAGTACATCCCCCCACCCGCCAAGCGTTGCGCAATGTGAAACCAACTCCCGATTGCTCCCGGGCGGCCCAGCTTCTTACCCAGGATTCGCCAAGTTTCCCCAGGGATTGACATCGCTCGCCTCATGGTGTAATGTGGAAAGGCGCGCCGGTGAGGACAGGTCCGCGCCGCCGCGGACCGCCGGGCGCCAGGCGAGGGGTGACGCCAGCACGCGCGCTGGGCACCTTACCGTCGATTGGGGGTGGAACGGTGTCTGAGGCCCCGTTTATCGCCCTGCCCAGGCCACTTCGTGAGCGCCTGGAGATGCACGAGGCCATCGCTGTCAGGTTTGCCTTTGCCCGCTGACGGGGCGGGGGCGGTTACCATTCGCATGCGGGATTCACTTCTGGACGATTACGCTGCCTTCTTGCGGGCCCGCGGGCTGGCCGAGCAGAGCGTGCGCTGCTACCTGGGTCAGACCAGGGCCTTCGTGGCGTGGTACGAGAGGGAGCGGGGTCCCTTCCGGGTGGATTCGGTGGCCCGGCTGGACGTGGCGGACTACCGCCGGCACCTGCAGGACGCCGGGCGCAAGCCGGCCACGGTGAACCTGGTCCTGGTGGTGTTGACCTCCTTCTTCAACTGGGCGGTCGGGGAAGGGCTGGCGCCCGCGAACCCGGCGGTGGGGGTGAAGCGCGTCCCCGAGCAGGTCCCGGGACCGCGCTGGCTGGACCGGGAGGCGGTGCGGGCGCTGCTGGCGGCCGTTTCCACCCATGGGCCGCTCCGCGACCGGGTGCTCATCTCGGTCATGCTGCACACGGGGCTGCGGGTGAGCGAGGTCTGCGGCCTCAGGCCGGATGACCTGGAGCTGCGGGATCACACCGGCCGCCTGCGGGTGAGGCGCGGCAAGGGGGGAAAGTACCGGGAGGTCCCCCTCAACTCTGCCGTGCGCCGGGTGCTGCAGGAGTACCTGGCTTCTCATCCGGGAGGCCCCTGGCTCTTTTTCAGCCGGCAGCGCACGCGGCTCTCGGTCCGTTCGGCCGAGCGCATCGTCTCCCGCTACGCCCGACTGGCCGGGCTGGAGGGGGTGACCGCCCACGCCCTCCGGCACACCTTCTGCAAGATGCTGGTGGACGCGGGAGAGAGCCTGGACCGGGTGGCTACCCTGGCCGGGCACGCCAACCTGACCACTACCGCGCGCTACACCAGGCCGTCCATGACGGACCTGGAGCGGGCCGTGGGCAAGCTCACGTGGGATCTGTGAGCCGGGACCGGTTCAGCCGGGGTCGGGCGGGGTCGAGGGGAGGAGGCGCCACGCGAAAAATGGGCGCCGAAGTCATTGGGAGGCAGGGCATTGCAGTTTCCCCTTTTGAGCACACCCTGTGCGGGAGGAGTTCGGACACGCCTGTAGAAGCATCAAACGCTAGAGCGCCGCCGGTTTCCGGGCCCGCGCCCATGCGAAAAAGCCCGGGAAACGGCGGAGCATTGCTTGTGCGGAGGCGAGGACCGGTCAGGCGGGGCCTCAAGCCGCCACGCGTGGCAGGTGTGGCACGCAGGTCGGGGGTGGGGCGTGCAGTACACGGTCGGGTCTGCCGATCCCCAGCAGTGGGTAAGTCCTGACTCCATCGGAGCCATCATCCGATATCAGGGGAAGGCCTGCCGTCTCCTGGGCATGTACTTCGGGGGCGACCCCGATCTCCAGGACGGGTCCCAGCGCCTGCACCAGTGGCTGATCCTGGAGGATGTGGCGGGCGAGTACCCGTCGTGGTATGCGGTGCAGACCAGGCCCCACAAGGAATCCGCGGTGGAAGCCACCCTGGATGGCGAAGGGGTCATGGTGCTGCTCCCCCGCTTCGTGTATCAGGACGCGCCGGGGGCGACGGGGGGGCAGAAGCGCCGGCGGGGCCGCCCGCGCAAGGACCCCGCCGCCCCCCGCGACCGGGTCGAGCCCATGTTCCCCGGCTACCTCTTCGTACAACTTAGCCCCTCCGAGCAGGAAAAGTGGCAGTTGGTCCGCCGCAACCCCTGGGTGTTGCGGGTTCTGGGCACCGGCGCGGAGGCGGTGCCCGTCCCCGACGAGGCCATCGACATCATCCTGGAGAAGTCCTTTGGCTCGGGCATCGTGGTGTTCCGGGACGGCCGTCCCGCCTGGCGCGAGCTGGAGGCGGGGGCGCGGGTGGAGATCACCGAGGAGCCCTTCCGGGGCCTGGTGGGCATTCTGGAGAAGCCGACTTCAGGACGCCGGCGGGTGCGGGTGCTCCTGCAGCTCATGGGGCAGGAGGTCCCCGTGGAGGTGGACGCCGGCTCCCTAAAGCCCGTCGACATGTGAACGGGTGCTGCCATGACACGTAGGTACCAGGTCAGAGCATGAGGTACAATACTTCGGGATGGCACAAACGGTACTGCGGGCGGAAGAGCTGCTGAGTGACCGAGGCAGGGTCACCGGGGTATGTGAGGCGGCCGGTGCCCGGTTCGCGTTTCTTTTCGGGTCCGTGATCGACACGACACCAGGGAGGGCGCCGCGCGACGTCGACGTCGCCGTCAGCTTTCACGATTACGACTTTTGGACCTATCTTGAACTCAGGGAGCAACTCAGCCGCGCCCTGGGGATTTCAGAGGACCGGCTGGACCTGGTGGTGCTCGACCGCGTGAACCCGCGCATCGAGCTGGAGGCGGTGCTGACCGGTGTTCCCATGTTCGTAGCCGACCCGGGTGCTCTCGACGAGTTCGCCGTAGACGCCCTT
Source organism: Bacillota bacterium (assembly GCA_030019365.1). NCBI lineage: Bacteria > Bacillati > Bacillota > Bacillota bacterium. Next base: position 184,151 of record JASEFA010000004.1, read on the forward strand.
TTTGCGTACGACGATTTCCTCCGGTTTCGCCGCGAACTGCACGAGTCCCTCTGGAAGCGCATCGAGGGGGGATTGTCGGTGGCCGGGCGCCAACTGAATCGGGATCGGGTGGAGACCTACCTGTCCCGAATGGATGAGGCGGTGGGGCGCCTTACGGTTCTAAGGAAACGGTTCACATCCTACGAGGAGTTCGAGGCGGACGCGGACACCAGGGAACTGGTGGTGCATCACCTGCGCATCGCCCTGGAATGCGTCCTTGACGTATGCCGTCACTTCCTGGCCACAAAGGGTGTGAGCCTGTCCGAACTCGACACCACGAACCTCATTGAACTGGCGGGCGACCGGGGACTGCTCGACGTGGCCTTCGCCCGCAAGATCCGCGGCATGGCCGGCATGAGGAACGCCATCGTCGGCGTATACTGGAGGCTCGACTACCAGGCGATTTACGAGACCGTCACGCAGAAGCTCGGCGACTTCGACGAGTTTGCCCGGCAGGTGAAGCGGTACCTCGCGAGCGAGGATGCCAGCGCCTTAGGGCCCGTCAAGGGGCTGGTACACCGTGGATAGCGCGATTCAGTCTTTGCTGAGGGAGTTCGCCGGGGAATTGCGGACCACCTACGGGAGCCGCCTTCGTGGGGTCTATTTGTTCGGGTCATACGCACGGGGTGAGGCAGACCCGGAGTCGGACGTGGATGTCCTTGTCGTGCTGGACCATATCGAGAGATATGGGCTGGAGATTGACCGAACGGGGGCATTTACTGCCGAATTGGCCCTAAAGTATGGGGTAAGCATCAGTCGGGTCTTCGTTTCCCACCAGGAGTGGAGCCGGGGCGAGAGTGCCTTCCTGGCCAACGTGAAGGAGGAGGCAGTGCCTGCGTGAGGGAGGAGCGCGTGGGGGCCGGGAGTGTCGTGCTATAATGGGTGTGGACCGACTTGGGTCTGAGGGAACGGTGCACTGCGAGGGGAGCAACTTCCGTGGATAAGCTTGACCGCATCACAGTTGATCCCAATATCTGCCTGGGTCAGCCTACGATCCGGGGCATGCGGATTACCGTGAGTGTCATCCTGAAGATGCTGGCCAGCGGCAAGTCGATCAATGACGTGTTGCAAGCCTATCCCGAGCTGGAAGAAGAGGACGTCAAACAGGCGATAAAGTACGCGGCATGGGTGTTGTCTGATCAGATCCAGATGGTACCAAGCGCGGGAACATGAGTAAGCGTCAAATAGCGCCCACCTCCGAGAACGCCCGAGGTGAACATCACCAGAA
>JASEFA010000005.1 GCA_030019365.1 Bacillota bacterium
GGTTCGTGGAAGCCGGTGGGAGCCGTGCCATCATCGGCTCGCTCATGCAGGCGCTGGACGCCCTGGCCGGCCGCGCCGGTACCTGGGTCACTCACGGGTGACCGGGAGCAGGCGCGCTGCGGGAGCGAGGATGCCAGTGGGATCGAGATGCTGCTTCAAGCGGAGCACCAGGTCTCGAGTCGCAGGGTGGTAGGCCGTCAGCGGGTGCCAGGGCGCCACCTCCGGCTCCAGGAGGTCATGCCAGCCATACAGGCCCATCCGGCCCTTGCCGGCGAGCAGCCCTTCCCATCGGCGCAAGACGTGGCTCACTCCGTTCCCTGCCCCCTCCAGCAGGAAGTCGATTGTACCGGGGGAGCAGGATGCGTTCATGGTCGGCCGCCACGGGCTGGCTTCGGCATCGCGGTAGAGCCTTTCGGCAGCGGCGGGCAGGAGCGATGGGGGCAGGACGATGTATCCTGCCACCCAGATGTCGCGGTCGGCGCGGGCCTGGGCGTCGGTAGTGGCTTGGCGCTGCCGGCACCAGGCCAGCCCTGCCTGTCGCCTCGCGGTATCCCAGGCCTCCCGGGCTTCGGCCTCCGGCAGGGCCCGGAGTTCCAGGCGGTGGCGGTGAGCCCGCCCCAGGAGTTGCTCCGCCCACCACTCGACGTCTTCGTGCACGCCCGCCAGGCCGATCAACAGCACCCAGTTATCTTCGCCCGGTGCGGGGGACAGAAGTTGCAGGGGTCCGTCGCAGCCCCAGGCAGAGACGTCTTTCAGCAATCCCTCGAGTTCCGGGCGGCGGACGGCCACCGCCAGGGTCCTTTCCGTTTCGGGCCGGGGCCACAGGCGCACGGTGGCTTCCACCAGCACGCCCAGGACTCCCCACGAACCGCAGAGCAGGCGGGTGACATCGTAGCCGCTCACGTTCTTGATGGTCTGGCCACCGACGCGACAGACCCGGCCCCGGCCGTCGACGAAGCTTATGCCGAGAAGGTTATCCCGCGTGGCGCCGTACCGGGGCCGGCCGGGGCCGCAGGCATTGGTGGCGATTTCGCCTCCCAGGGTGGAGCGGGGTGCGCGCCAGCAGTCCACCGCGTACATGCAGTTGCCCCCGGCGGCCAGGGTGCGGTCCAGTTCCTCGGGGTGGCATCCCACCTCCAGGGTCGCGGTGAGGTTTTCCAGGGTGATGTCTGCCACCCGGCGCAGGTTGGCGGTGGAGACGGCCACGCCGCCTCGAAACGGGGCAAATGCCGTTCTCGCCAGTTCGCCGCTGCCGACGGGCCAGGCCGGGACGCGGCGGGCGGCCAGGATCCGGATGGTTTCCGCCAGCTCCTCGCCGGTGGCGGGGACTGCCACTGCCGCGGGACGGTGCCTGCCCCCGAACCCGAAGGCAGCTATTTGGGAGTCCTGCGTGAGCAGGCCCATCCCCAGAGCGTCGCCGAGTTCGCGGAGGGCGCGCTCAGTGTCGGTCGTGCCGCCGGCCGCCGGGGGTCCGCCGGAGGCAGGTGGCCGCGGACGGCAGGCCGGTGACGCAGGCACATCTGGTGGGTGCCCGGCGGGGCGGGGGATGAGTTTTCCGGGATTGAGCAGCCATCGGGGGTCAAATGCCAGCTTGATGGTGCTGAGGTACTCCAGGGTGGAGGGAGAGAAGGCTGCCGGCATGAACTCCAGCTTTTCTGTGCCAATGCCGTGCTCGCCCGTGAGCGTGCCACCCAGGCGCAACGCTTCCGCCACCAGGGTGCGGCTCACTTGCAGGGCCCGTTCCAGCTCCTCAGGGCAGCGGTCGTCCAGGAGGACGGCCGGGTGCAGGTTGCCGTCCCCCATGTGTCCGAGCAGGGAAATGGGCAGGTCTGTCTGCCGGGCCAGCTCGGCCACCTTGCGGAACATATCGGGGACGCGGTGCCGGGGGACGGTAACGTCCAGGGTGAGGTAGGTGGGCTTGAGCCTGCCATACATCCCCGAAGATGCCCGCCTGGCCGCCCAGAGTTTGTCCCTGTCCCCGGGATCGGTGGCGGAGCGGATGTACGCCCCGCCCGCCTGCCAGGCGATTTCTTCCGCCAGAAGGATCTGGCGCCGCAGGCCGGGACCGGGTCCGTCTACCTCGACCAGCAGCATGGCCTCGGCGTCGGTGGGGAAGCCCAGGTGCAGGTGTTCCTCGGCCAGGCTTATGTCCAGGCGGCCCATGATCTCCAGGGCGGCGGGCATCAGGCGCGCCGCCACCATGCGGGAGATGGCCTCGGCCGCCTGCTCCATGGTGGGGAAGAAGGCCAGCATGGTGGCGTGGTTCCGGGGCAGCGGGGCCAGCCGCAGGGCCAGCCTGGTGATGAAGGCCAGGGTCCCCTCCGATCCCGCCAGCAGGCTGGTCAGCTCCAGCAGGGGGCGAGGGAGATCAGGGCAAGGCACGGGGTCGAGCTGGCCGGTGGCAGCCACGGTGCCGTCGGGCAGCACCAGCTCCAGGCCCACGATGTGCTGGCGGGTTACCCCGTACTTGGCGGCGCGGGGTCCCCCGGCGTTTTCGGCGGCATTACCCCCCAGCGTGGACATGGCCTGGCTGGCGGGATCGGTGGGGAACATCAGGTTCCACCTGGCGGCGGCGCGCTGCAACTCCAGGTTGGTTACCCCCGGTTCCACCAGCGCGACGCGGTTTTCCGGATCGAGGGTCAGGATGCGGTTCATGCGGGTGAGGGCAACGACCACACCCCCGGAGACGGGTACAGGGCCGCCGCTCAGGGACGTGCCGGCACCCCGCGGGACGAGCGGCACGCCCTCGCGGTAGCACAGCGATGCTACGGCAGCCAGCTCATCGCGGTCGGCGGGGAGCGCTACCAGGTCGGGGAGGCCTTCTGCGACCCCGCCATCGTAAGCGTAAGACTCCCGTGCCAGGCGGCTCTTCAGCACCCAGCGCTGTCCCACGATGCGGCCGAGTTCCTTCTCCAGGGCCGTGGCGGCTCCCCCCTTCGGGCGAGGGTGTGGCTTGGATCCGCTGCGGTACCCCCGCATCTCGCATCCCTGCCCCGGCCCCGCTATGCAGCATGAGCCGGTGCGCTAAAATGGAAGTGTAACGGGTTCCGTTGCCGGAGTCAAACTGGCCGGGCCGCGGGCTGAGTGCGCCGCGGGCCGCCGCGGGGGTGGGAGCATGCGAGCGGTGGAGAGAACCATCCAGATCCTGGAGGTGCTGGCGGGGGCAGAAAACGGAGTGAGGCTGGCAGACATCTGCCGGCTGACCGGCCTGGACGGGAGCACCGCCCTGCGGTTCCTGAACACTCTGGAGAGGCTGGGATACGCGGCCCGGGATCCGGCCGGGAGGCGGTACCGTCTTGGTCCGCGCGTGGGGCGGCTGGGGGACGGCCCGGCGCTGAGCGTGTTGCAGCGGGTGGTGCGGCCCCACATGGAGGCACTGCAGCGTGCCTGCGGTGAAGACGTCAACCTGGGCACCATGGACGCGGGTGCTGCTCTCTGTCTGGAGACGCAGAAGTCGTCTCACGTGCTGGGAGTCAATATCTCCAGCGGACTCCGCATGCCGGCTCACGCTTCTTCCCTGGGGAAGGCCATGCTGGCCTTCGTCCCTGCCGGCAAGCGGCGGGCAGTGCTGGCGGGCATGCAACTGGAGAGATGTACGCCCAATACCATCACCGACCCGGGGAACCTGGAACGGGAACTGGAACTGGTGCGGCGGCGGGGATATGCCACCGACCGGGAGGAGTTCAGTCCGGGCGTGGTTTGTGTAGGGGCGCCTGTGTTCAACGCCCAGGGTCAGGTGGTGGCCTCCCTGAGTATCACTGCGCCCGTCCAGCGCGTCCCCCTCGGGGAACTGGAGAGGCGGTACGCCGCTCTGCTGGTGGAAACGTGCCGGACCATCTCGCAGGAGCTGGGATGCCAGGATCCGCCGCTCCCCCCCAGTGGGGGTACGCATCCCCCCGGCTAAGACATAGCCCTCGCTTCGCCCTGTTATGCTCCTGGCCGGGCAGGGTGGACGCCTGGCAGGAATCCCGCCCTCCGATCGCGAAATAAATCAGTGAGCGCAAACTCTGATTGCGCCTGGTGCAAAACGGGAGCACGGTGTTGCGCTCACCGAAAGTCTATGCGAAAGGAGGATGCGGAGATGTCGACGGAGGTGAAGGAAGTTACCCGGCGCGCACGGGGGGCTTCGGTGGCCTGGGTCACCCTGTTCGGTGCGCTCATCGGGGTGACGGCCCTGGTGCCCATCTTCCCCTATGTGGGAGGGGGCGGCTACGTTCCGCTGGCGGTGCCCTTTGCCGCCATTGCCCCCTTCCTGCTGGGTCCGTGGGGGGGCGTGGTGGCCTCGATCATCGGAGGACTCATCGGCATGTTCATCGCGCCCGGCGGATTCCCCCTTGGTCTCCTGGACGTGGTGCTGACGGCGGTCCTGCCCGCTTTCTTCGTGGCGCTCTATGCTAACGGGGAAAGGTACTGGGCCCTGAACACCGCCTGCGTCGCTCTGGTAGCGGTGTTCACCCTGGTGTTCCCCTACTACGTGCCGGGAGCTGCGGCGGGCTTTGAAACCCCGCCCCAGCCCCTCTACTGGGGTCTGAGCGCGTACTACTGGCTTCCCTCGTTGCTGGTGGCGGTGAGCCCGCTGGGGACCCGCGTCATACCGCGCTGGCTGCGAGGCGAGGACCGGGGACGCAAGTATCTGGGCATCTTCGTCACGATTCTGGTCTCGCTGCTCGTCTGGTGGTTGCCCTGGACGCGGCCCTACTGGTACCTGTTCAAGTACCCCGCTGCCCTGGCAATTGCCACCTTCATCGGGTACACCTGGTGGGTTCCCGTGCTGTCTGCCATTACGGCCGTGATCACCATGCCGGTGGTGGAGGCTCTTGCCCGCACCGGGCTGCCCAAGGTGGAGAGGGCCCTCTGGTGAAGTGTACGCGGGGTGCGGTGTGGGTAGGGACCCTCGGTCCAGGACGGAGGTAGCTGGTTGGAGGATGGAGGCGGCAGGGTGGCAAGCAGGCGCTCCCCTCTGGTGAGCATCGCAGGTCTGAGCTTTTCTTACGACGGCAGCAAGGATGTGCTGCGGGAGTTGACACTGTCCCTCAGTCCCGGAGATTTCCTGGTGGTCCTGGGGGCCAACGGGGCCGGGAAGTCCACCCTGTGCTACCTGCTGTCGGGGGTCATCCCGCACATCTATGGGGGGCGCCGGCGGGGTACTGTCCTGGTGGACGGGCTCGATCCCTGGGAGCATCCCATGCACGAGATGGCACCCCACTGCGGGATGGTACTCCAGGACCCGGAGACCCAGCTATTCATGCCCACCCTGGAAATGGAGCTGGGGTTCGGGCCGTCCAACCTGGGTATCCCCCGCGAGGAGGTCATGCGCCGCGTGAGGCACTTCCTCTCCCTGGTGGGCCTGCAGGGATACGAGCGCAGGCCCACCAGGGCCCTGTCCGGGGGGCAGAAGCAGAGGGCGGCGCTGGCCAGCGTCCTCACCATGTTGCCCCGCGTGCTCATCCTGGACGAGCCCACCTCGCAGCTTGACCCGCTCGGCTCCCTGGAAGTGGTAGAGGCCCTGCGCACCCTGGCGCGCGAGCGCGAGATCGCGGTGATAATGACCACCCACAAGGTGGAAGAGGTCTTGGGCATCGCTACTCACTGCCTGGTCCTGCGCGAAGGGGTTCCCGTCCGCCAGGGCCTGTTTGCAGAAGTGGCCGCCGACGTGGATGCCCTCGAGGAAGCAGGGGTGCAGGCACCCGTCGCCCACCGGGTGCTGCACGCCCTGGGGGCGTCCCCTAGCTGGGTGCCGGCGGACCCGGGGCAGGTGGCGCTGGTGATAAAGAAGCTGGTGGATGAGCAGGGCGGGCCCCCCGGCGAGCGCAGCGAGCCCCCGGGGGAAGACGGTGCCCCCTCAGAAGCCGCAGAGGTTCAGGCGGGCCAGGAGGCGGAAGCCGACCAAGCAGCGCAGAAGCCAGGAGCGGGCGAAGTGGTCCTGCAGGTGGAGAATCTCGAGGTCACCTACCCGGGGTCGCCGCCGGTCACCGCCCTGCGCGGCGTCAGCCTGGCGGTGCGGCAGGGCGAGCTCCTGGGTATCGTGGGGCAGAACGGGTCGGGGAAGACCACCCTGGTCAAGGCCCTGGTCGGCTTGGTGCGTCCGTCCCGGGGCCGCATCGTGTACCGGGGCGAGGACATCACCTCCCGGAACACGGGCGAGATCACCCGGCGCATCGGCCTGGTGCTTCAGAATCCCGATTACCAGCTGTTCAACATCTCCGTGGAGGAGGAAGTAGCCTTCGGCCTGCGTAACCTGCGCCTGCATCCCGGAAGCATCCCCGGGCGCGTGCGCGAGGTCCTGGACACGTTGGGTCTGTATGGGATGAGGGACCTCTTTCCGTTCAAGCTCTCCTTCGGTGACCGCCGCAAGCTCTCGGTGGCGTGTGTGCTGGCCATGGGGCCCCAGGTGCTGATCCTGGACGAGCCCACCACGGCCCAGGACTACCGGGGCCGCTACCTCCTGGCCGAACTCGCCGACGGGTTGAGGAAGCAGGGGCATGCCGTGATCATGATCACCCACGACATGGACCTGGTGGCGCGGTACGCCACCCGCCTGCTCGTCCTGCACGAGGGCCGGGTGTTGCTGGAGGGGCCTACGGCCCGGGTATTCCAGCAGGAAGAACTGCTGGCGCAGGCGTGGCTGCGGCCGCCGGGCGCCCACGTGCTGGCCAGGAAGCTGGGATTGCCCGCCCACATCATGACCCCCGAGGAACTCCTTCATTGCCTCGGGTATATCGGTCCGGCCGTGCCCGCGCAGGGCCGCGCGGGGAGGAACTAGCCGTGCAGACGCCCTTTGCCTACTTCGATAGCCCCTCTTTCGTACACCGTCTGCATCCCGTGGTCAAGCTGGGCTTCGTGCTGGCCACGCTGGTGGTGATCCTGCTCCCCTACTTCCCCACCGGGCGCGATTACGGGACGCTGCTATTGTGGCTGGGGCTGGCGGGCCTTTTCTGGGTCCTGGCCGGCATCCATCCGCGGCGGTTCTACGTCTTGCTCAAGATCCTGCTGGCCACGTTCGCTTTCCTGGTGCTGGTGCAGGGGTTCATGTACCGGGGCGGCAGGCCGCTCCTGGTGCTCGGTCACCTGCCCATCCCCGGCGGTGCCGACCTGGGGGTGCTGACGGACGCGGGCCTGCTGTTCGGGATTCTCCTCTGCATCCGGGTGCTGGTGGCGGTGGCCAGCGTGCCCGTATTTGTCTCCACCACTTCTCCCGGCAAGGTCATGGCCATGTTCCGCCGCCTGGGCATCCCCAACCGGTTTGCCTTCATGTTCGTGAGCGCGCTCACCTTCACCGATCTCATCTTCGAGATGTGGAACAGCATCCTGGATGCCCAGAAGCTGCGGGGGTTCGACCTGTCGTCCATGGGTACCATCGACAAGCTGCGCAGGGGCTTCATCCCGGTGGTGGTTCCCCTCATCCTCCTCCTGTTCCGCCGGGGTGACGAGCTGGAGATAGCCATGGGGGGCAAGGGATTTGGGGCACCGGGCCGGCCTACCGAACTCGAGCCGCTGCGCTTCGGGTGGCGGGACCTGGTGGCGGCGAGCCTGATCGCGGGTGCCGTGGTCGGGGTGTACGTGGTCAAGTTCCTATGACGAGTAGTGCCACTTGACGCTACTGCTATTTGTCGCAAGGCGAGGAGGTCAGGACGGTGCAGGAGCGTTCCTTTGTGGATCTGGCGGCGCGCCTCGGGGACCTGCTGGCTCCCAGCCTGGCGGTGGACTGGCCCAATCTGCCCGTTTCCCGGGCCAGCGGCACTTACGTGTGGAGTACGGACGGCCGGCGGTACCTGGATTTCGTTTCCGGGATGGCCACGGCCAACCTGGGGCACTGCCACCCCCGCGTGGTGGCGGCGGCGAAGGAGCAGATGGACCGTCTGGTACACGGACCCATCGGGGTGCTGCTGTACGAACCCATCGTACGGCTGGCGGAGGAGTTGCGGGGGGTGGTGCCGGGCGGCCTTGATATGTTCTTCTTCGGCAACAGCGGGGCAGAGGCAGTGGAGGGAGCCCTCAAGCTGGCCCGCTATGTCACGGGGAGGTCGGCCGTGATTGCCTTCGAGGGCGGCTTCCACGGGCGCACCATGGGGGCCGCTTCGGTTACGTCTTCGAAGAGCAAGTACCGCCTTCACTACGAACCCCTGCTTTCGTCCGTGTACTTCGCTCCCTACCCGTACTGCTACCGCTGCCCGGTGGGAAGGGAGCAGGGGCGGTGTGGCCTGGAATGCCTGGACCGGCTGGACTCCATGTTCCATCACCTGGTCGATCCCTCGCAGGTGGCGGCGGTGCTCGTCGAGCCCGTGCTGGGCGAGGGCGGCTACGTGGTGCCTCCGGCCGGTTACCTGAAGGGGTTGCGGGAGCTGTGCGACCGCCACGGCACCCTGCTCGTGTTCGATGAGGTGCAGACCGGGTTCGGTCGCACCGGCGCCATGTTCGCCGCTCAGGCCATGGGGGTGGTCCCGGACGTCATGGCGGTGGCCAAGGGGATAGCGTCCGGGCTTCCTCTGGGGGCCACCGTGGCTCCTTCCCGGCTGATGAAGGAGTGGTCCCCCGGAGCCCACGGCACCACCTTCGGGGGTAACCCGGTTTCCTGCGCCGCCGCCCTGGCGACCCTGGCCGTGCTGCGCGAGGAGGATCTCCCCGCGCGCGCCCGGGGACTCGGCGAGTATGCCTTGAGCAGGCTGAGGGAGATGGCAGATCGTCACCCGCGGGTGGGAGACGTGCGGGGTCTGGGGCTCATGATCGGCATCGAGTTCGTAGATCCGGCTGGCCGCCGCCCCTATGGAGAGCTGGTGGCCCGCGTCCTGGAGGAGTGCCTGGCTCGGGGGCTGATCCTGTACCCCTGCGGCACTTTCAACCAGGTGATCCGGTTCATTCCGCCCCTTACCGTCTCTGAAGAGGACCTGGACGCCGGCCTGGAGATCCTCTCCCAGGCGCTGGAGGCCGTTGGGGCCTGAAGACCTGCCTCTGGCTCGGGGCGAATGGGCCTTCGGGTTTGAGCCGTCGCTGGCCGTCCCGTGACTTGCGGTGCCCCTGCGGGAGGACCCCTGCAGGGGCGCCTGGGTCTGAGGGTCCCCGTGATCAACCCGCTGCGTGGTTGGCTGGCCGGGGCGACACCGGCCGGGACAAGGTATCGGGTACGGAGGTGGAGAATACATAAGGCTATCGGTACCGAAGGTGTGACTCAATTATGAGCCAGGGGCGACCAAACGCTTCTCCTTACCAGGCGGTAGTCTCCGGTATTACGGTGCGAGAGGCCTTGAAGCTAGGCGCTCTCACGAGGGCCCGGGTGGTGGCCGGCCAGGCGGGCCTGGATAACATCATCCGGTACGTGAGCGTGATCGAGGTCCCCGATGCCGTGCGCTGGTTCCAGGGCTACGAGCTCATGATCACGGCCGCCTACTCGTACCGTCACAGCGAGGAGGCCCTGGTCCAGCTGGTGGAAGACCTGGTGTGTGCCGACGCAGCCGCCCTGGCCATCTGCTACTCCCAGCGGTACCTGGGGGGCATACCCCCCCGGGTCATCGCCCGGGCCGACGAGCTGGGTTTTCCCCTGCTGGAACTGCCCCTCGACGTGAAATACATCGAAATCATCACCCCCGTGCTCACCGCCATCGTCAACAGGCAGGCGCAGTACCTGGATTTTGCTCTGCGCACCCACGTGGAACTGGAGAACATGGTGCTCAAGGGCGCAGGCCTGGAAGCCATGGTGCGGCGAGTGGCCGAGTTCCTTGAAGTTCCCGTTCTGCTGCTCTCCCCCTCGTTCCAGGTACGCTTTTCTGCAGTGCCTTCTGAGCGGGCAGTGGCGGCGGCCACGGCGGCTGGGGTGTCTCCGGACCGACCGGCCACGGCTGGCGAGGCCGGGCCGGCCGCAGCGGCTGGCGCGGTTGTGACGGCCACGACCGACTGGCGGGTAGTTCTGGCCGACGCCCGGCCCGACGGCGAGCACGGCAGCACCGTCCTGGTGGGTGAAACGGGGGGCGTGAGCTTCACCGCCGTACCTCTGGGCACGGAGACCCTGCTTCTTGGCTACCTGCTGGCTCCCGGCATCGAACCCGGAGAGACGAAGCGGCTCTTGCTCTCGCAGTGTTCCATGCCCCTCACCGTGGAGTTGCTCCTGGAGAGGGCCAGGCAGGAGGCGGAGCTACGTCTGCAGAGGGATTTCTTCGATGACCTCTTCAACGGCGAGATGTCCAGCGAGGTCGCCCTCCGCCGGGCGAAGGCGTACGGCATCGACCTGGCCGGGTGCTCCCTGGTGGTGGTGGCTGACATCGACTCGCTGGCCAAACAGTTCCTGAAGTCGGGGGAAGAAGAACGTATCCAGACCCTAAAGGAGGGTCTCAAGAAGCTGGCCAGTGCTCTGGTGGAAGCGGAGGCGGAGGGTGGCGCGGCGGTCTCCCGCAGCGACTCCGTAGTCGTCCTGCCCCGCTTCCCGGGAGTGGGAAGGGAGGATGCTCTTTCTCGGGCCAAGCATCTGGCGCAGCGCCTGTGCCGGGAAGCCGCGAACCGGCTGGCACCCGCCACGGTATCGGTGGGGGTGGGAGCCTACTGCCCGGATCCGGGCGATCTGTCCCGCGGGTTCCGGACCGCGCACGGGGCGATAGAGATCGGGCGCCGCCTGCGCGGGCCCAGCTCGGTGCACTGCTGGGACGAGCTGGGCCCTTACCAGCTGCTCTTCGCCATGAAGGGCTCGGACGAGGCCCGGGACTTCGTGATGCGGAACCTGGGGCCCCTCCTGCACGGACCCGGCACCCGCAGCGAGGAACTCCTCGGTACGCTGGAGACGCTGCTGGCCTGCGGCGGGAATCTGGAAGGGGCAGCTGCCCGCCTCCACCTCCACCGCAACACGGTACGGTACCGTCTGGATCAGATCCGCCGCCTCCTGGGTCGGGATCCCCTGGCTCGCGCTTTCGAGATGGAGCTGGCCCTGGCTCTGCGCAAGCTCTTGTGACATCTGGTCATGGCACACAAATCGGGGACCTTATCCTGTCCCCGCCGGACAAAACGGCTCCCGGCCGCCGGCAAGGGCCGGAGGTTTGCTCCCTTTCGGATCTGGCGCCATGTTCACCATTGCCACAAAATGACCGCGATTTTCGTCACCGGTGCCGAAGGTAACTCCCCGGCGGCGTGGAACCCTCACGCTACTAACGGCCTGGGAGGTGGGGCGTCAATGCCGTCTGTACAGGATCTGGAGCTGGCAAGGGCGGCGTACGTCATTGTCAACGAGCTGTGCAAGGTGAGGCCGGGCGAGAGCGTACTGATCACCGCAGATTCGGCTACCGAGTGGAGGCCCGCGGAGGAGACGGCCAAGGCAGCGGAGGTGGCCGGTGCCAACGTGATGATCGCCTGGCATTCCACCCCCGGCGGGTACGGCAAGGTGGCGGACCCGCGACTGCCCGACGGGCTCAAGGCGGCCATACCCAGTACGGACGTATGGATAGAGTACAACAACCAGTGGTTGCTGTATTCATCGCCGTGGCTGGAGGCGATGACGGGCACCAGGGTGCGTTACCTTTTCCTGGGCGGCCTGGACACCGACCAGATCGTGCGCTGCATCGGCAAGATCGACATCAGGGCTCAGGACGAGTTCCAGCGTGAAATCGTTTCCATGACCCGTCGTGCCTGCCGCATGCGGATCACCACTCCAGCCGGCACCGATGTCAGCTTCGAGAATGATCCGGAACGACCAGTGACCAACGAACTGTTCGCCGATACACCCGGAGCTCACTTCCTGCTGGGCCAGATCGGCTGGGCCCCGGTGGAGGAAACCATCGAGGGTGCCATCGTCTTCGACGGGTCCTTCTCGGGAGGAGGCGAAGCCGACCTGGGGGTTCTCAAAGAGCCCATCAGGCTGACGGTAAAAGAAGGGGTGATCAGGAGCATCAACGGGGGAGACGAGGCCAGGAAGGTCCGCGAGTGGCTGGAGAAGCTGGGCGATCCCAAGATGTACCACCTCGCGCACGTGTGTTACGGCTTCAATCCGGGTGCCCGTCTTTCCGGGCTGTGCACCGAGGACGAGCGGGTGTGGGGCAGCACCGAGTGGGGTATCGGGTTCCAGGGGCCTTTCTTCAAGGGGAAGGTGGGACCGGCCGCCACCCATGCCGATGGCATTTGCCTCAATTCGTCGGTGTGGATGGACGGCGAACTGATCATGCAGGAGGGTAAGCTGGTGCACCCCAAGCTCGCCCGGCTTGCCGCCGCCCTGGGCAAGTGACCGGCGTGCGCATCCGGTTGGTGCTTCCCCACGGATCCCAGGAGTACCGCAGTGGCCTGGCCGAGGAGTTGGGAATGCTGGTGGCGCCGGTAGTGGAGCTGGAAGTGCTCGGCCTGAGTCACGCGGTCGAACGGATCGACTCGGCGTACCACCAGGTGCTGGTAGCTCCCCATCTCGTGGAAGAGGTGGCGCGGGCGGAGCGGGAGGGGTGCGACGCGGTGGCGGTGGACTGCCCGGGGGATGCGGTGTTGCGTGCCCTCAAGGAGGCGGTTCGCATCCCGGTGGTGGGCGTGGCGGAGGCCGGCATCCTGTATGCGCTGGCGCTGGGTGACAGGTTCTCGGTCCTGTCATCGCTGCCGGAGACGGCCCGCATGATCGAAGAGAGCATCCGAGCCCGGGGGTTGCGAGAGCGGCTGGCCTCGGTGAGGGCCGTCAGCGTTCCGGGAGCGGAGCAGGGGAATCACGACCGCGCCGCCAAAGCGCTCCTGGCGGCTGCCAGGCAGGCCATCGCGGAGGATGGGGCCGATGTGGTCGTGCTTGGCCATGCGGGCACGCCGTCGCTGGCCAGGGGGCTGGCGGCGGAGTTGCCGGTGCCTGTGGTCGACCCGGCCCCGGCGGCGATCGAACTGGCCCGGAGCCTGGTCAGCATGGGGATCGTGCAGAGCAAGGTCTGTTTCCCGCAGCCGCGGGCAAAGGATGGGGGCCAGCTCCCGGGGCGGGCGTGGAGGTGAGCGGGTTGGAGACCGAACTTGAGGCGCGCCTGGGGGAGGGTGCGCGGGTGGCCGTCTCCCAGTGCCTGCGGGTGGGTCCCGGCGAATCGGTCCTCGTCGTAACCGATCCGGATTGCCGGAAGGTCGCCGAGGCCCTCTGGGCGGCGGCTTCCGCAGCCGGAGCGGAACCGCTGCTCCTGGTGATGCGGGCGCGGCAGGCCCATGGCGAGGAACCGCCGCCCGCGGTGGCGGAGGCCATGAAAGTCGCGGGGGTTTGCCTTGCCCCCACCAGCCGGTCCCTCACCCACACCGTGGCAAGGCGCCAGGCGACGGCGGCCGGGTGCCGCATCGCGAGCATGCCGGGCATCACCCCGGAGATGATGGCCCGCACCCTGGCGGTGGACTACAGAGGCATCGCCGCCCTCACCGAGAAGGTGGCGGCTCTCCTGGACGGAGCCGCGGAGGCGCGCGTCCGCACGCCGGCGGGGACCGATCTCACCCTGGACATCTCCGGGCGGAGGGCGATGCGCGACACGGGCCTCTATACCCGGCCGGGCGATTTCGGCAATCTGCCGGCAGGCGAGGCCTACATCGCCCCCGGGGAGGGTTCGGCGAGGGGCCGGCTGGTGGTCGACGGCAGCATGGCGGGCGTCGGCACCCTGGATCAGCCCCTGGTCATTGAGGTGGTTGACGGTCAGGCCGACTCCATTACGGGGGGTGTGGCGGCCGCCAGGCTGACGGACCTGCTGGACCGGGTGGGGCGGGATGCACGTAACCTGGCGGAGCTGGGCATCGGGACCAATCCGGCGGCCCGGGTGACAGGGAATGTCCTGGAGGATGAGAAGGTGTTGGGGACCGTACACCTGGCGCTCGGTGCAAATGCCAGCTTCGGTGGGAAGGTGCAGGTGGGGTCCCATCTGGACGGTGTACTCCTGAGCCCCGACGTGTGGGTGGATGGGGTGCAGATCATGCGGTCCGGGCAGTTGCTACTGCCCTGACGTGAGGGCAGGGGAGTGAAGCGGAGCGGAGCTGCCTGCGGCGTGTTGGGAGGCGGGAAGGGGGGAAGAAGCCGGTACAAGAGCAAGACTTGCCCTGACACTCGCAAACGGAGAGGAGGGTTCGACTCATGACAGGCAGAGTTGGCATCAGGGTGCTGGTGTTCCTCACGCTGGTGGCCTTGCTTGCAACCGGGGTGGCGGGTTGCCGGAAACCAGAGCCCAAGCCGCAGGCCCCCGCGGAGATCAAGCCCGAGGACAGGATCCTGCGGATGGATGAGGACTGGCCCACCTACATCGACCCGGCGGTGGGCAACGATTTCTCCGACAGCATCGCGCTGGTCAACCTGTATGATACGCTGGTGTTCCCCAACCTGGACGGTTCCGTGCGGGCGCATCTGGCCACCAGCTGGGATGTGTCTCCGGACGGCCTCAAGTACAGCTTCCACCTCAGACCGGGAGTAAAGTTCCACAACGGTCAGGAGGTCACGGCCGAGGACGTCGAGTTCTCCATGAAACGGCTGCTCACCATCGGAGAAGGCTTTGCCTACCTGTTCAAGAATGTCTCGGACGTGAAGGCCCCAGACAAGTACGCCGTGGAGTTCACGCTCAAGGAGCCGTTTGGCCCGTTTATCAAGGCGCTGGTGAGGTTCTACGTCCTCAACAAGAAAGAAGTGCTCGACCACCTGAAGAAGCCCGGCCAGTACGGGGACATGGGGGACTACGGGAAGGAGTGGCTGCTCACCCACGATGCCGGTAGTGGACCCTATAAGGTCAAGGAAATGAAGATGGAGGAGTATCTGCTGGCGGAGAAGTTCAACGAGTGGTGGGGCGGGTGGGACAAGGACGCGCCCGTGTACTTCAAGGAGTTCGCCAGCCCCGATCCGGTTACCATACGGACCCTGATGGCGCGTCGCGAGACGGAGCTGACCGACGAGTTTCAGCCCGAGGAGAACCTGGCTGCGCTGGAGAAGATCGAGGGTGTGCAGACGGCGGGATTCTTCAACGGCAACAACCTCAACATCATGCTGCATACGAAGAAACCCCCGACGGATGACATCCACTTCCGCCGGGCCCTGGCATACTGCCTGGACTACGAGACGGTGGTCACCAAGATCTGGCCCAGCTGCAAGCAGGCCCGGGGGCCGGTGCCGCACAACCTGCCCGGCCACAACCCCAACGTCTACCAGTTCAAGCGCGACCTGGACAAGGCCAGGGAGGAGCTGAAGAAGTCGAAGTATTACGGCCAGCTGGACAAGTACCCCGTAACCCTGTCCTGGTGCGCCGAGGTTCCCCTGGAGGAGAAGCTGGCGCTGCTCTTCCAGGCCAACGCGGCGGAGCTGGGCATCAAGGTGGAGGTTACCAAGAAACCCTTCGGGGCCATGATTGCCGATGCGCAGTCACCGGAGACGACGCCCAACGCGTCCATAGTCTACGTAGCTCCCCACTATCCCGAGGCGGGGTCCATTCTCACCTCCCGTTACCATTCCAGCACGTGCGGTAGCTGGGAGCAGTGCGAGTGGCTGCAGAACAAGGACGTGGACGCCGCCATCGAGCAGGCGCTGCGGACGACCGACGAGCAAAAGCGGTTCGAGGTGTACCAGAAGATCCAGGAGATGATAGTGGAACTGTGCCCCACCATCTGGGTGCTGGACCAGTTCGAGAAGCGGGCCTACCAGGCGGCCTATGTGTACTGGCCTGCCGGAGAGGCGGGTAAGGCCGGCAAGAGCATCCTGCCGGTCATGGGGTACGGAGTGTATGCCCACGATTACAGGGTGTATCCGGAGAAGAAGATGGAGCTGCTGAAGGCATCCAAGTGACGGGTCGGCAGAACTGGTCCGGCCGGAGCGGAGCCGGGCGGGGGAAGCCCGGGCTATCGAGGCCGGGCCAGGCGGGTAGTCGGGCGGCGGGCCTGCTCGCGGGGGCGGGCCCGCCCTGGCCAAAGAGGGGGAGGTTGGACCGTGAGCGTCGGTAGGTTCGTCGTCCGCAGGTTGGCCCTTTCTCTCCTCGTCCTGGCGGGGCTTTCCGTCCTGATTTTCCTGATAGCCCGGGTGGTGCCGGGGGATCCGGCCAGGCTGGCTCTGGGACCCCGGGCGCCGGAGTGGGCGGTGGACAACCTCCGCAAAGAGATGAACCTGGACAAGCCCCTGGAGGTCCAGTACTACCTGTGGATCAAGGGGCTTTTCCGGGGGGACCTGGGCAAATCGCTGCTCACCCGGCGGCCGGTGCTGGACGATATCAAGGAGTTCCTCCCGGCCACCTGCGAAATCGTGCTGCTTTCCGCGCTGGTCATGGCGCTGGGGGGGATCACCCTGGGATTGCTGTCGGCGAGCTACCCCAACTCCTGGTTCGACAATGTCACCCGGGTGGTGGCCTACCTGGGGATCGTAACTCCCTCCTTCGTGTGGGCGGTGGTTTTCGTGCTGATCTTCGGCTACCTCTGGCCCATCCTGCCCGCCATCGGCCGACTGGAAATGGGCGTCGAGGCTCCTCCCGTCCTCACGGGGTTTCTGCTCCTGGACAGCCTCATCTTCGGCAAATACGAGGCGTTTTGGGACGCCCTGCGGCACCTCATACTGCCGAGCGTGGCCCTGGCTCTGGGCGGCATGGCCCAGGCTGCTCGCATCACCCGTTCCAGCTTGATGGAGAACATGAGTAAGGATTATGCTCTGGCCCAGGTGGCGTACGGTATTCCCTGGCGGGTGATCCTGCTCAAGTACCTGCTCAAGCCCTCCCTGATACCTACCGTTTCCATTATGGCCCTGGACATTGCCGCTCTCTTTGCCAACGCCTTCCTGGTGGAGCTGGTCTTCAACTACCCTGGGATCTCCGGCTACGGCATCAGGGCCATGCTGAACAAGGACATCAATGCCATCACCGGAGTGATCATGATCCTGGGGGTCATATTTACGGGAATCAACATCATCGTGGATCTGATAGTCGCTTACCTCGACCCGCGGGTGCGGCTGCTGGGAGGGAACCAGCGTGCATAAGACACAGGGCTGGGGAGAAAGAGTGGGACGGGCGTGGTACAGGTTTTCCCGCAACCGGCTCTCGGTGGTGGGGCTGGCGGTGGTGCTGTTGGTCGTGTTCCTGGCGCTGCTGGCGCCCGTTGTCGCCCCTTACCCGCAACACGCGGGGGCCTTCGTGGATTACGGTAACGCCAACCTGCCCCCGTCGGTGGCCCACTGGTTCGGTACCGATGTCTTCGGCCGCGATATCCTGAGCCGGGTCCTGTTCGCCTTTCGCGGGGCGCTCATCATGGCCGTGGGGGTGCTGGTGGCGGTGGTTCCCCTGGGGACTTTTCTGGGTCTGGTGGCGGGCTACTACAAGGGGACCTGGCTGGACACCTTCATCATGAGGGTAACCGATGTTTTCCTGGCCCTGCCCGCCCTCATCCTGGCCCTGGCCATCTGCGCCGTCCTGAGGCCCACCCTTTTCAATTCCATGATGGCGGTGTCCGTGTCCTGGTGGCCCTGGTACACGCGCCTGGTGTACGGCATGACCTCTTCCGTTCGCAACGAGTTTTACGTGCAGGCGGCTGAGGTGACGGGAGCAAGCAAAGGCCATATCCTTTTCCGGGAGATACTCCCCAACTGCCTGGCTCCCATCTTCACGAAAATGGCCCTGGACGTGGGCTGGGTGATCCTGGTCGGGGCAGGTCTCAGCTTCGTGGGCCTGGGAGAGCAGCCACCCACGCCGGCGCTGGGGACCATGGTATCCGACGGCGCCAAATACCTTCCCCACCTCTGGTGGAACTCGGTCTTCCCCGCCATTGCCATCATGGTGATGGTACTGGGTTTCAACCTCCTGGGGGACGGCGTGCGGGACATGCTCGCCAGGGAGGAGGGATAACGATGCGGGCTGACGCTCTGGTGGAGATCAGAGACCTCGCCGTCTGGTACCGGGTGTACGGTGGGGTGCTCAAAGTGCTGGACGGCGTGAGCCTGGCGGTACGCCCGGGCGAGAAGGTGGGCATAGTGGGCGAGACGGGGTGCGGCAAGACCACCACCATGAAGGCGATACTCAGGATACTACCCGGCAACGCCCTCATCCCGCGCGGCCGCATACTGTTCAACGGTACCGATGTCCTCAAGATGCGGGGCCGCGAGCTTCAGGAGCTGCGCGGACAGGGCATCGCCATGATATTCCAGGATCCCACCGCGGCGCAGAACCCGGTATTCACCGTCGGCCAGCAGATAATGGAGGTCATCAAGTACGCCCGCGCCGGGGGCGGTGCCCGGGAGAGGAGGGACCTCGCCATCGCCGCACTCAAGGAGGCGGCTCTTCCCGACCCGGAGCGGATCATGCAAAACCACCCCTTCCAGCTCTCCGGGGGGATGCGGCAGCGGGTGTGCATCGCCATGGCCCTGGCCACGGCCCGCACCCTGCTCATCGCCGACGAGCCCACCACCAACCTGGATGTGACCATCCAGGACCAGGTCCTGCGCCTCATGAAGAGGCTGGTCGAGGAAAAGGGGACGTCTCTCATCCTGATAACGCACTCGCTGGGAGTGGCACGGGAGATGACCGATGTTGTCAACGTGATGTACGCAGGCAGTATGGTCGAGGTGGCTCCCACGGAGGATTTGTTTGAGAATCCCCTCCACCCATACACCCTGGGCCTGCTGCGTTCCATCCCCAAGCTGACCGGGGGTGGCATGGCCGAAGGCATTCCCGGTCGTATCCCCAACTACGCCGACCCACCCCGCGGCTGTCGCTTCGCCCCTCGTTGCGAGCGGGCGAACGCCGTCTGCTCGGAACGGAAGCCCGATTTCTTCCCGGCCGGACCGGGCCACCAGGTGGCGTGCTGGCTGTACGGGGGCGGGGGTGAAAGCGTTGCCTGAGGAACTCCTGCTGGAAGTACACAACCTCAAGAAGTACTTTCCTACCGGGCAAAAGGGAGTGTACGTGAGGGCGGTGGACGGGGTCAACTTCGAGTTGAGGCGAGGTGAGGTGCTGGCGCTGGTGGGCGAGTCCGGGTCCGGCAAGAGCACCACAGCTTACACCGTTCTGGGGATATACCAGCCCACCGCCGGCCAGGTACTGTTCAAGGGCCGCGACATTTCCGCGGGACTGTGGCGACGCCCCCTGGCGGTGAAGAAGGACATCCAGATAGTGTTCCAGGACCCGGGCACGTCCCTCAACCCCAGCCGCACCATCGCCCAGATACTGGGCCTGCCCCTGGCGGTGCACGGTATCGGTAGCAAGGCAGATCGACAGCAGAAGATCATCGACCTGCTGCGCCTGGTGGAACTGCCGCCCGACTTCATGTATAAGTATCCCGGGGCCGTCGGGGGCGGGGAAAGGCAGATGGTGGCCATTGCGCGTGCGCTGGCGACCAACCCCAGCCTGTTGGTGCTGGATGAGCCCACTTCTGCCCTGGACGTTTCCGTCCAGGCGAAAATCGTCAACATGCTGATCAGGCTGCAACAGGACCTTCACCTGGCGTACCTCTTCATCACCCACGACCTCAGCGTGATGAGGAACGTGGCCACCCGGGTGGCCATCATGTACCTGGGCAAGATCTGCGAGACGGCTCCGGTTCTGGAGCTGTTCTCTAACCCGGTGCATCCGTATACTCAGATGTTGCTCTCCTCTATACCCGTGGTTTCCAAGGCGGAGGAAGCGGTGAAGACGAAGAAAATCCAGTCCACCGGTGAAATCCCCAGCCCCGTGCGCGTGCCCCCCGGGTGCGGGTTCCACCCCCGCTGCCCGCTCCGGGTTGATCTCTGCGTGCGGGAGGATCCCCAGATGCACGAGGTCAGGCCGGGGCATTTCGCCCGATGCCACCTCCTGGCGGGGGAGGCGATGGAGGGTGGTAACGGCAGGAAGGGGGGCGGAGGCGATGGAAGTTCGCGAAGCCATCAGACAACGGCGTAGCGTGCGCAGCTACAGGGCGGACCCGGTTACCCGCGAGCAGCTTTGCTCCATCCTGGAGGCGGCGGTATGGGCCCCCAGCGGAGGGAACACCCAGGCTTGGGTGTTCGTGGTGGTGACCGAGGAGCGCGTGATCCGCGACATCAAGGCTTTTTCGCCCGGCATGTTCGCGCCTCCCCCCGCCCTGGTGGTCGCGTGCAGCGATCTGGACCGGGCCGGCAGGCGCGGGGGGCGGCTGGGAGCAGAAGTGCTCAGCCTGTGCGACCTGTCCATGGCCTGCCAGAACATGATGCTGGCCGCCGTGGGGATGGGTCTGGGTTCCTGTGTGGTGAGATCTTTCAACCAGACTGCCGTGGCCCGACTGCTGGGATTGCCCCCACACGTGAGGCCGGAACTGCTGGTGACGTTGGGGTATCCCGCCCGTGTCCCTCCGGCACCCCGGCGCCGACCGCCCGATGAGGTGGTCCACTGGGAGAGGTTCGGAGGAACGGCCCAGGTCGCCCCGGCAAGCAGGGGGTGAACGTATGGGGTTGGCCGGCAACGAGGAGAAAGCCCGGGGGCTGCTCTTCCGGTACCTGTGCTACCTGGCCTCCAGCGCCGCAGGCCTGGTGGATGAGCCCCGGCTGTACGGGCCCTTTCGCCTGGTGGACGCCGCCGAAAGGCTGATCGACATCATGAGCGAGCTGGGCTGGAGCGATCCTTTCCTGAACGAACTGCACGACTTCATCGCCCGCGAAAAGGACGGGGTGATGACCGATGAGGAGGGGTTCGTGGCCTTCCTCAATCAGGTGGTGGACAGGCTGGCGACGGAGTTGCCAGCGCGCTCTGGATGAAGGTGCCCTCCAGGGCGAGGCGGCCGGGCCACACCGTATGCGGGCGGGCGAACCCCGTTGCGGATAATGAGGGGGCTGGGGCATGCGGAAGCTGGGAGTGCAGGAAATCGAAGATATAGCCCTCGGGGCCGCCGTCCTGGGGACGGGCGGCGGAGGTGACCCCCACATCGGCAAGCTCATGGCCATCCAGGCCGTGCGGGAATACGGCCCCGTGGAGTTGATCGACCTCGAGCAGGTACCGGATGATGCCATCATCATGCCCCTGGCCATGATGGGCGCACCCACGGTCATCGTGGAGAAAATCCCAAACGGCGACGAGTTTCCCCGTGTCTACCACGCCCTGAAGCAGTATCTGGGCAGGGAAGTGTACGCCACCATGCCCATCGAGGCAGGCGGGGTCAACTCCATGATTCCGGTGGCCTCTGCCGCCCGCCTGGGTATCCCCCTGGTGGACGCCGATGGCATGGGGCGGGCGTTTCCCGAACTGCAGATGGTAACCTTTCATCTGGGCGGGATCACCGCCACCCCCATGGCCATGACCGACGAGAAGGGCAACCTGATCATCCTGTCCACGGTGACCAACCTGTGGACGGAGCACCTGGCCCGCAGTGCCACCGTGGTCATGGGCGGCTCTGCCATGATCGCCATCTACCCGCTGACCGGTGCCCAGGCCAGGGAATGGGCGATCCGGGGCATCGTCACCCGGACGGAGGAAATCGGCAAGACGCTGCGGCTGTGGGGCAGGCGCCCCGGGTCGGTGCGGTCGCAGGCGGCCGCGCTCCGGCGCGACCTCCCCCCGGTCGTCGCGACCATGCCAGGTGGAGTGGCCGGGGAGGAATGCGCAGGTGGGGCGAGCACCGGGCGGCGGGCGGGCCCGGGCGAGGTGCCGGAAGGCGATGTGGTGCAGGCTGTGCTGGCGCTGACCGCAGGATACCTCCTCTTCCGGGGCAAGGTGGTGGATGTCGCCCGGCGCACGGTGGGTGGTTTTGCCCGGGGTGAGGCGGTGCTGGAAGGCCTGGACGAGTTCAGGGGCCAGAGCATGCGCATCCACTTCCAGAACGAGAACCTGATCGCCCTCCGTGACGGTGAGGTGCGGGCCACCGTCCCCGACCTGATCACTGTGCTGGATGCCGAGACGGCCCGGCCGATCACGACGGAGGGGTTGCGCTATGGGTATCGGGCCGTGGTGGTGGGGATGCCGTGCGATTCCAGGTGGCGCACTCCCCGGGGCCTGGAGACGGTGGGGCCCAGGTACTTCGGTTACGACGTGGACTACATCCCCATCGAACAGAGGATGGCCGGGCAGAGGGGGTAGTGGGGGTGACTTACCGACTGGGCATCGACGTGGGGGGCACCAACACCGACGCCGTGGTGCTGGACGAAGTCGACCGGCCGGTGGCGAAGGCCAAGAGCCCCACGACCCCTGACGTAACCTCGGGCATCGTGCGGGTTCTGGGAAAGGTGCTGGGCCAGGGGCTGGTTGACCCCCGCCAGGTCGCGTACGCCATGCTGGGGACCACCCACTGCACCAACGCGATAGTGGAGCGCAGGCGCCTCACGCCGGTTGCCATCGTGCGCATCGGCCGGCCGGCGACGGCGGCGGTGCAACCGCTTACCGGGTGGCCGGAGGACCTGGCATCTGTGTGTGGCCGGTACGTCTACCTGGTGCGCGGAGGCCACGAGTACGACGGGCGCGAAATCGCCCCGCTGGACGAGAAAGAGGTAGCCCGTGCCTGCCGGGAAGTGAGGGGCAAGGTGGGATCACTGGCCATCTGCTCGGTGTTCTCACCGGTGAGTTCCGCCCACGAGCTGCGGGCGGCTGAGATAGCCCGCGAGGAATTGGGCGGGGTGCATATCTCACTATCCCATGAGATAGGCAGCATCGGCCTGCTCGAGCGGGAAAACGCCACCGTGCTCAACAGCGCCGTGTCCGGGGTGGCCGGCCAGGTGGCAGCCGCGTTCGAGCAAGCCCTGAGGGAAAGGGGCATTGAAGCCCGTACCTACTTCGGGCAGAACGACGGCACCCTGATGGCGGTGGATTATGCTGTGCGGTATCCGATCTTCACCGTGGCCTGCGGGCCCACCAACAGCATCCGGGGGGCAGCGTTCCTGTCCGGGCTGCGGGACGCAGTCGTGCTGGACGTGGGAGGGACCACCACCGACGTGGGAGTGCTGGCCAACCGCTTCCCGCGGGAGTCGTCGGTGGCAGTCGAGATCGGCGGGGTGCGCACCAACTTCCGTATGCCCGACCTTATCTCCATAGGCCTGGGCGGAGGGAGCATCGTGCGTCTCGGGGCCGGGACAGGAGCCGGGCCGGGGGGCCGGTCGGGGGGCGGGCTTACGGTGGGACCGGACAGCGTGGGTTACCTGCTGGAGGAGAAGGCGGTGGTTTTCGGGGGCGACGTCCTCACCGCCACCGACGTGGCGGTGAAGCTGGGGCTGATTGACCTGGGTGACCCGTCCCGGTTGAGCGTGCTCGACCGGACGACCGCGCAGGGGGCCCACGCCCGCATGGTGAGCATGATGGAGGACGCCCTGGATCGCGTGAAGACAAGCCCCCAGACCGTGCCGGTCGTCGCCGTGGGGGGAGGCAGTATCCTCATCCCGGATCGCCTGGCGGGGGCGTCGGAGGTGGTGCGTCCCCAGCACTTCGAGGTGGCCAATGCCATCGGGGCTGCCATTGCCCAGGTGAGCGGACAGGTCGAGCGCATTTTCTCGCTGGCCGGGATGGGACGGGAAGAGGCTCTGGAAGAGGCCAGGCGGATGGCCAGGGATGAAGCGGTGAGGGCGGGAGCCGATCCCGCCACCGTAGAAATCGTGGAAGTGGACGACGTCCCGCTCGCCTACCTGCCAGGGAACGCGACCCGCATCCGGGTGAAGGCAGCTGGCAGCCTGGCCGGATAACCGCCCATGCACCTGCGCGTGAGGCCCTGCGCGGAGCGGGCAAGTTCGTGCTGGCGGTGAACAGGCTGGTTAGGTTAGAGTACCTGGCTTCTTACCTCCTCCGCAGGGGTTTGGGGCGCGGGCGGCACCCCCTTGTCGGGCACCACCCCCTTGTCGGGCACCACCTCGCGAGCGCCCTCCCGGCTGTCCCGGTAGCGGGCCGACAGTCCCAGCCGGCCCGCCACCACCTCTACCGGCTCGTCCACTGCCTCTGCGACGGCCAACGCCATGGCCCGCCTGTTCCGATTGGCGGCTATCAGTCTGGTCGTTGTTCCTGGGTGGCAGAGGGCGCGTGAAGCAGGATTACCGGTTTGGGCGTCGAATCTTCGCTGTAATTGTTGGGGGGGGGAGGTTTTTTCAATGAGACTGAAGAAGGGCTTGCGGCTTATTGTAGTGGGTGTGGTTTTGCTCGGACTCCTCGGGTCCGCCGGGGCGTGCAGGCAGAGCGAGCCGCAGGCGCAGAAGACCGGGAAGGAGGGCGGCACCCTCATTGTGGGAAACCCATACGGGCCCACCACCTTTGACCCGGCCTACTGCACGGAGCAGGGCGGCATCGACGTGATTATGCTAGTATTCGATTCCCTAATTGCGCACGACGACAAGTACCAGATCATGCCCCAGCTTGCCGAGTCGTGGGAAAGCCCCGACCCGGTCACCTGGGTTTTCCATCTCCGGAAAGGGGTCAAGTGGCAGGACGATAATGAGGTCTTCCCGAAGGGGAAGGCCCCTGAGGTGACAGCCGACGACGTGAAGTACACTATCGAACGTCTGCTCAACCCCGAAACCAAGTCTACCCGTGCTTCCCTGGTGAAGCAGGTGGACAAGGTTGAGGCGGTGGACAAGTACACCGTCAAGATCACCACCAAGCAACCGGATGCTTTCTTCCTGGACAACCTGGCCTCGGTCTTCATCGTCAACCAGCAGGTCATCGAGAAGCTGGGCAAGGACCGCTTCGCCAAGAATCCGATCGGCAGTGGCCCCTTCAAGTTCGTGGAGTTCGTCCCCGACAGCCACGTCAAGCTGCGTCGTAACGAAGCCTACTTCGTGAAGCCGTACCTGGACGAGCTCACGGTGAAGATCATCCCCGACCAGAACGTCCTCCTGGTGTCGCTTGAGTCGGGGGACGTGGGACTGGACCGGCTGCTGCCCTCGCCTGAGATCCCCCGCATCAAGTCGGACAGCAGGTACGTCACCTACCCGGGTCCGTTGCGCGCGTACCGGTACGCTGCCTTCAACTGCAAGAACCCCCTCTTCACGGACGTCCGGGTGCGCAAAGCGATAGCGATGGCGCTTGACCTGGACAGTGCCATCAAGGCCATTTTCCCCGAAGGCGTGGCGGAAAGGGCTTACGGGCCGGTCCCGCCCAACATCGTCGGGCACGATCCTTCGCTGAAGGACCTCTGGAAGTACGACCCCGAGGGAGCGAAGGCCCTGCTCAAAGAGGCCGGCTGGAAGCAGGGATCTGACGGCCTGTGGGTGAAGGATGGAAAGAAGCTTACCTTCACCATCAAGGCGCCTTCTCAAGATCCCAATCGCTCCAAGTTCGCCGTGATCATGTCCGAGCAGCTCAAGGCGATCGGGGTCAAGGCCGAAGTGCAGCTCCTGGAATGGGGGACGCTCATTTCGGACATGGACAGCGGCAATACGGACATGTATATCGTGGGCGGATTCAGCGGCCCCAGCGGCATGATATTCCTGTTCCACAGCCGGAACCAGGGGTCGGCGGGAAACGCATCATTCTACTCCAACCCCCAGGTGGACGAGTTGCTCGACCGCGGCGCAGTGACGGTGGACAGGGCTGAGCGGGAAGCGATCTGGAAGCAGGCCCAGCGCATCGTGGTGCAGGATTTCGTGCATATCCCGCTCTACCACGAGGCGTGGTTCGGTGCGCACTCCACCAAGGTCCAGGACTTCATGCCCGACTGGGGGTTCGTCACGGTCAAGAACAACACGTGGCTTCAGAAAGACTGACGCGCGGGCTTGCCTGCGCGTGAGCCGGCCTGACGCCTGTCCCTGACAGCCTGCCTCCCGGGAGGGCCGACCTCCCGGGAGGCTGCGGGTGGTAAGCCATGGCACAGTTCATTGGTCGTCGCTTCTTGTTGCTGATCCCGTTATTGCTCGCCATCTCGTTCCTGGTGTTTTCCATGGTCCATCTCGCCCCGGGTGATCCCGTTGCCCTCATGTTACGCCAGACCGAGCAGACGGTGGGCACGGAGGAGATTGCCAAGCTGAGGCAGGAACTCGGGCTGAACGACCCCATGGCGGTGCAGTACGGGCGCTTCTTGTGGCGGGCACTGCATGGCGACCTGGGCAAGTCTATTTTCACGGGCCAGGACGTGTTTGAGACCATGGTGCAGAGGATGCCCGCCACCCTGACGCTCGCTCTATCCAGCATGCTGGTCTCGACCCTGGTGGCCGTGCCGGTGGGGGTGATCTCGGCCACCAGACAATACTCCCTGATCGACCACATGGCCCTGGGCGGGGCCCTCGTGGGGGTGTCGATGCCGAGCTTCTGGCTGGGCCTGATGCTCATCCTGTTGTTTTCGTTGCGCCTGGGGATACTCCCCGCGGCGGGTATGGCCCAACTGAAAGACGGGTTGATCCCTTTCCTCCGGCACCTGATCCTGCCCTCGGTTACCCTGGGGCTGGGGATGGCGGCCCTCATAACCCGGCTGACGAGGTCGAGCATGCTGGAAGTGGTGCGGCAGGACTACATCCGCACCGCCCGGGCCAAGGGCCTGGGCGAGCGGAGCGTGATCTACAAGCATGCCCTGAAGAATGCGCTCATTCCCGTGGTTACCGTCATGGGGCTGCAGTTCGGGGGGTTGTTGGGGGGCGCAGTGATCGTGGAAACCATATTCGGCTGGCCTGGAATGGGCAGACAGGCAGTTGCTTCCATTATGAGGAGGGACTTCCCCATGATCCAGGGGAACGTGCTCCTCATGTGCACTCTGTTCGTCCTGGTCAATCTGCTGGTGGACATCTCGTACACGTTCCTGGATCCCCGCATCCGGGCAGAAAGGATGCACTAGCGGGATGGGCGGCTTGAAACGGTTCTCCAGGCGGTACGGCCGCAACCGGGTGGCGGTGTTCGGGGCTGCCGTGCTGTTCCTGGAAATCCTGGTGGCTGTTCTGGCACCCTGGCTGGCACCGCACGATCCCACGAAGCTGCAACTGGGCAGCGTCCTCTTGCCGCCGGGTACGCCCGGGCATATGCTGGGCACGGACGAATTCGGCATGGACGTCTCCAGCCGCCTGATTTACGGTGCCCGCATATCGCTGACCGTGGGCGTGGTGGTGGTATCGATCTCTGCTGCCCTGGGCATCATCCTGGGCGCGCTGGCGGGTTACTACGGGGGATGGGTGGACACGCTGGTGATGCGGGCGGTCGACCTGCTCCTGGCGTTTCCCTTTTTTGTCCTGGCCATCGCCATCATGGCCGTTCTGGGGCCGAGTCTTTACAACGCCATGATAGCCCTGGGGGTGATCGGCTGGACGGGTTATGCGCGCATCGTGCGCGGGCAGTTCCTGGCCTTGCGGGAGAAGGAGTTCGTGGAGGGGGCGCGGTCGGCCGGGTGCAGCGACCTCTACATCATCGTGAGGCACATGCTGCCGAACAGCTGGGCGCCCATTATCGTGCAGGCCACTCTGGGTCTCGGGGGAGCTATTCTATCGGCTTCGGGTCTCAGCTTCCTGGGTATGGGGGCTCAGCCCCCCACTCCCGAATGGGGAGCCATGTTGAGCACCGGGCAGTACTACATCCGGCGGGCTCCCTGGCTGACGACCTACCCGGGTCTCGCCATCATGGTGACAGTTCTGGCGCTCAACTTCGTGGGTGACGGCCTGCGTGACGCCCTTGACCCCCGCCTCAAGACGTAGAACAGGCTCAGGAAGTCCGCCAGCCCCACCATGCTCTGCGCGAGCGCCGGGGTTTCATCATCTTGTAGAGAAGCAGGAGTTTTTCGCCGGCCAGCGAAGTAGATAGACCAACTCCGGGGCAACTGTCCGTTTGGTCGAGACGGTGCGCTGGACAGTCTCGCCAGGCGAAGGGCTCTTCGTCCGGGCAGGCGGGGCCGGGGTGCACTTTCACTCGGGGAGGGAGCAGCATGAGCCGGGACCTCAGAGGTCGAATGGGCAGAGTGGCAGTGGTATTCCTGCTGGCGACGGCGCTGGTCATGGCCGGGGCGGCGGGTTGCGCGAAGAAGGAACAGGCCCAGCAACCCCCCGCGCAGCCCGCGGGACCGCAGCGGGGGGGTAACCTGGTGGTGGCCACGGACCGGGAACCGGATACCTTTGATCTGTATCACGTGACCTGGTCCGGGGGGCTCCAGCTGGTCTACGAGTCGCTGGCCAGTCGCGACTGGGACTACAAGTATGCTCCGGCGCTGGCAGAACGGTGGGAGTCCTCGCCGGACGGGCTGACCTGGACCTTCCACCTCAAGAAGGGGGTCAAGTTCCACGACGGTACCCCCCTCACGTCGCAGGCCGTGAAGCGGCACTTCGAGGTATTGCTTGACCCGGCAACCGCGGCTGCCAACGCGCTTGACTATGCGTGGATCAAGGGGATGGAGACCCCTGACGAGAACACCATCGTGTTCAAGCTCGATAAGCCCTATCCCAACCTGCTGTTCCGGGTGAGCCAGACTTACGGAGCCATTCAGGACCCGGTCGCCTACGAGAAGTACGGACCCAAGGGAACCAAGCAGTACGGGACCACGGTGGTGGCAGGGACTGGGCCCTTCAAGCTGAAGGAATGGGTACCGGGGGACCGCATGGTCTTCGAGCGCAACCCCGACTATGCGTGGGCTCCCCCCTGGTGTGAGAATCAGGGCCCGCCGTATCTGGATACGGTCACGTATCGCATGATCCCCGATGCGGCCACCCGGCTGGCGGAGCTGGAAACGGGTAACGTGCAGATCCTGCTGAGCCTGCCGGTTGAACACTACGATCGGGCCCGGCAGATCCCCAACGTGGAGGTCCTCAAGGAGCCCGCATTCGGCCTCGGGTATCTGGGCATCGCCACGGACAAGAAGCCGTTCAGCGATGTGCGCGTCCGCCGGGCCATCAACCTGGCCATCGATCGGGAGGCCCTGGTGAAGTCCGTGTTCTTTGGCCTGGCTCAGCCCGCCTATGGATACCTGCCCCCGCTTCTGGCGGAGTTCTACCTTGACAAGCAGGCCCACCGCTACGATCCCGAGGCGGCGAAGCAGCTTCTGGCGGAGGCCGGGTATCCCAAGGGCTTCAAGTGCACCCTGGCCACTCAGAACCGCACCGAGCACGTGCGGGTGGCCCAGGCCATCCAGCCCATGCTGGAGGCGGTGCGAATCAAGACGGATCTGGTGCAGTACGATGAGGCCAGCTACGTGGCCATGCTCAAGGCTGGCAAGCAGGAGCTCTTCATGCGCCAGTACTCCTGGGACAGTGCGGACATCCTTCAGTGGTTCCTGGACAGCCATCAGTTCCCTTACCCCAACCATTCCCGCTGGCGTGACCCCAGGACCGACGAGATGATCTGGGCGGCGGAGACGTCACCCAGCATGGAGGCGCGCACGCAGAAGTACCTGGAAGTGCAGAAGTACCTGATCGACAACGCCGTCTGGTGCCCCCTGTGGTATCCCCTCAACCTCCAGGCGGTGCGCACGGACATGGTGGCGGGGTACCGCCTGCACCCGGCCGACGTTTTCCTGAACGACGTCTGGCTTAAGACGGCAGGCGGCGGCAAGTAGCGGTGCGGACGTACGTCCTGCGCAGGATCCTTCTCATGGTGCCGGTCGTCCTCGGGGTCACGCTGGTGGTGTTCTGCATCATCCACGTGGCCCCGGGGGACCCGGTCCTTCTGCTGGTGGGCGAGCGGGCGCCACCGGAAGTGTACGAGCGTGTCAGGCGGGCCTGGGGGCTGGATCAGCCTTTGCCGGTGCAGTACCTGACCTTCCTCGCCAACGCCGCCCGGGGAGAGCTGGGGACCTCCATATTGTTGAGGCGGCCGGTGGGAGACCTCCTGCTCACCGCCGTACCCGTTACTCTGGAGCTGGGATTCTCGGCCATTGCTCTCTCGGTGCTGGCGGGGGTGGTGGCCGGGGTCATTTCGGCCGCCAGGGCGGGATCGGCGGCAGACCAGGCGACCATGGTGGGTGCTCTGCTGGGCGTCTCCGTACCGGAGTTCTGGCTGGGGCAGCTGCTCATGCTGGCCTTCGCGGTGCGGCTCAAGTGGTTGCCGGTTTCCGGGTATGGAGGGATCGGCCATCTCATCCTCCCCATGGTCGCGCTGGGCGCGGCCGGGGCGGCGGTGATCGCCCGCACCACGCGGTCCAGCATGCTGGACGTGGTCCGGCAGGATTTCGTGCGTACGGCCAGGGCAAAGGGCCTGGCCGAGCGGGTGGTGATATACAAGCATGCTCTGCGCAACGCCATGCTTCCCGTCACCACACTGGTGGGCCTGCAGGTGGGTTACATGCTGGCCGGGTCGGTGGTGCTGGAAGAGGTCTTCAGCAGGCCCGGGATGGGCCGTCTCATGGTGAAGGCCATCCTGGCCCGGGACTACCCCGTGGTGCAGGGCTGTCTCCTGGTCCTGGCTGTCTCGGTCGCAGTGGCAAACCTGGTGGCGGACCTGTGCTACGTTCTCCTTGACCCGCGCATCCGTCTGCATTGAGGCGGGATACGGCGGCCGGGTGCAGGCAAGAGGGGCGGTGGGTTAGTTGTCGAAGTGGAGGCGGTTCACGCGCAGGACGTCTGCGCGGGTGGGGGTGATCGTGGTCCTGGTTTTCCTCGGGGTGGCGGCCCTGGCGCCCTGGCTGGCCCCATACAGTTACAGGGCCCAGGACCTGAACAGGATTCTCCTGCCCCCGTGCCGGGCCCATCCCCTCGGCACGGACGAGTTCGGCCGCGACATCCTCAGTCGCATCATCTGGGGCACACGCATTTCCCTGGCGGTGGGGGCCATTGCGGTGGGGATAGGGGCGACCGTGGGAACGGCCCTGGGCGCGGTGGCGGGCTACTGGGGGGGATGGGCAGGCATGCTCATCGTAGGCCTGGTCGACGTCATGTGGTCGTTTCCCACCATTCTCCTGGCCATCGGTCTGGTCGCGGTTTTGAGGCCCGGTCTCACCAGCGCCATGATCGCCCTGGGACTGGTCACCTGGCCCCAGTACGCGCGGGTGATGAGGGCGCAGGTCCTTTCCCTGCGTGAGAAGGAGTTCGTCGAGGCAGCCCGATCCCTGGGTGCCTCGGATGGGATGGTGCTGCTCAGGCACATCGTACCCAATGCCATTTCCCCCAACGTGGTCCTGGCCACCATGGGGATGGCGTCGGCCATCCTGGTGGAATCGGCCCTCAGCTACCTGGGCCTGGGGGCGCAGCCCCCCGCCCCGAGCTGGGGCGCCATGCTCAGCGAGGGGCGCAACTTCATCTACCGGGCCCCCTGGATGACTCTGGCGCCAGGCCTGGCCATAGTGGTGGTGGTGCTGGGGTTCAACCTGTGTGGCGACGCCCTGCGCGACGCCCTGGACCCTTACCGCGATGCGTGATGGGAGGAGATGCTGGTTGTTCGAGACGGTGATCCAGGGCGCCACGGTGGTGGACGGTTCCGGCGGGCCTGCCTTTGCGGCAGACGTGGGCATCTCGGAGGGGCGGATCGGCGCTATCCGCAGGCTAGCCCCGGCGGCGGACGTCAGGGGAGCTCCCGACCGACTGACGGAGATCCGGGTAAGGGACGGGTGTGAGGGGCTGGCGGAGCCCCAGTTGATGCGCGAGCCGGTGGGACTGGCTGGGGCACAGCTCATCGATGGCGGGGGACTGGTACTGGCTCCCGGGTTCATAGACATCCACAACCATTCCGATCTCACCCTTCTTGTCGCTCCTCGGGCAGAGAGCATGATCTGCCAGGGCGTGACCACCGTAGTGGTGGGCAACTGCGGCTTCTCGCCCGCCCCCTGGCCGGGGGTCGCGGGCGGCGCCCCTGCCCTGGCCATGCAGGAGGATGCCACCTTCCTGGCCTGTGGGATGGACGTACGCTGGGAATGGCGCTCCTTTGCCGAGTACCTGGCTGCCCTGGAGGCTGCCCGCCCGGCGGTAAACGTGGTGGCTCTGGTGGGTCATGCGGCCATCAGGGAGCAGGTGCTGGGTCGCGACACCCGCGCTCCCGGCGAGGTCGAGATGCGGCGCATGCGGGCGCTGGTCGAGCAGGCCCTGGCGGACGGCGCGGCCGGCATGTCCTCGGGCCTCATCTACTATCCCAGCTGCTACGCCACGACCGCGGAACTGGTCGCCCTCGCCGCTGTGGTCGCCTGCGCGGGCAGGATCTACGCCAGCCACGTCCGCGGTGAGGGCGAGACCCTCCTGGAAGCGATCTCGGAAGCCATCGAGATCGCGCGGCGGACGGGCGCCTCCAGCCAGGTGTCCCACCTCAAGGCGGAGAGCCGCATCATGTGGGGAAAGCTGCCGGAGGCCCTGGCGCTGATTGACGCGGCCCGCAGGGAGGGTCATGCCGTGGGCTGCGATCAGTATCCGTACGCCGCCTACAATACCTCGCTGGGATCGTTCCTGCCCCCCGAGGTGATGGCGGGGGACTGGCGTGGGGTGCTGAAGAGCGAGAGTGGTCGCCGGGCCATCCGGCAGGCCATGTTCGAGGGACTGCCGGCGTGGACCTCGTCTGTGCGGGGGATGGAATGGACGGACTTCGTGATCGATGGCACCGATGATCCTGCGCGCGACGGGCGCGACCTGGGGACGCTGGCCGCGGCGGGCGGCCGGGATCCCTATGATTTCCTGTTCGACCTCTTGCTGGAGTGCGGCCCTCACGTCAGGGTGATAGGCTACGCCATGAGTGAGGCCGACGTGGAGCGGGGGGTTGCCCGCCCGGACGTCATGGTGGGTTCCGACGGCTTCGCCCTTCCCCTGGAAGGGGATGTGGGGGGTCGTTTCCCTCATCCCCGGTCGTTCGGGACGTTCCCCCGCGTCCTGGGCCACTACTGTCGGGACCGGGGGCTGCTTTCCCTGGAGGCGGCCGTGCACAAGATGACCGGCCTGCCAGCCGGGAAGTTGAGCCTGCGCGACCGGGGGCTGGTGCGCGAGGGATACCGGGCGGACCTGGTGCTGTTCGACCCGCGGCACATCCGGGACACTGCTTCCTTTGCCCGGCCCAAGGTACGCCCGGTGGGGATATCGTGGGTGTTTGTGAACGGGCGCCCGGCCCTGACCCCGGATGGCTGGGGCGAACGGGCCGGCCAGGTGATCCACTGACGCTGGACGGTTGGGGCGAACGGGCGGTTGGGGCGAACGGGCGGTATCATGTGCCCGCCCAGCTTTTGAGAACAAACCGGCGGGAGGTCACCTCGTTGCTCGACCTGCTCATCAGGGGGGCGTGGACGTGATCTGCGACCTGTACCCGCGCAGGTCAGCCTTTCCTGCCCAAAGCTGAACATGGATTAGCTTTGCGCCAAGGTACTCACTGTGCACACCCCGGGCTGCCCCCGGGGCCGACGGCTACCTCCATCACCATCTGGCCAGCCCGGCGCCTCCGACACCCGTTCGGGGACAGCCGGGCGTTGTCACTCCTGGCCGGGTTGGAGGGGGAGGACCGCTGCCGCTCCGGGGCTTGACAGCGGTGGATACATGTATACAATCATCCTTAAATCCAGGTATGGGGGTGAGACGCTGTGAGTGGCAGACGCATCTTCGTGGTGGATACCACCCTGCGCGATGGGGAGCAGACCGCAGGCGTAGTGTTCACGCCGAGGGAGAAGGAGTACATCGCGTGCCTGCTCGACGATCTGGGAGTGGACGAGATCGAGGCTGGCGTCCCGGTCATGGAGGGAGCCGAGAAGGAAGCGGTGCGCACGATCGCGCACCTGGGTCTCAGGGCCAGGGTTATGGCGTGGAACCGCGCGCTACCGGAGGACCTGCGGCACTCCCTTGACTGCGGTGCCCCCGCGGTGGCCCTCTCCATCTCCGCTTCCGACATCCAGATTGAGAAGAAGCTGAGGACGACGCGGCGGTGGGTCCTGGACACCATGGCGCGCACCACGGAGATGGCCAAGAAGCAGGGGCTATACGTGTCCGTGAGCGCCGAAGATGCCTCGCGGGCCGACCCGGCATTCCTGGTGGAGTTCGCCAGGACGGCGCGGGATGCGGGGGCGGACCGCCTCCGCTTCTGCGATACGGTGGGCCTGATGCATCCTCTCGCAGTGCACGAGGCGGTCGGCCGCTTGCTGCAGGGGGTACCCGGGTTGCCCGTGGAGATGCACACCCACAACGATCTGGGACTGGCCACCGCCAACGCATTGGCCGGAGTCATGGCGGGAGCGTCGTTCGTGGGCGTGACGGTGGGGGGATTGGGTGAGAGAGCCGGGAATGCAGCCCTGGAAGAAGTGGTGATGGGGCTCAAGCACCTGCTGGGGTATGAGACGGGCGTTGACACCCGGTACCTGGCCCGGGTGGCTGAATACGTGGGTGCGGCCGCGGGCAGGCCGGTACCCCCTGGCAAGTCCGTGGTGGGGCCTGGTGTGTTCGCACACGAGTCGGGCATCCATGTGGATGGTGTCCTGAAGGATCCCAGCACATACGAGCCCTTTGATCCGGGCGAGGTGGGGCTGGTCCGTCGCCTGGTGGTGGGCAAGCACTCGGGAGCGGCCGCCGTCCTGGATTGCCTGCGCAGGTCCGGCATCGAGGCGGACGGCGCCCTGATCCCGGAGCTCCTGGCCCGCGTCCGCCAGTGTGCTATCGATCTCAAGCGCTCACTGCAGGATTGGGAGCTGGCCCGCCTGTACCGAAAGTTGCAAGAGTAGCGAGCCAGCGCCATCGTTCCCTGAACCAAGGAGGATTCGGGGTGGCATTCATCGAATACAAGCGTAGCTTGGCACCATAAGCGACAGCATGTCGTTTTCGGCGGAAAGCATCCGGGCTACCCTGCGGTTGGTGGAGTCGAGGGGGCAAACTCACCGGGCCGAAGAGGGGCAACTCGCCGTCGTGCTCGTCGAAGTCGACCCACCTTCGCAGACGGACGACCCCTATGAGCGCGAGCACGCGCGGCTTCAGGCCCAGGCCGTGCTGGTGCACGGTGGTCGGCAAATGCGGGCGGCAGTGCTGCACCTGGGCGGGTTCCGCTTTGCCCTGTACACCTCGAAAGGGGATCTGGATGAATGCACGGGATGCTACCGTGCTCTCCCTCTGCTGGGCTTGCTGGAGGATCGCCTGGGAGCTAGTGCACGAGCCGGCATCGGCTTGGCTCTCCACGCCCATGACGCGCAGCAGGAGGCGGAAAGAGCCCTCGAGCTGGCGCGCAGGTCTCCGGGGGGCAATGCCTACGTATCTGCCGGTGGGGAGGTGATGGGACCGATTAGCCCCCGCTTCGCCGCGGGCTGCGGGGTGCCAAGAGCCCTGCGTGCCACGCATCCGGGGCTGCTCGCCCTGGCCAGCCGAGCCGGGATCAGCGCCCCGACCTTGCGCCGGGTTCTGCAGGCCTGGTACGCGGCTGGTGGCACGGGGATAACCAGCGAGGTACTGGCGAGCTCGACGGGCACCACCGTACGCTCGGCCCAGCGCATCCTCCGTCACCTGATGAGGTGCGGGCTGGCGGAGCGCGTCGGGCAGGGAATTCGGCAAGCGCGGGGACGACCCCAGGTGATCTACCGTCTGAAACTCGCGGACTGGAATGCCGCAGAAGGAGTGTGAAGGTGGTGTTCACCTGGGGCCTGCGTAGCAATGCAGACGGGGCACGGGCCATCGCCGAAGTGGCGCGTGCTGTCTACGAAGCTTCCGTCAGCCCTTAGGGATCCCCGCCGGGGGCTGCGCGGGCATGTAGAGCCACCTGCGGCAGTACCGGAACCCGATACGAGCCTGCGTTACCGCCAGCCATAGCCCGGCCTCCGTCGGCTCCACGACGGGGGCGGGCACCTGTTCACGCACCGCGTGGACGTACGCGTACATCCCGGTGCATCCCAGGACGATCACGTCGGCGGCGTGGCGGTTGATGGCCTCCTGAGCGCACGCCACCATGGCCGCCACCGTCCTTTCCCGATCTGCCCCCAGTTCCAGCACGCCCATGGGGACGGGAATGCTGGCGGCAAGGCGATGGGCTGTGCCCAGCTGGGCGGCCCGCATGTGGGCATGGGAGACCGAGTTGTTCAGAATGGAGACATGTCCGATCCGCCACCCCAGCGAGCAGGCCAGCAGCCAGGCTGCCTCCCCCGCCCCCACCACGGGGATGTCCAGGAGCTCCCGCAGGGGGTGCAGGCCGGGATCGCCGAAGCAGTTGATCACCACGGCATCCACCACCGGTTCCCGGCCGCAGCGATCGAGTGTTCCTTTCACCAGGTAGTGGGCGGCCTCTCCCTCGTCGTAGAGGGTTTCCACTGCCCGCGGTCCTTCCTCCAGGCCCCAGCACTCCACCGATACTGACCCGGGGAGACCGAGGCGCGTCACATACTCTTGCCAGCCCGCCAGGTTAGCCCCGAGGACGGGCGTCGCCAGGAGGATCCTCACGTCCGTACCCCGCTTTCCTCCACGATCACAGAGCAGTTCGAGGCGGCAAGGGTCACCCGCACGCCCAGGGGAAGGGTCAGGCGCCGTTCGCCGTGGCCGGCCGCCAGCCCGTAAATGGCGGGCTTGCCCAGGGGTTCGATGAGGTCGCCGATGATCTCCCGCAGGGTGAGCATGGGGCGTTTGGTGTTGCCCGGTACGCAGTCTACGCATTCAGCGATGATGAATCCGGCTGCGGCATCCAGCTTCCCTGCCAGCTTGAGGTGGGTGAGCATGCGGTCGAAGCGGTACGGCACCTCACCCACGTCTTCGAAGAGCAGGATCTTGCCGGCCGTGTCCAACTCATACGGAGTGCCCAGCGTGGTCACGAGAAGGGAGAGATTCCCTCCGGTGAGTGGGGCGGTAACCCGGCCGGGGCATATGGTTTGCAGGGGTGGTCCCTCGGGCGGGTTCCTCAGTTCCCCCAGGGGTTCGGGCCGGGTCACCGCTCGCTCGAACCATTCCCTGGTGTAGGTGAATTCCTTGCTCATGTCGTAACCGGCCATGGGCCCGTGAAAGGTGACCAGCCCCGCCAACCCGGCCACCGCGCAGTGGATGGCGGTGATATCGCTGTATCCCACGAATACCTTGGGGTGGTGCGCTATGGTCCCGTAGTCCAGCAGGGGGAGGATCCTGGGTGTCCCGTAACCGCCCTGGATGCACACGATGCCGTCCACCTCGGGGTTCTGGAAGGCCCACATCAGGTCCGCCGCCCTCTCCTCGTCCCGGCCTGCCAGGTACCCCCGCAGCTTGAGGGCATTGGGCGAGAGCATGGTGCGGAATCCCATGTCATGCAGGCGCTTTCTCGCCAGTTCCAGCATTTCAATGGAGACATGGGCATCGGGGTGCACCGGGGATGCGGGCGACACCAGCGCTATGGTGTCTCCGGGGCGCAGGATCTTCCCTTTCAGTGCCATGTTCAGTCCCACCTTTCGTGCAGGTCATCTGGTCCGTGCGGGCCGGGATGGTCTTATCACTTGGAACCGCGCATGCGCGGGTCGAGGACATCGCGGAGGCCGTCTCCCAGGAGATTGAGGCCCAGGATGGTCACCGCAATGCACATACCGGGAAAGGTGGTCAACCAGGGGGCGGCCCAGAGGTAGTCCCGGCCCCTCCCCAACATGGAACCCCAGCTCGGGTGCGGGGGCTGTACCCCCAGGCCCAGGAAGCTGAGGGCGGATTCGTCCAGAATGGCCCCTGCCATGCCCAGCGTGGCTGCCACCAGCAGGGGGGCGACGCAGTTGGGGAGCACGTGGCGCACCAATATCAGGGCATCCCTGGCTCCCAGCGCTCGCGCCGCCGTGACGAATTCTTGCTCCCGCACGCGCAGGGCCTCTCCCCGCACCAGCCTCGCCATGCCCGGCCAGCTCACCAGCGCCAGGGCCACGATCACGTTGGTGAGCCCTGGCCCCAGGACCGCCATGGTGGCGATGGCCAGCAACAGCCCGGGGAACGCGAAGGTGAGGTTAACCACCCAGCTCACCACTTCGTCTACCCGGCCCCCGAAGTACCCGGCCAGCAAGCCCGCGACGGTCCCGGCGGAAACGGCTACCGTCTCCACCGCTACCCCCACGGTAAGCGAAATGCGCGCGCCGAACAGAAGGCGACTCAACTGATCACGGCCTATGTTGTCGGTCCCCAGGGGAAACTGACGGCTGGGCGAGTGCAGGGCGCTGCGGTTATCGAAGTACTTGATGGGATCGTACGGGGCCAGCCAGGGGGCGAAGAGGGCAGCCAGCAGCACCACTCCCACCAGTATGGCCCCGATCCGGAACGACCGGTGGCGCCACAGTTCCCTGCCCAGCAGCGTCGCCTCTCCCTCCCTCAGCCCTCTACTCGAATGCGGGGGTCGATGTACGCATACAGTACATCCACCGCCAGGTTCACCAGCGCAAACATGCCCACCGTGAACAATACGCACCCCTGCACCACGGGCAGGTCTCGCTGGCCGATGCAGTCCACCAGCAGCCTGCCCACCCCCGGCCATCCGAACACGTTCTCCGTGATCACGGCGCCGGTGAGGAGCCATCCCGCCTGTACACCCATGACGGTCACCATGGGAACCAGGGCGTTCCGCAGGGCGTGCTTGTATATCACCACGCGCTCCGCCAGTCCCTTTGACCGCGCGGTGCGGATGTAGTCCTGGCGGAGCACTTCCAGCATGGCAGAACGGGTCATGCGGGAGAGCATGGCCATGGACGAAAGGCCCAGGGTCACGCTGGGCAGCACCAGGAAGGCAGGAGACCCGTACCCTCCCGCCGGGAGCGCGCCCAGCTTCACCGCGAAAAGATACATGAGCAGCAAGCCCAGCCAGAACACGGGCATGGATACGCCTGCCACGCAGAATCCCATCAGGGAGGCATCGATCCAGCCCCCCTGGCGCACAGCGGCCGCGATGCCACCCGGGACGCCTATGGTCGTGGCGACCGCCAGAGCCGCAGCACCCAGCTCAAGCGTCGCCGGAAAGCGCTCCAGGATGATCCGGGTGACGGGCTGATTGAAGCGGAAGGAAAAGCCCAGGTCTCCCCGCACGGCGTTGAACAGGAACTTGAGGTACTGCAGGTAGGTGGGGTCGTTGAGCCCCCACCGCTCCCGGATACGCTCGGCCGCCTGGGGATCCAACTGGCCGCGCTTAGGATCCATCAGGCTGATGGTGGGATCCCCGGGTATCACGTTCATGAGCACGAAAGTGACCAGGGTGATTCCCACCAGCAGCGGAACCAGCATCAGCAGGCGGCGCCATACGTACCTTGTCAGCGTCTCTTACCTCCGGGGGAGGGGGGAGGGGTCGCAGGTACTGGCTGACCCCTCCCCCGCAGCTCATGGTTTGCCCTCCACGGAGAGCTTGTCGAGGGGCTGGTAGTCCATGTCGACGGGGTTGGGGATGAGGCCCTTGACCCAGGGCTGGTGGACGATCACCGCCTTGTTGTAGTTGAAGAACCACCAGGGCGCATCGTCCACGATGATCTTCTCGGCCTCCCGGGCCAGCCGGATCATCTCCCCTTCGTCCGTCGTCGCCTTCATCTGGTCCACCAGCCGGTCAACCTCGGAGTTACTGTAGCGCACGCGGTTGCCGGCGCCTCCGAAGGACTTGCTGTGGAATAGCAGCAGCCAGTCGTAGGGGTGCACGGCTCCGCACACAGAGTACATATAGGCCTGGAAGTCCCCGGCATTGGCGCGGTCGATCATGACCCCCCACTCCACCTGGACCGGGTTGACCTTGATTCCCACCGCCTCCAGGTAAGGCTGGATGGCTTCCACCGCCGGCGAACCCCAGGCAGGGTGAGAGGTGCACAGGACTTCAAATTCGAAACCTTTGGGGTATCCCGCCTCTTTCAGCAGGGCCTTGGCCTTCTCTGGATCGTAGGGGTAGCCCTTGAGGGCCGGGTCGTATCCCATGAGCGAGGGAGGGAAGAGCCCGGTGGCCGGATATGCCTTCCCCTGCAGCAGAGTCTCTACCAGAGTCTTGCGGTCAATGGCGTAATTGATAGCCTGCCGCACCAGCTTGTTGTCGAAGGGAGGCTTCTGGCAGTTGAAGGCGATGTGCCGGGTATACAACTCGGGTACTTCCACCAGGTTGTTTGCCCACTTGGGGTCGTTCTTGTACTTGAGGTATTGGGGATCCCCGAGCAGCATGTAGTCGATCTGCCCGGCGGCGAACATGGCATCGCGGGTGGCAGCCTCCTTGACGATCAGGGTCTCGATGACATCAGTCTTGGGGGGGCCGGCCCAGTGGTCCTTGTTCGCCACCAGCACCACCTTGGAGTCCTTGACCCATGAGTCGAACCT
This sequence comes from Bacillota bacterium, assembly GCA_030019365.1. Lineage (NCBI taxonomy): Bacteria > Bacillati > Bacillota > Bacillota bacterium. The sequence continues at coordinate 39,860 of JASEFA010000005.1, forward strand.
GTAAGGCCCGCTTCCGACCGGCTTCATGCCGAAGTCGGCCCCCAGCTTCTGGACTTCCTCCTTGGGGACTACGGAACAGCAGATGTTGGTGAGCCGGAGGAGGAATGTAGGATCGGGCTCGGCCAGCTCGATAGTAAGGCTGTACGGGCCGGTCACTTTGATGCCGGCAACCTCGGTTGCCTTCTTCTCCGCGAAATCCTTGGCTCCCTTGATGGACGCCAGGGTTGAAGACAGTGGCGACATGTTATCCGGATTCAGCAGGCGCTCGAACGAGTACTTGACGTCGTCGGCCTTTATCTCCCGGCCGTTGTGGAACCTTGCCCCCTGACGCAGCTTGAAGGTGTAGGTTAGCCCGTCAGGGCTCACGGTCCAGTCTGTGGCCAGCTCCGGGGTGAGTTTCTTCTGCACCACGTCGTAGTTGAGCAGTTGCTCGAAAATGGCCGAATTCAGCACCAGGGCCGTGATCTTGTCCTTGAGGATGGGATCCAGATTCTCAGGGTCACCGTAGAGGTCGACACGGGTCAGCCTGGTCTGCTGTGCCTGGGGCGGACCGGCCGACCTGGTACAAGAGGTGGCCACCAGCGCCACACCTAGAACCACAGCCAGGAGGGCGACCAGCCACACCCCCCGGCGTCTTCCCGCCCACCGTGCCTCCATCACCCTGTCCCTCCCTCTCTGCGCACACTCGAGTTAACCGCCGCTTGCGGCACGGAATCCTCTCAACGCAGCTTCCCACCCCCGCTTTTCACGGTTCTGGCCTGTCCCCAGGTTGGGTGACCATTTCGCGCGGGAAACGGGAGTGTCCTTTGAACCGCCTAGCCAAAAATGACACCGTTATTCTTGCGCAGTTTGGTCAAAGGGGTGATATCCCAGGCGCCAGAGCGCCAGGGCCAGGGCCACCTTGGGCAACATGCGCGGAGCCAGAGGGTCAAATCCCAGGAGATCTGCCATCCGCTCGATGCGGTATTTCACGGTACCCCTGTGCAGGTATAGCTGGCGGGCTGCCACGGTGCGGTTTCCTCCCGCCGTGATCAGCGCCTCCAGTGTGGGCAGCAGCTTCCCGTGGCGGAGCGCATCGTGATCGGCCAGCGGCTTTACGATCCGGGTGTGCAGTTCCCTGGCTGCGTCCGTGTCAGCCACCAGGGAAGCGATGTGGAAGAGATCGATTTCATCCCAGAAGTGCAGTTCCCTTTCGGGGTGGATCGTCTTCCCGATGTCCAGAGCGAGCCGCGCGCGAGACCAGCTGTGCCTGAGCTGCGCAACGCCCTGAAAGGGTGGGCCGATACCGCACTGGAAGGGCACACCGACAGTGTGCTTGAGTGCTTGCATGATGACGGTGCCGGCGGCCTGCTCCCGCTCCAGATCGCCTCCTTCCCCTCCCCGGCGGGAGGGTATGACGGCCGGAAAAGATACTACCGTTCCCTCGAAACTCCCTGCCGGTGCGCGTTTCTCCCCGGTCCTCTCCAGGAAGGCACCGGACACGGCCTCTGCGGCTGTCCGCATGAGCTCCACCCTCTCTGCGAGCCCAGTACCAGGGTGAAGGTGGAGCTCAATGACGACCGCCACCCTTGAGCCCCGCAGCGACCAGCCGAGAGCGGCGGCATCGGGCTCCAGTTTTTCGTCCTCCTTGACCTCGCCGGATAGGAGCTGTACGAGGAGCTCGCTTTGCATCCGCCAGGCCGCTTCCGCCGTAGCCCGGTGGTTGGCAAGCGCCAGGGCAACCGACGCTATCCCGTGCTCGACCGCGAGAGCGTCCCCACCGGCTGGCGCTTCGCCGAACCCCAAGAGAAGAAACCCGAGTAACCGGTGCTCCACCGAGATGGGGTAGGCCCAGCAGTCCCCCCACGCTCCGCCACCGCCAGCGGTAACACGCCAGCCCCTCGGGTTCCCTGCCTGGAATTCTCCCTGCGCCAGAGCGACCGCGAGGTCGTGACGCAGGGTGGCTGCCATGGGAACGGTGGACGCGAGGATGCTGCGGTCCTGCGCGGCGACGGCGGCCGGCCGTCCGCCCAGCAACAGGGACAGCTCCTCTACCAGATCCTGCAGGCTGCGCCCGCCCTGGAAGCCTCCGATCGCTCCGGGAGTCGGGCCGAAGCCGACCCCGCTTTCGGCCGGGCGCGGGCGGCCTGCCACTACCGCTTCGATGACAGGGACCATCACCTGCCAGTACGCCACGTCCGGCGGTAGTTGTACGACGGGGAAGTCGGCTGCCTCGGCTGGCGGCAGCCAGACCTCGGTGGCGAGTCTGACCCCCGGCCTGAGCGCCACCGCCAGCCCCGACGCACCGACCGAGATGAGTTGATCGACCGCGGTACGCTGTGCCCCCGGGTCGTCCTTCAGAGCGTAAAAGGTCGTCAGCACCAGGGAGCGCGGGCGGACCCACCGTGCGCCATCGGGTGTCTCCAGGACCTCGACCCACTCGACCGGTCTGTCCAGGCCCCGCTCCCCCGTCAACAGGACCGCACGTCTCAGTACACCCAGGGTGAGTGCTTCACGTACCGATAGCGGCATGGCACCTCCCGCCTTCCCGGCTCCGTGGCGGGCAGGCTTCTCCGGCTGGTATTTACACGTGGGCCGACCCATGTCCTGCCTGACCATCGGCCACCTGCGCACCGCACTGGAATCTGGCTCACTCAACCACGCCGCCATGCTCATCAGCATTGCCGCGCACCCGGAGATCGGCCAGGATCATCACGGCGCGGAACGTCGCGGGCCTGGTATGGCGCGGAGGTCCGTGGTAGGATGAGGTCGTGATCATCAGTGCCAGCAGGCGAACCGATATCCCGCGATTCCACACCCCCTGGTTCCTGGAGCGGGTGCGGGCCGGGTACTGTGTTTATCCCAATCCCCTTGATCCCCGGCGGCAGGTGCGGGTTTCCTTGCGGCCGGAGGACGTGGACGTGATCGTCTTCTGGAGCAAGGACCCGGCTCCTCTCCTGTCGGTGCTCCCGGAGCTGGCGGCGCGAGGCTACCGGTTCTACCTCCATTTCACGGTGAACGGGTATCCGCCCTTTCTCGAGCCCGGGGTCCGTCCCCTCCCCGAGATCCTGGACGCCTTCGCCCGCCTGGCGGATGCGGTGTCCCCCGACCGGGTGATCTGGCGATACGATCCCATCGTGTTGAGTGATGCCACGCCACCGGATTACCACCGCAGGCAATTTGAGGGCCTTGCCGCCCGGCTGGCCGGCCACACCCGGCGCGTGGTGGTCAGCGTGTTCGACGACTACCGGCGTGCGGGGGCGATGCTGCGCCGGGCGGCCCGCCGGGCGTCTGTGCGCCTGGACCTCTCGGGCCCCGGCACTCCGGTCATGGATAGCCTCCTTGCCGATCTGGCCGCCATATCCCGGTCAAACGGCCTGGACATCTCCAGCTGCGCCGAGCTCCAAGACCTCACCCCTCTGGGCATCCGGCCCGGGAAGTGCATCGACGACGGATTCATCCGGGGTACCTTCGGTATCCGGGTGAGCGGCCGGAAAGACCCCGGACAGCGTCCAGCCTGCCGGTGCGTGGAGAGCCGCGACATAGGGACGTACGGCACCTGCCGCCACGGTTGTACGTACTGTTACGCCACCGGTTTTGCCAGAGGGAAAGCACGGGGGCACGAAGAAGCTGGTGAAGGGGCAGGGCGGGTCAGATGTGCTGACCCGGCGGACGGGGTGGCAGGAAGTGCCGGCTGATGGAGGGCCGCTTCCGGCGGGAGCACTGGGGATGAGGACGGCCGGATACCGGTACTTCGTGGTGAGGTACGTGCTGGCCGTGGGGGCGGTCGAGTTCTTTGCCTTCAAGATGCTGGACCCTTTCTACCTGCAGTTCCTCACCACGGAGCGGGGCATCGGGCTCACTCCCGGCCAGTTCGCCACCTTTGTGGCCCTGGGCGGCTGGGTCACCATGGCCCTCGATTACCTGACCGGTGCCGTGGCCGACAGGGCGGGGCGTCGTGCCACCTGGGCGGCGGCCCTCTTCGTTTACGCGGGTGCCATGTTCTGGCTGAGCCGCGCCATGACCTTCCGCCAGGCACTGACGGTCCCCATCCTGCAGGGGATTTCCTGGGCGCTGTCGAGCGGGTCCCGGGAAGCGTGGCTGTACGACCATGCCGGGCAGGACGGTACCCGGCGGGCGATGGCGGCCCTGTACCTTTACTCGGTGCCCCTGACCCTGGCGGGTGCGGGGATGGCGACCTGGCTGGGGACGCGCGCGAACATCAGGGCTCCCATTGCCCTTACCGGGGCGATCATCCTGGGTGTGGGCCTGCTCGTGTTGACCTTTCCCGAGAACTACGGATCCCGGGCGCGGCGGTGGCGGGAGGTGCTAGCGAGCGGGCTGGGTCAGTTCAGGTCGAGCCGGGTGCTGCAGCTTCTGGCCCTGCAGAGCTTCTTCATGACGCTGCCCATCTGGATTAACAGTGCCTGGTGGCTGACGTTTGTGGTGGAGGAGTGGCACGTCAATCCGGCCCGGGTGGCCCTGTCCTTCGGGATCACGGCCACGGCGGCGGCGGGCGCCGGGCTGATTCTCTCTCGCATGAAGGTCACCCGTTACCGGGCCCTGCTGGTCTATCCGACTGCGGCTGCTGCTGCCGCTTACCTGCTCATGGCCCTCGCCACCGTACCCGCCGTCTTCGTATGCCTGGTGGTGGTGGCGGTGGCGAGCAGCTATTTCCGCAGCACCGGGATCGCCCTCCTGCGCAACGAGCACATCAGAGAAGAGAGAGCCACGGCCCTATCCTTCCTGAGCACCCTGGAGGGTGCCTTCTGGGTGGTGGGACCCCTCCTCTGGGGAGTGCTCATCGGGCGAGCGGGAATGCGGGTCTCGTTCGTCGTGGCCAGTATCTGCTGCGTGGCCTCGATGGGGCTCCTGCTCCTGGCCATGAGAGCCCATGCCTCCATGGGCAGGCTGGATGAGTGAGCACGGTGTGGACGTAATCAAGGGGGCTCGAGCATGAGGCACGAGCAGCACGTGCAGGTGAGGATGCTGCGACGGGAAGACCTGCCCGCGATATACAGGTGGTTCCGCCACCCGCTGGTCCTCCGCCAAACGTTGCAGTTGCCGTCGCTCCAGCTGGGATGGATGACCAGGTGGTTCCAGGACCCGCAGAACACCATTCAACTGGTGGCCGAGGCGATAGGAGGGGCCGGGACGGGCGACGTCGGGCCAGCCCGGGTGGTCGGAATGGTGTCCCTGCACCGCTTCTCCGGGCGGCAGGATCACGTGGTGGGCCTGGGCATCTCGGTAGACCCCGAGTACCAGGGGCAGGGGATAGGGACTGGTCTGATGACGGCTGCCCTGGACCTGGCCGACCGGTACTGGCGGCCGGTCCGGGTGGAACTGGACGTGTACCCCGACAACGAGGTGGCCCTCCGCCTGTACCGGCGGTTCGGCTTTGAAGAGGAAGGACGGAGGCTGCACCACGTCATCCGTGACGGTGCTTATGTGGACACGGTGGTCATGAGCCGCATCCGCTGGCAAGGAGCAGCCCCAGGCAGCACGAGCGATCCGCAGGCACACTCAGCGGCCTCGCGCCGCACCAGCGATCTCGAGCGGCAGGCGATGGCCCCGGGCGGCGCCATCGGTCCTGAAGGGGAGGCGATGGCCCCGGGCGGTGCGGCCGCCCTCGAGGTGCGCCCACCGGCCCCCGGCGATGCTGCCGGGCTGGTGCGGCTGTACTGCGACCCCGAGCTGATGCGGAACAGCCTCCTGCTGCCGTTTCCCCCTCCGGACGAGAAGAAGATCGCGGGAGAACTCGAGTCATTCCCCCCGGCACCGGTTCACGTTTTCGTGGCCCTGTGGCGCGGTGAGGTGTGCGGAGAGGTCCGCCTGGTGCCCTGGCGCTCCCGGCTCTCGCGGGGTGCTGAGATCACCCTGCTGGTGCCGCCTCCGGGCAGTCCCCTCGCGGTCGCGCTGGGCTTCCCACCCGACGGGGTGGTGCGGGCCCTGCTTGGTGCGGCGCTCAACCTGGCCGATCACTGGCTCCTCTTGCACCGTCTGCAGCTGGACACCTATGCTGACGAGGCCTGGGTGTTTCCCGTCCTGCAGGAGCTTGGCTTCCTCCAGGAAGCCCGGCGGCGCCTGGCAGTCCTGCGCGACGGTGTGTTCTCCGACCGCCTGGTGTGGGGTCGGCTGGATGCCGGCCGGGCAGGATTTGCACGCGGGTGTGGGGAAGACACATGAGCTGGCAAGACGGATACGGAAGGCGACCGGGGGGAGTAACAGCATGGCAGAGGCAAGGTTCAGAGGAGTGTTCGCGCCGATTCCCACACCGTTCGGTGAAGACGGGGAAATCGCGTACGGAGCGCTGCGGGATAACCTGGCCCGGTGGGCCCGGACCCGCCTGGCCGGTCTGGTGGTGCTGGGGAGCAACGGCGAGTTCCCGTTGCTGGAGCCGGACGAGAAGGAGGCTCTGGTGGGGTTCGTGCGGGAGCACTTCCCCGCGGACCGGCCCGTCATCGCGGGCACGGGGTGCGAGTCGACGCGGGCCACCATCCGCTTCACCAAGAAGGCGGCCCAGCTGGGAGCCGACGCCGCCCTGGTGCTCAATCCTCATTACTACAAGGGATCGATGACCGAGGCAGCCCTCAAACGGTTCTACCTGGATGTGGCAGAGGCCTCGCCCATCCCCATCATGATTTACAACATGCCCGGGAACACCGGCCTCAACCTGCCCGCCAGGCTGGTGGTGGGGCTGGCCGAGCACCCCAACATCGCGGGCATCAAGGACAGCTCGGGTAACATCGTGCAGATCTCCGAGATCCTGGCCGGAGCCCCGCCCGGATTTGCCGTCTTTGCCGGGTCCGGCAGCTTCCTGCTGCCCACCATCCTGATGGGCGGTGTGGGCGGCACCCTGGCCGTGGCCAATGTGATACCGGACCGGTGCGCGGACATCATGGCTCTGGCCGGTGCCGGCCGCCTGGGGGAGGCGCGCGCCATCCAGCTGAGCATCCTGGCAGCCAATGCTGCGGTGACCAGCCGGTGGGGGATTGCCGGCCTGAAGGCGGCCCTGGATATGATCGGCTATTACGGTGGTCCGCCCCGGCCTCCCATCCTGCCTCTGGACGAGGAGGTCCGGGCCGAACTGCGTGCCATCCTCACTCGGGCAGGTGCTCTTCCCCCATCCAGCGAGTGCTGATGGTGGCCAGGAGCAGCGAGCGCTGGTTGGGGCACCCCGTCTTGCGGCACAGGTTGGACAGGTGAGTGCGCACCGTGTGAAGGCGGCCCACACATCTACGGGCGACGTGCGATCCACCAGCAGGACGATGAGCGCCGGGCCAGATCCCTGTTCATGAGGAGACCCACGCTGAAGGGCATACATCTCGCCTCACCTTCCGGATCTTCAAGCGAGAGGCGAGCCCTTCTGGACATTCCGTCTGCAAGAGTTATTCGACGGATAGCGAATATTTCCTTGACAGCGAGGGGGTGCGGTGTGGGGGATCGGGTATGGGGTTTCTTCCAGTTCCAGTTGCCCACGCGGGTTGTGGCGGGAACGGAGGTGCTCTCGAGCCTGGCCGAAGAGGTGGCGGCGCTGGTCGCCCGGGGTGAGCAGCCGGAGCCATCCTGCCGGGTGCTCCTGGTGACCGACCGCTTGCTGGCAGACGCGGAGCCGGTAACCATGGTGGTGGACTCCCTCCGCCAGGGGGGTCTGGAGGTTGAGGTTTTCGGTGAGGTGAGTCCGGACAGCTCCCTGGACACGGTGCGGCTGGGCGCCCAGGCGTACCGCGAGGCGGGGGGCGGGGTGCTGGTGGCCGTGGGGGGCGGGAGCAGCATCGATACGGCCAAGGCCATCAACATGATGGTGTCCACGGGGCAGGACATCCTGGACCTGCAGGGGGTGGGGGTGCTGGAGCGGCCCCTGCGTCCTCTGGTGGCCGTGCCGACCACGGCGGGCACGGGCAGCGAGGTAACCTTCTTCGCCATGATCAGGGATACGGAGCGGGGAGAGAAGCTGCCTTTTGTGAGCGCGTATCTGGCGCCTCACCTGGCGGTCCTGGCGCCCCAGCTCACGGTGGGCATGTCCTCCTTCCTCACCGCCAGCACCGGAATAGATGCCCTCACCCATGCGGTGGAGGCTTTCCTGTCGGGTAACCGCGACCCCGTTTCGGATGCGCTCGCCCTGCGGGCCGCGGGCCTGATCGGACGCTTCCTGCCCCGCGCCACCGCCTGCGGCGCCGACCTGGAGGCCCGCGCCCACATGCAGGTGGCGGCCTGCCTGGCCGGGATGGCCTTCAACCATCCCATGGTGGGGGTGGTGCACGCTCTCGCCCATGCCGTGGGCGGGCGGTACGGTGTGCCCCACGGGTTGGCCAACGCCATTTTTCTCGCCGAGGGGATGCGCTTCAACCTGCCGGGCAACGAGGAGCGCCTGATCGAGCTGGGCCGCGCCATGGGCCTGCCGGGGGTGCCCGCGCCCGGGGCGGCCGTCCCCGGCCAGCCGCAGCGGGAGGATCGGGGGCGAGCCGGCGAGGTGGCGGCCGGGAGGGTGGTGGACGGGGTGGCCGCCTTCATAGATTCTCTGGGGATACAGCGCAGCCTGGGGGCCGCGGGGGTGGGTGAGGACGCCGTGCCCGTAGTGGCGGAGCTGGCCCTTGCCGACGGATCCCTGGCTGCCAACCCCCGCTGGCCCGAGTACGACGACCTGGTGGCCATGGTCAGAGCCGTGCTGTAGGTGAACGCCCGGGCCGCGACTGGGGCGGGGCGGGATGGGACCTCCTGCCGCCGGACCGGGCGGGGGGATGGAAAGGGGGAGTACCGGTGCCGTATTTCAAGGACGCCGACGACGTGTACGACCTGCTGGGGGGCCTCTTCCGCCAGGGCCGGGAGCACGCCGACCTGGCCCCCAAGGTGGCGGCGTCGAAGATCTTGATCCAGTTCCAGTATCGAGAACCGGAGGCCGTGATAACTATCAATGCCAGGAACCCCCAGGAGCCACCCTTTGACGTCATCCTGGGTCCCACCGACATCAAGCCCGACGTCGTGATGAGCATGAAGGCGGACGTGGCCCACGAGTTCTGGCTGGGCAAGGTGAACCTGCTCACCGCCCTGGCCCGGCGCCAGATCGTGGCCCAGGGGCCGGTGTCGGTGGCCATCAAGCTGGTGCCCGTGCTGGGGCCGGCGTTCAGCCTCTACCGGCAACTTCTGGAACAGAAGGGCCGCCCGGCCTGAGGGAGGTGAGGGCAGATGAGCGGCTGGCACGGGCGCTATCTGGAGGTGGACCTCGGCGGGGGCCGGGTGCAAGCGCGTGCCTGGCCGGAAACCTGGGGCGAGCACTTCGGGGGAGGCAGCGGCCTGGGGGCCTGGCTCGTCTGGAGCGAACTGGGAGCGGCCCTGCCGCATCAGGATCCCCTGGATGCCAGTTCGCCCCTGGTGTTCTTCACCGGTCCCCTCACCGGTAGCGGCCTGCCCGGCACGGCCCGGTCGGTGGTGTGTGCCCTTTCGCCGCTCACGGGCATCTGGGGGGAGGCCAACGCGGGCGGCAACTTCGGCCCCGTCCTCAAGGCCGCGGGCTGGGACGGCATCCTCATCAGAGGGCGGGCGGCCCGGCCCTGCTGGATAGAGGTGGGGGACGGCGGTGCCGTGATGCACCCAGCCGATGATCTGTGGGGTCGGGACACGTACGAGACCACGGCCGTCGTGCTCGACCGGGCCCTGCGGGGAGCACTGGCGGCGGTGGCGTGTATCGGGCCGGCCGGCGAGCGGCGGGCTCCCCTGGCCGCAATCATCCACAACCGGGGCCACGCCTTCGGCCGCACGGGCATGGGGGCGGTCATGGGGAGCAAGAACCTGAAGGCCATCGCCGTGGGGGGCAGGACGCTTCCGCCGGCGGCCAGCCCCGCCTTGCTGCGGGAAGTCCGTGCCCGCATGCTGGGTAAGATCAGGGAACACATCGTCACCCAGTCCCTCTCCTTTGCCGGAACCGCCAGTTCCATTGATCTCTCCAGCCTGAGCGGTGACCTCCCCGTGCGCAACTGGACCCGCCCCGGCTGGGAGGGAGCGGAGGCCATAAACGCCACCAGCTACGAGTCCATCCTGGTGGGAAGGGAAAGCTGCTTCGCCTGCCCCGTGGGATGCAAGCGCCGGGTGCGTACGGAGCGGGCGGAGGGGCCGGGGCCGGAGTACGAAACCCTGGCCGCTCTGGGAAGCCTGCTGGAGGTGGCCGACCTGGGGGCCATCGCCCATGCCAACGAGATCTGCAACCGGGCCGGCCTGGACACCATCAGCCTGGGTGGGACCATCGCCATGGCCACGGAGCTGGACGAAGCCGGCCTTCTTCCCGCCGGGATGATGGGGAGCCTAAGGTTGCGCTGGGGGGATGCCGCCGCCATGGTGGAAGCGGTGCGACAGGCAGCGGCGGGTGAGGGCCTGGGGAGGTGGCTGGCGCAGGGTACGCGCCGGCTGGCGGCGGCGCTGCCCGACGACGAAGCTATCAGGGACGCGGCGGTGCACGTCAAGGGACTGGAAGTGCCCATGCACGATCCCCGGGTCAACCACGGCATGGCCCTGGCCTATGCTACCTCGTACCGGGGGGCCTGCCACGTTTCCGAGCTCAACTACTTCCTGGAACAGGGGGCGGCCAGCATGCCGGTGCTGGTACCGGGGGAGCCCCTGCCGGGCCCGTCCGGCGAAGGCAAGGCCGCCCTGCTGGCGGCAGCCCAGGATTTCACGGGACTGGCGTGCAACTGCCTGCTGTTCTGCTACTTCGTCCTGGTGGCCCTGGACGAGACCGACGTCTGCCAGGCCGTTGAGGCGGTCACCGGGCGTCCCGCCACGGTGGCGGGGCTGCGGGAGACCGGGGAGCGGGTATGGATGCTGAAGAGGCTCATCAACACCGCCCGCGGAGTCACCCGCAGGGACGACCTGCTGCCCGCCCGGCTGCTGAGAGCCTTCGACGAGGGGCCGGTGGCGGGGTCGTCTCCCGAACCGGAATCCATGCTGATCGAGTTCTACCGGCTACGGGGCCTGGACGAAGAGGGCCGGCCCCGGGCGGAGACGCTGGCCCGCCTGGGTCTGCCGATGGCGGGCGCGAGGTGAGGTGCTGCCTCTTCGGCGTGCCGGGCGCCGGACCCCTGGGCGCACGCAGGGGCCCGGCCGGCAAAGTGCTGGTCCGGCCTTAGCACGGCGCAAGGGCGTCGGCTCAGAAGGGGAACGGCCAGGAGACACCCAGTTCGCGACAGTTGGTCCTGATCTCCTCCAGGACGGCGGCGTTGACCGGGATCCCTTCCCGGGCTCTTTCCTCTTCGGCTTCGAATTCCTTCTCCCCGGCCAGAAAGATGCGATCCTGGCCTTCTTCTTTGGGGGAGCTTTTCAGCTCGCGGATGAACTCATCCAGGCGGGCCTTGAACTCTGTGGGGGGCATGACGGCGGCTATCTTGATGGCGGCGAAGAAGTGGCCCACGTTGGACGGCCGTCCCTGGGGGTCGCCGGGCGGATAGACGTGGGTGAGGAAGCCGGCACCGGCGAGCACACCGCAGAAGATGTCCACCGCGGCGGACAGGCCGTATCCCTTGTAACCCGAGGTTTCCGCCGGGCCACCCAGCGGGAACAGACCACCGCCGCGCAGGATGCGGTCGGGGTTGTCGGTTGCCTTTCCGGTTTCGTCGGCTCCCCAGTGGGGAGGCACCTTTTCCTTGCGACGGTCGAACACTTCGATGCGGCCGATGGGTACCACACTCGTGGCCATGTCCAGCACGAATGGCCGCTCCGTGCCGGCGGGGGCGGCCACGCTGATGGCGTTGGTGCCGATGATCCGCTTACGCCCGTATGTGGGGATCACCAGGGGCTGGGTGTTGGTGAGGGAGATACCGATCATGTCGCGGGGCAGGGCCATCATGGCGTAGTAGCCGGCGATGCCGTAGTGGTTGCTGTTGCGCACCAGGACAGCCGCCATGCCCGCTTCCTCCGCCATCTCCAGGCACATACTCATGCCCCGCACTCCCGCCACCTGGCCCATGCCGTTGTTGGCGTCCAGCACCGCCAGCCCGGGGGTACGTTGTACCACGGTCACTTCGGTGCGGGGGTTGATACGTCCCACCCGCAACCGGTTCAGGTAATACGTGTTGATCCTCTGCACCCCGTGGGACTCGATCCCCCGCAGGTCGGCCCTGACCAGGACGTCGGCTATGGTTTCGGCCTGATTCGGCGGGACATCCACCCGCTCCAGGATGCGTGCCACGACGTCCTTCATTGCCCGGGCGTCGACCCTTACGTAGACGGGCTGGCTCGCTTGCGCCACCGGCTTTCCCTCCCTTGGACGGTTTGCTCCTGATTTTCGACACGGCCCGCTTTTCTCCTACCGGAACTCTGGCGGAAACAGCAGGGACCTCCCGGGCGTCAGTAATGGGTGGGAGCGCATGGAGGCAGGCCGATGGGACGTTGGACAGGCTCGGGGCAGGGCAGGTGGACACCCCTGCTGGCGGTCTTGTTTTTGATGGTGCTGGTGGCGGGCATCGCTCACATTCCGCGGGGCGCGCCCGTCCTGGCGGCGACCGTGGACTTTCCCCTTGAGGGCCTCATCGCTCTGGTGGCCGGTGATGTCTGCAACCTGAGGGCAGGACCCGGTACTTCGCACCGGGTGACGGGCCGGGTCACGCGGGGAGACCGGCTGACCGTACTGGGTGCCCGCGCGGGCTGGGTCAACGTGCAGCACGACGATGGACCGGCCGCCTGGATCGCGGGGTGGCTGGTGGAGATAGACCTCACCCCGCGCCGGGCGGTGGCCGTCGTGGAACGCGCCAATGTGAACATGCGGTCGGGGCCGGGACTGGATCACCCGGTGGTGGGCAGAACCGACCGGGGGAACCGTTATCCCGCCCGGCTGCTGCGGGGTGAGTGGGTCCAGGTGGTGGCCGGAGAGGGGACGGCCTGGATCTGGCTCCCCCTGGTTTCCCTGCACGCCGGGCCACCCACCGGCGCGCCATCGACGGGCGCACCACCTGCCGGCGGGCCGACCGCCGGCGCACCAGGCACAGGCGCACCACCCGGGGCCGGGGTGGCGCCGGGGGCGGAGCCGGCCGGGGGGCCGGCGGGATCGGCCGTGCCGGTGCCGGGAGGATCTCCGGGCCTGTCGCCGGGCTTCCCGGCCGGGATGCTGGTCTATCCCGCGGGCACGAAGACCATCGTACGGCGCAGCGCCGTCCCCGATGCGGAGCCAGTGGGCACGATCACGGTGGGCAATCCGGGCCGCTACCTGGGCACCCGCGAGGGGTGGGTGCGCCTGGAGACGGGCGATGGGGCGCGGGGCTGGGTTCCGGGTGGCGAGGTGCGCATGGAATGGCCGCACGACCGGCGCATCTACTCCCGGGTGGGGCCGGCGCTATGGGAGATGGGCAGCTACCGCACCGCCACCGTGACCGCACGTAACGTCAACTTCCGGGCCGGCCCGGGGCTGGGCTACCGGGTGCTCACGCGGCTGGGTCGGGGGGACACGCTGAGGGTGGTGGGTACCTCGGGTGCCTGGATCCAGGGGGTTTCGCCCCGAGGGACGGTGGGCTGGGTGGCGGCGTGGCTCACGGGTGGGGTGAGGGCGCCCCGCGACGCCTTCCGGATCTCGGTGGAGGGAGACGAGAGAAGCCGCCTCCTCAGCATATCGGGCGGGTTTTCTTCCGCCACCGTTCTGCCCCTGGAGGGAGGAAACTGCCTGGCCGTGCGCACTTCCTCTCCCCTGGCGGCCCGAGGTGCCCTGGGCGTGGGCACCTACGAGTTCGACTACATCTCCGTGGCCGGGAGCGAGGTGAGGGTTTTTCTCCGCGAACAGGCCAGCTACCGGGTGCTGGGTAACGAGCGCGGGCGCCTGGTGCTGGAGTTCCGGCCGGTGGTATCGGCAGTGTCGCTCGAGGCAGGGGACAACGGTGAGGTGCTGACCATCCGTACCGTGGGGTACGCGCGGCCGCAGGCGACGAGAAACGGTGAGCGGGTGGAGGTGTTCCTGCCCGGTGCCGGCCCCGATCCCGCGCTGGCCGCCCCCCGCGCGGGGGGTGCTGCGGGCGGCGTTCAGGGCGACGGCGTCGGAGGTGCCGCCGGCGGCGGCCCGGGCTCCGGTACGGGCAGTGTCCCCGGGGCTGTCCCGCGTCCTGGATTGGTCACGGGGGTGGACCTGCGCACGGGGGCCGAAGGGGTGACCCTGAGCGCGAGCACCCTGCCGGGGGTGACCTTCCGGGTGGAGAAGGGCGCCAACGCCATCCGCGTTCGCTTCTCCCCGCCCGGCCTGCGGGGCAAGACGGTGGTGATCGATCCCGGTCACGGAGGAGAAGACACGGGGGCGCGCGGGCCTACCGGTTTGCTGGAGAAGCATGTTAACTGGGAGATGTGCTGGCGGCTTGCCCAGTCGCTCCAGAGCCGGGGGGCGAAGGTTATTCTCACCCGGTACGGGGACAGCTCCGCGCAGCCGCCCGCCGACTGGACGGGGGAAGGGGACGATTACGAAGGGGAGCTGTCCTGGCGGGCGGCGTGGTCCCGGGGAGCGGACCTGTTCGTATCCGTGCACAACGACTACTACCCCGCCCGGTCGGTGCAGGGGACCACTACCTATGTGACGCCGGGCACCCTCAACGGGGCGGAGTCGAGGCGGCTGGCCGGGCTTGTGCAGGAAGAGGTGGTGGGTGCTCTCGGCACCCTCAGCCGCGGTGTGCAGGAGGCTGAATACTACGTGACCAGGAAGGCCCGCTGCCCCGCCGTCCTGGTGGAGTTGATGTACGTGTCCAACCCCAGGGAGGAATCATTCCTGCGGCAGGAAGCCACCCAGTGGCGGGCAGCTCACGCCATCCTGAGAGCCCTGGAGCGGTATTGTGGCGCGCCGACCGCCCAAGCGCCGCCGCAACCGGAGGGACCCCCGGTACCCCGTCCGTGACGCGGGTGGACTTGCGGGTAGCGGCTAGTGGCGGGTGGCGCGTAGGGCCAGACGGGTGAGCCCCCACACGACGAAGAAGGTTACCGCCACCCCCAGGAGGCCGGCCAGGGCGGTGGCCGCGCTGCCCGGCACGCCGGGGAGGATGTAGTCCGGGATGGGTGCCCGGAGGAGGGTGATGGCCCGGGCGATGAAACCGTGGTCCTCGGCTACCCGTTCCAGGCCGTCCGGCCAGGAGGAGGCAACGGGTGCGAGCAGCAGCGCCACCAGGCCGGCGGCCGCCAGCATCCACCAGTGAACTCTGCTGTGGCGTCGTTCCCTCATGGGATATCCCCCGCTTTCTTCACAGTAGGGCGTTCGCGTCAGCTTTCCCCCTGGTGACCGACCCGTCCCTCAGGCTGGCAGCTTAGCCGGCTGGGGTGGCACTGCACCCAGGAGGCCGGGGCGCACGCGGGCCAGGTAGGCGAGGACGGCGGTGGTGATGATACCCTCGCCCAGCCCGATCAGGGCGTGCCACGATGCCATGGCGGGGAGAGCCACCCGCAGGGGGATGGCGCCCGCGAGGGCGAGCTCCAGGGCGGCGGCTACCGCCGCCAGCACAACCGACACCCAGCTGGCCAGGAAGGCGGGCACGGGGCGAAAGCCGGCCGTGCGCCGAGCAAGCAGACGGTAGGTCAGATATCCCGCCAGGGTGCCCAGCACGGCCATGTTGAGGACGTTGGCCCCCAGGGCGGTGATGCCGCCGTCTCCGAATACCAGGGCCTGGATGATGAGCACTGCCGTGAGACTCAGGCACGCTGCCCAGGGTCCGAACAGGATGGCGAGCAGGGTTCCTCCCAGCAGGTGTCCGGAGGTGCCTCCGGCGATGGGGAAGTTAACCATCTGAGCGGCAAACACGAAGGCCGACATGGCGGCGAGCACGGAGATGCGACCTTCGTCCAGTTCGCGGTTGAGGCGGGAGGTAGCATATCCCACCGCCCCTGCACCCATCACCGCCGTGCCCGCCAGGGTCCGGGGGTCCAGAAATCCGTCCGGAATGTGCATGACTTCGCCTCCTCGTCCAGGAAGTCGCGGGGATCGCGTCCGGGTGGTGTCAGCATAGCTGCCCAGGGCACGCGCAGCCGGGCCCGCTCCACCAGTTGCCCGTTGGCCAGCAGGCCGGGCGTGCCCGAGGCCAGAACCTCACCTCCCTCCAGGAGCAGCATGTGGTCGGCCCAGGCCGCGGCCAGATCCACGTCGTGGGTGGCCAGGATGATGGTCTTGCCGCCCTGGCGCAACGTTTCCAGGATGGCCAACAGCTCGGACTGGGTGGCCGGATCCAGGAAGGCGGTGGGCTCGTCCAGCACCAGGATGGCCGGGTCCATGGCCAGCACTCCCGCCAGGGCGACCCGCCGCTTCTGCCCGTACGACAGATCGGCGACCGGACGGTCGGCCAGGTGGTTTATCTCCAGCTGCTCCAGGGCACAGCTCACCGCCTCCTCCACCCGGGCGGAGGGCCAGCCCAGCTGCAGGGGGCCGAAGGCCACGTCCTCGCGCACGGTGGGGGCGATGACCTGGTCGTCCGGGTCCTGGAACACGAAGCCCACCCGGGTGCGAGCCCAGGGCAGCGCCGCCCTATCCAGGCGATGTCCCAGTATGTGCACCTCCCCCCGGCCGGGGGAGAGCAGGCCATTGAGGTGAAAGAGCAGGGTGGACTTGCCGGCTCCGTTGGGACCCAGCAGGGCCACCCGGCTGCCGCGCGGCACCGTGAAGGATATGCCCTTGAGCACGGGCGGGCCTCCCGGGTAAGAGAACCACAGGTCGCGCACCACGACGGCAGCGTCGTCCGTCCCCTCCGCCACGGCCCCCGCCACGGCAGCGTCGCCCGTCGCTGCCACGGCCGTCACGGGCGCAGCTGCGCTCACGGACCGGTAGCCGCGGGCGACCATGGCCTGGTGGATGCGCTCGCCGCGGTCCAGGGTGCGGAGCAGGGATGCGCCCAGCAGGCGACCCAGGATGGCTGCCGAGCCGGAGTGCAGGACGGTGCGGGCGCGGAATCCCCGGCACGCCAGAGCGCGCTGCATGCGCAGGATCTCCCGGTGCACGAGATCGCCGTAGCGGACGATGCCACCGATGAGGCGGGTGAGGATGGGAGGAAGACCCAGGTGGCGGAGGGCACGCAGGAGACCGGGCCACCCGGCGGTGCTGACCAGAAGCGCCACCGCCAGGAGCGCCGAGAACATGCGCAGGGAAAGGAGCAGGCCCCGCTCCAGTCCGGGCAGGGAGAGGCTCAGGCCCGGCCAGGCGCTCCCCAGAGGCGATACGGTGGGCGGGGATCCGGTCAGCCCCAGGACCGCCACAGTGGTAACGGCAAGGAAGAGAGGATATGCCAGGAGCCTGGCCAGGTTCCGCCAGGAAACGCCCCGCCAGCGGCACACGGCCAGCAGAACCAGCACCGCGCCCGCCAGGACCGGAATCCTGTTCAGGTTGACCAGGACAACTATGCCCGCCAGAAACCCTGCTGCCAGAATCCTCCTCTGCGTCACATGCGTCACTGCCACGCACAGATCACCGCTCACATTGTAGCACGAAAGTCCGCTGCGTGCTACCCCCGCCGCGGAATGTCGAAGGTGATCGCGTCGATGTGGTGCGGGGAGGTCGCAACGTGATGTTACATGCGGGGGCGGAGGCGGCGCATCCGCATAATCGTCGACACCACGGTTGGCAGGGGGCTGGTCAAGGTTGAAGGATAAGACCAGGCCCCCTCGAAATACCAATTGACTGGCAGGAAAGAGGTGGGTGGGTACCTGCCGGCACGGGATGGGAAGGGAGGTTTGAACCGTGGAGAGACGCGTGTGGTTGCTGGCCCTGGCCGTGGTTCTCTGCGGCATGCTGGCGGGTAGTGGATGGGCGGTCGCTGCGGCAGCGGCTTCGGCGGGAGGCACGGCGGGGGGTCTGGCGGGTGAGGCGGGGGGGCACCGGTACATCGTGGTGTTCCGCCCGGGTCTGCCGGCCGCCGAACAGGTTGCCCTGGCCCGGCAGCACGGAGGTCAGGTCGTTCACCAGTTAGGCCTGGTCAATGCGCTGGCCGTGGAGTTTCCGACGGCGGTGCCGGGGGCCCTGGCCAGCCATCCCGGGGTGGCCCGGGTGGAGGTGGACGCGCGGGCCTTTGCCCTGGCGCGCAAGCCGCCAGCCCAGCCGGCTCAGCAGGTGCCCTGGGGCGTGGACCGGATTGACGCCGATCTGGCCTGGGCATCGTCCCGGGGCGCGGGCATCAAGGTGGGGATAGTGGATACCGGGATCGACAAGGACCATCCCGACCTGCTGGCCAGCGTCAAAGGCGGGTACCTGGCCATCCAGACGGGCGCGTACAAGAACAAGGGGCCGGACGCCTGGGACGATGACAACGGGCACGGCACGCACGTGGCCGGCATCGTGGCAGCGGTGGACAACACCATCGGCGTGGTGGGAGTGGCCCCCGAGGCCTGGCTGTATGGGGTGAAGGTGCTGGACCGGACCGGGTCCGGGTACTACTCCGACATCATCGAGGGCATCCAGTGGTGCATCGATAACGGCATGCAGGTCATCAATATGAGCCTGGGCGGTTCCACGGACAGCCCCGCCCTGCACGACGCCATCATCACCGCGTACAACCGGGGGATCACGGTGGTCTGCGCCGCCGGCAATGAGGGTCCCGGGGAAGACACGGTGTGCTACCCCGCCCGCTACCCGGAGGTCATCGCCGTGGCCGCCACCGCGGCCGACGATTCCGTCCCCGATTTCTCCAGCCGGGGCCCCGAGGTGGACATCGCCGCACCGGGCGTGAGCATCCTGTCCACCTGGAAGGGCGGGGGCTATGCCACTGCCAGCGGCACCTCCATGGCCAGCCCCCACGTGGCCGGGACGGCGGCACTGTACCTGGCCGCACGCGGGCCGGCTTCTCCCGATCAGGTACGCCAGCACCTGATGGCGACCGCGGAGCCCCTGCCCTATCCCTCCACCTGGGTGGGGGCCGGGCTGGTGGACGCCCAGGCAGCAGTCTCTTCCCGCTGACGCCTTCGCCGGCTGCAGGCCGGGTGCAAGCAGGAGTTAGCCCTTCGTGGGGCGAATCAACCGGGGTCGCCGGGCTTTCCGGCGCCCCGGTTGTTCTTTCGCCGCCTGAGAAGGTGACCTCTTGCTGGCAGGCTACCTGTATCTCCTGGTGGCCGTATTCGCCTGGTCGTCCTACCCCGTCCGCACCAAGATCGCCTATGGCGTGGGGTTGACGCCCCTGGCATTGGGTTTCCTGCGGTTTGGGCTGGCCCTTCCCGTCCTGCTCCTCGCCTGCGTCGGGCTTTACCGGCGGAGCCTGCGCGCGCTGCTGCGGGACCGTTCCT
Source organism: Bacillota bacterium (assembly GCA_030019365.1). Taxonomy (NCBI): domain Bacteria; kingdom Bacillati; phylum Bacillota; species Bacillota bacterium. The sequence continues at coordinate 59,042 of JASEFA010000005.1, forward strand.
TGGGGTGGAGCGTGCCCGCCCAGGGGATGGCTTTTGCCGGCGCTGCCCTCACATCTTTCTACGCGGTGGAGATGATGCCGGCCTCCCTCGCCACCATTCTCCTCTACCTGTCGCCGGCGCTCACATCTCTCCTGGCGGCGGCTTTCGCCCCTTGCCCTGGTGCTGGCGGGCCTCTTGCTGGGCGAGCGGCTCCTCCCCGTGCAGGTGCTGGGAGCGACCCTGGTGGTGGCCGGTGTGCTCATCCTGGGCCTGGAGGACTACTATCGCTTTCGTCTGCGCTCCTGAGCCGGTGTGGCGCCACGCCATACCACGGCAACCGGCGGAGTGGCAGCGGGACCGGTGACGGCCGGGGCACCGGTTCCCCGGGTGACCGGGCGGCTTTCGACAGGGGAATTCCCTTCGCATGACGAAGATCTCTGCATCTTTGGCCGTGGGCCGTCCCGGTCCCGCTCCGGAGGCTGGCCCGTTGCGGCCTGGTATTCCCTGCGTGGAGGTTCGTCATGTACGATTTGCGCATTGTGGTGGAGGAAGTCAGGGGCTTCTGCGATATGCCCATGCGGCCGGGTGACTACTGTGAACTGCGGGGCAGCCGGCTATCCGTTCCCGAGGGCCGCTATTTCTGCATGTGGGCGCTGCAGAGCGTGCTGCCCCTGTTACCCGTCAAGCAGCGCCGCACCGCGGAGGAGAACGACTGGATTCCCCGTACTTTTCGGGTGGCCTGTCCTGACCCGGACGGCATGGTCATCCTGCGCATCGAGCAGATCGACCCCCGTGCCGAGCGGGGTACGGCGGGCCCGCTGCCGCGGCTACTGGTGGACCACCGCGCCTGCGCGGGGTGCCGGGCGTGTGAGCTGGCCTGCAGCTACCGGCACGAAGGGGCCTTTGCTCCCTCCCTTTCCCGCATCTGGGTGAGGAAGGATGAGCCCGCCGGGCTGGACGAGCCCGTGGTGTGTCGGCAGTGTGGAGTGGCCCGCTGCGTGCAGGTGTGCTCCTGCGGGGCCCTGAGCCGGGACCCCTGCACGGGGGCGGTGCTGGTGGACGCGGGGCTGTGCATGCGCTGCGGCGACTGTGCCGAGGCGTGTCCTTTCGGTGCCATCAGGATTCACCCTGACACCGCCCTTCCCCTCATCTGCGACCTCTGCGACGGCAATCCCGCCTGCGTGGGACGGTGCGTCACGGGCGCCCTCCGTTACGGCCGGGCGGGCGACGCCGCGCGCGATGGCCGGGCGGGCGCGGGTGAGGGCGGGGGGGCAGACAAAATGAAGGCGAGTGCGGCTGGGGGGCAGGCGGGATGAAGGCGAGTGCGGAGCGGGGGTGCGGTTACGCCGGGCGGGTGCTACGCGTCGACCTGGACACGGGGCGGAGCACCGTCGAGCCCCTCGATGCCGAGCTGGTCCGCCGGTACCTGGGGGGACGCGGCCTCAACATGCGGGTGCTGCACGATGAGGTTCCGCCCGAAGTGGAGCCCCTGTCCCCCGAGAACCGGCTCATGTTCGCCACCGGCCCCCTGGTGGGTACCACCTTCTCGGGTGCTTCCCGGGTCAACGTGAGCGCGCGGTCTCCCCTCACCGGCATCCTGGGGGACAGCAACGCCGGGGGGTTCTTCGGACCCGAGCTCAAGTACGCCGGCTTTGACCAGGTGATCATCGGGGGGCGGGCGCCCGACCTGACCTACCTCCTGATCACGGAGGAGGGGGCCTGCCTGCGTCCCGCCGGGCACCTCCGGGGCCTGGACGTCTGGCAGACCCAGCAGGCCATCCGGGCAGAGCTGGGCGATGAGGGTGTGCAGGTGGGGGTGGCGGGCCCGGCCGCCGAGAACGGGGTGCTGTTTGCCGGAGTGTTCTTCAACCTGGCCCGTCCCGCTGCCCGCACCGGCATGGGGGCGGTAATGGCGGCCAAGAACCTCAAGGCGGTGGCGGTCCGGGGCCGGGGGGCGGTGAGGGTGGCCGACCGCGCCGCTTTCGACGCGGCGGTGGCGGAGGCCGACGCCGCCATATTCGCCCATCCCGAATACGAACCCCGCAAGCGGCTGGGCACGACCCGACTGGTGCGGGCCCTGCACGGCCTGGGGTGCCTGGCCAGCTTCCACTTCCGCACCGGCCGGTTCCCGGGGGTCGACCGGGTCTCCGGCGAGCATCTCGCGGCCACCTACCGGCTCAAGGGCAAGGCCTGCTTCGGTTGCAACATCCCCTGCAGCCGCTTCTTCCGCGTGGATTCCGGACCCTTCGCCGGGCTGGCCAGCGAGGGTCCCGAGTTCGAGGGCCTGGCCGGGTTCTCGTCCCGGGTGGGGAACGACGACCTGGCGCTGGCCCTGCGCGCGGTCGACATGTGCAACCGTTACGGCATGGACGTCATCTCCACCTCCGAGGCGATCTCTTTCCTGATGGAGCTGGCCGAAGCTGGCACTGTGAGCCCCGGCGAGACCGACGACCTGGACCTGCGTTGGGGCAACGGCCAGACCATCCTGGCGCTCATCGAGAAGATCTGCCGGCGGGAGGGCATAGGGGAGGTACTGGCGGGCGGGGTGCGCCGCGCCGCCCAACTCATCGGGCGGGGAAGCGAGCGCTACGCCATGCACATCAAGGGCATGGAGGTGTTCCAGGCCGACCCCCGCGGCATCAAGGGGTACGCCCTGGGGCTGGCGGTGGCCAGCCGGGGCGGCGATCACCTGCGCTCGGAACCGTGGTTCGAGCTCACCGGAAACCGGGAGGAAGCCCTGCGCCGCTTCGGGGTGGCGGAGGCGGCCGAGCGCCTTGCCCCGGCAGGTAAGGGCGTCCTGGTCAAGCACTACGAGGAGCGGTGCGCCCTGGCCGACTGCCTGGAAGTGTGCAAGAACACCCTGGTCAACATGGAGATCCTGCCCTACGACCAGGCGGCCCGCATCCTGAGCGCCGCCACCGGCTGGGAATTCTCCGAGGAGGAAGTGCGCGACGCCTGCGAGCGCCTGGTGAACCTGGAGCGTTGCTACAACGCCCGCCTGGGGCTGGGGCGCGGGGACGACACCCTGCCCGAGCGCTTCACCCGCGAGCCCCTTCCTTCCGACAGCGGACCCTCGGCGGGCAGCGTGGTGGAGCTCGACCGGATGCTGGACGAATATTACCGCGCCCGCGGCTGGGACGAGTCGACGGGCCTCCCCAAGAAAGAGACGCTCTCCCGCCTCGGCCTCGAACCGCCAGCCACCTGACCACTGTCAGTCCCGCCCAACCGGGTACGAATCCCCGTCGGGGCTTATGTGCCCTGAGGTGGCGGTCAAGACCTACGGGGCCGGGGCCGCTGCGGGGGCGGGGACGGCGAAGATGCCCCGGCTGGACGCCACGTATACCATGTCCCCGGCCACGGCCGCGTCGTAGGCCTGACCGGGTGGGTAGTACTGCCACGACACGCTGCCGGCGTAGAGATCGCAGGCGATGATCCCCGGTCCGTAACGGATGATGAGGGTGTTGCCGGCCAGGACCCAGTTCTCGTGTTCCTGGAAGCCGGCGGGCAGCGAGGAAACCCGCGACCGGTCAAGCTCCCACAGGAAGCCCCCGTCGCCCGCCCGGTAAGCGCTGATGCGGTTGTACGAGGTGAGCAGGAGGACGTCCCTGTAACTCCGGAGCCTGCACCATTCTCCCGCGGGCACCGGGATTGAATACCGGGGGCTGCCGTCAGGCCCCAGGTGGTGGATGGGGCCGTGGTCCCGCGTCAGCACCGCCACAGCCAGGCCGTGAGGCGTGGCCGCCCAGTCGACCCCAAAGCAGTCGTCCGAGAGTTGCCGGGTCCAGAGGGTGTGTCCGTCCAGGCCGCGGGCGGTGAGGTACCGCCCCTCGCTCCCGGCTTCGGCCACGTAGATGGTGTCCAGAGAGGGAGCCACCTGCATGCCGGCGAACCTGCCGCGGGCAAACGTCTGCCAGCGGATGGCGCCGGTTTCCGCGTCGCACACATACAGGCACTCGGGCTGCAGGCCCACGATGCCGTCCGGGGTGGCGCTCAACCGGGGAGACATATCGGGGGGCGAAGACTCGTTGACCCGGAAGTCTACGAACTCCTTAGCGCGGGTGGTACTTGCAGGGGGTTCGGGAGGCTGGGGCCGCGAGGCCCACACCAGTTGCCCGTGGGCATCGAGCCGGCGGAGTTCCCGGGAGGTGAGCACCCAGAAACCTTCCTCCGGACAGGGGACCACCTGCCCCGCATCACCCAAGTCTACATTGTGCATGGTGCGGTCCTGCAGGTCCAGGATCTGGCCCGTTGAGCCTCCCCGGGGCCGCAGGAGCACGTGGCCGGAAGACACCACCGGCCTCTCCCATACGTTACGGGCGGTATCGGAGCGCATCCGGTTCGGGCCAGGATCCAGGTCGGCCGTCCAGAGCAGGTGGCCGTCACCGCTGTGGAGCACCTCTGTCCTCCCCGGGAGGGGCACGAACACCAGCGCGTCCCCCTCCACGGCCAGGTCGGCCGGTGCGAATGAAGCCCTGCTCCAGGGTCGCGGCGCCAGGTGAGCCCAGACTGCCGGCCAGGGAGTCCGCGACCAGACCGGTTGGGGCTGCCCGGCGGGGCGGACGGGGACCGCCGCCCGCGCGCTCAGGAGACTGGTGGCCGCGCTCAGGGTGAAGGAGGCCAGAAATATGAGCGCCACCGCGCCCCTTCGCCGCTCGCTCAGATTCCTCACGCGCTCCGGCACCAGGGGGGCCAGCGCCAGGGAAAGGATTACTCCGGCCAGGGACATGAGGAAGAAGGAATGGAGGTCCGGTGCCCAGCAGCCGTGGCCCGCCCAGAGGGGGATGGCGAGCACACACGCTATCAGCGTCAACACAGAGAGGCCCGCCGCTCGCGCGATCTGCGCTGCCGTGGCCGGCCTGGCCGGCCCTCGGGCGAGCCACACCGGCCAGAGGACCGTCGCCGCCACCAGCATGTATGGTGTCAGCAGCCATCGACCCGCGGTCAGACCCGCTCTGGGCAGGCGAAACAATACCTGTGTCACCACGAAGCACGCCAGCAGAACGGCGGGAGCCACCCAGCGGTGCATCCTTTCCAGCCGCAGTAACAGCGACACCATCACCGGCCGTTCCACGCCCTGTCGCCCTTTCCCCTGGTTCCTCAACTGAGAGACGTGCTATCCATCGTCTGCGTTCCCAGGTCATCCCGTGCCTTGCCGCATCTTGACACTCAAATGCTTCAGGCTTCATGCCATTTGGGGTTGTCCGTGGTGGGACGTGCTTGAGACCATTTCGAGCGGCAGGGAGCCGCCCCTGGGGTGCCGGGCCTCAGCCGGTTGGAAGGCAGGAGTTTCACGAACGGAGAGACCCGGCGGTGTGCGGTGAATCACGGAGCGGGAATCCGTGTCATCGAACGGGCGCTGACATGCGCTTCCGGTCCGTGGTATGATGTCCTGGCGAACGTATGCGTGAGGATCGGTCTACCGGGTGGGCCCGTGGCCGTGGGGGAGTGGCACAGAAGTGTGGTGGCGGTGTCATAGCCGCACTCAATGGATGACCTTATTCTGACGACGAACCGGCCGCGCAGGCCGTGGCAGGACTGGCGGGTGCTGGTGGGCCTGTTTTTCGCGGGCTGGGTGGTGATGTACACCAACCGCACCATCCTCTCTGCAGGCCTCAAGCTGCTGGAGCAAGAGTGGTCCGTGGGTCCGGCAGGCCTGGGCCTCATCAACTCCGCATTCTTCCTTGCGTACGCTCTCATGCAGGTGCCGGCCGGTGTCGTGGGCGACCGGCTGTCGCGCCGGATGGTCCTGCTGGCGGGGTGGTTCCTGCAGGCGGCGGGCACGGTGGCCGGTGCCTTCTGCCCCGGCATCGGTCTTTTCGCTGGTGCGCGGGTCGCCACCGGCCTGGGGCAGGGCACCTACTACTCCACGCAGTATGCTCTGGCCACGGCCTCCGTGCCGCCCGAGCGCCGGGCCCGCGCCCTGGCGCTCATCAATTCGGGGATGAGCGCTGGTATCCTGGCTGGTTGGGGTGCGGGGGCGGTCGTGCTCTACCGGTGGCAGGTACCGTGGCGGTCCGCCTTCCTGCTCCTCGGGCTGGTCACTGCGGGTCTGGGTATCGTGATGCTGCTGGCGGTGCGGGAGGGGCTACGTCCCCGGCCAGCCACGGTCCCGGGCCGGGACGGGGCGACCACTGCGCGGGGCGGAAGCGGGAAGACCCTGGTGCTGGCCTGCGCCACTTCCTTTTGCAGCATGTATCCTTTCTACGTGTTCCTGACGTGGCTGCCCTTCTATCTGCAGGCGTCCCGCCACCTGGAGGGCGGGGAGGCCGGGCTGGTTTCCGCACTGGTACCCCTGGTATCCATCCCGGCGTCTTTGCTGGCGGCGGCCTGGTCGGACCGCCGCGCCCCGACGCCGTTGCACGGTGTCGCGCCGGCCTCGTCCGACCGCGCCGCCCCGATTCCGGGCGGCCGGACGGCAGGGTCGCGGCGGGCGACCGCGCTGGCTGGGCTGCTTCCTGCTTCGGCGGTTGCGGTGGTGCTGGTGGGGCTGGTTCCGGGACATGCGGCGTTGTACGCCGGTGTCCTGCTATACGGTTTGACCGGGAAGCTGGTGGTGGACCCGCTGCTGGTGGCTGAGGTTGCCGGGGCGACCCCCGCGGAGGCGTACGCGAGGGTATTCGGGATACTGAACCTTGCCTCCACCGTGCCGACCTTCCTTGCTCCCGCGGTGACGGGCTGGCTTGTTGGTTTCACCGGCAGGTTTGAGATGGCATTTGTGGTGAGTGCCGTCGTGCTTGCGGCCGGTACTGCCAGTGCGACGGCCCTCCGCCGCTCGAGCACCTGATGCCAGGCGCGAGCAGGGTGCCCCCTCGCTGGTCCCTCGCTGGAGGGCTGGGGCAGCAGTGTCAGCGGACTGACCGCGAGACGGTCTTAACCGTCAGTTAGCTGACCATGTGCCCGCTCGGGCTGGACCCACGGGAAGCGACGGTAAGCATAATACGGCACATAGGCCACATATGTAAACGGATGCGGCTCGCGTGGGGAGGTCGGGCTGCTTCAGTGTCAGCGCACTGACCGTGGTGGGCCGCTGAGTGTCAGCGCGCTGACTGTGTCGGGATCTGCCGCCGCGATCGCGGCGGCTGGACTGGCGCTCCGGGGTGCGCCTTCACATTGTTTTCACATTCTTCGTCTATACCGGAGATGGCCGCCCGCAGCCCACGAGGTGCGGGCGCTGGGAGGTCGAGCAAGATTATGGAGGTAAATCCGGAAAACACACGCCCGGTGGGCGACGCAGAGATGGCCCCGGTGGGCGACGCAGAGATGGCCCCGGCGGGCGAGGTCGCGTCGCAGGAACCCCGTATGGCCTCAAGGCAGCGGTGGTTCGCACGGCAGGGGCGGTTCTGGAGGGATAGGGCACCGGTGCTGGCGGTGGTGGCCCTGCTGGTGGCCGGGATGATGATGGGCGGGACGGCGGTGTGGGCACATCTCTCCGCCCGTGCCGTCGCCCAGATACCGGTCGGTCACCCTCTCAGCGTGACCGCCCTCCCGGAGGAAATCCCGCCCGGTACCGTTACCGCCGTCTACAACCGGGTGGCACCGGCGGTGGTTAAGATGGAGGTCAGCAAGGTCACGCAAGGCTTCTTCGGGCCTCAGTCGGAACAGGGTACGGGGTCGGGAGTGATCGTGGACGGGCGGGGCTACATCATGACCAACTACCACGTGGTACAGGGTGCCCGCCAGGTGAAGGTGACCCTGGTCGATGGTGTTACCGTGGACGGCGTGGTTACCGGCACGGACCCGGGCAACGACCTGGCCGTAGTGAAGATCAACCCCTCCGGGCACGACCTGGGTGTTGCCGTCCTGGGTGACTCGGACCGGGTGCAGGTGGGGGAGCTGGCCATCGCCATCGGGAATCCCTTCGGGCTCGACCGGACGGTTACGGTGGGCATCATCAGCGGCAGGGATCGCCAGATGATGGGAGTGACGGGCCGGACCATACGCGGTCTCTTGCAGACGGATGCCGCCATCAACCCGGGCAACTCGGGAGGACCCTTGCTGAACGCCCGCGGAGAGGTCGTCGGCATCAACACGGCCATCCAGAGTCCCGTCGAGGGGTCGGTGGGCATAGGCTTCGCCATCCCGATCAACACCGCGCGGCGGGTGCTCCCTGCCCTGGTGAGCGGCCAGCAGGTAGAGCATCCCTGGCTGGGGATCGGGGGCGTTGCCATAACCTCCGAACTTGCGGACCGGCTCCGGCTGGACACCCGGAGCGGCGTCCTGATCACGCAGGTGATCGAGGGCAGCCCGGCCGACAGGGCGGGGTTGCGCCCGATGTCCGTGACCCAGTCGGGCAGAACACTGGTGGGCGACATCATCACGGCGGTGGACGGGCGTGCCGTGAAGTCGGTGGACGACGTATCGCGCTACCTGGAGACGAAGCGGCCCGGGGACCAGGTGACGCTGACCGTGTTGCGTGACGGAGCCACGCTGCGGTTGAAGGCCACCCTGGCCGCCTGGCCCGAGAACCTGCCGCGGCAGGAGTCGGTGCCGTCTTTCCCCGGCCTGCCCTGAACCGCCACCGTTACTGGGGTTTGAGCGCAGGCATGGCTGTGGTACACTGGAACGCGAGGTGAGCCATCCCTGCAGGGGACGGTGTCTGACGGGAATTTCGGGGAGGGGGGCGCGCGTTGCGGTGCTTTGTCTCCTGGAGCGGCGGCAAGGACAGTTGCCTGGCGTTGTGGCGGGCCAGGCGGTCCGGGGCCGACATCGGTTACCTGGTCACCACCTATTCGGGAAGAACCGAGCGCACCATGGCCCACGGTTTGCGGCTAGAGTTGGTGCGGACTCAGGCTGAGGCCCTTGGTGTCGAGCTCATCGCGGTGGAAACCGGGTGGGAGGAGTATGAGGCCAGGTTTAAGGCAGCGATTTCCTCGCTGCGCGAACGGGGCGTGGAAGCGGGCGTCTTCGGTGACATAGATCTGCGGGAGCACCGGGAGTGGGTGGAGAGGGTGTCGCGGGAGGCGGGCCTCAATGCTTTGCTCCCGCTGTGGGGCGCGGACCAGAGCGTTCTCCTGCGGGAGTGGGTGAGCGAGGGGTTCACGGCCGTCATCGTGGCCGTTCGGTCGGACCTGGGCCTGGAGTGGCTGGGGCGGACGCTGGACCGGCGGTGCACGGCCGAGCTTGACCGCGCCCTGACCCGGCGCGGACTGTCGCCGTCAGGGGAGAGCGGCGAGTACCACACCCTGGCGGTGGACGGCCCGCTCTTTCAGCGGCCGCTGGAAGTACGTGAGGCGGTCCCCGTGCTGCGGGGGCGTCACTGGATGTTGGACATCAGCGAGTTTGGCCTGGGGGAACGCAGGCCTGAGGCGGGGGGCTGAGCCCCAGCAGCCGGTAGATGAATTCCATGTCCAGGTGGGCCCGCACGATGCGGGCCAGCTCGTCGTACCGTCCTTCCCGCGATGCGGACAGGTCTCCGGCGGCCGAGAGGACGAAGGCCTCTGGCGCTGCGGGAGGAAGGCCCCGCCGGCGACGTAGCCAGTTGACGAACGCCCGGCGCAGGTGGTCGTTGTAGAAGATGTCGTGCAGGTAGGTGCCAAACACCAGGCCGGAGGGGTCCACGGCTCCCTCGGGTATGTCGGCCGGAAGGTTCCTGCGGCGAGTTATGTGCAGCCAGGGCTCGGCCCCCTGCAACCTGATGGTGGTGCCCATGTGCACTTCGTAACCGTGCACTGTGGTATGAGTGAGCTCCTCGAGGAACCCGGTGCTCCCGGTCACCTCGGCCTCCACCAGGTGGGTTTCCTTGGCGGGCAGGAACACCGTGCAGGCGTCCAGCAGCGCCAGGCCCTCTTCCTCGCCCGCCGGTCCGTCGATCCCCAGGGGATCGGCCACGGCGAGGCCCAGCATCTGGTATCCTCCGCAGATGCCCAGTACGGTGGTGCCCTGCCTGAGCAGGGCCTGGATTTCCCGCTGATACCCCTGCTCCTTCAGCCAGCGCAGGTCGGCCAGGGTGCTCTTGCTGCCCGGGATGATTACTGCGTCGGCGGCACCGATGGGGCGTCCGGGCGGCACGTAGCGCAGCTGCACGCCGGAATCTGACTCCAGTGGGGCGAAATCGGTGAAGTTGGCGATGCGGGGAAGACGCAGGACCGCCACCACGGGCGTGTCTTCTTCGGTGGGTGTCCCCGGCGAGGCGCCTCCCGCCCATCGGCGGGTGCTTCGTTGGTCCAGGGAAACCGAGTCTTCGTCGTCCACGAGTGGCTCCGGGACGTAGGGGAGGACGCCCAGCACCGGCTTGCCCGTGTTGCGGGTGAGGAACTCGAGTCCCGGGCGCAAAAGCTCAGCATCGCCCCGGAACTTGTTGACCACTAACCCGGCTACCCTGTCCCGTTCGTCGGGCTCCAGGAGGGCCAGGGTGCCCACCACCGCGGCGAGCATCCCTCCCCGGTCGATATCGGCCACCAGGAGCACGGGGGCGTCGGCCAGAGAGGCCACGTACATGTTGGCCAGGTCCCGGTCCCGCAGGTTGACTTCCGCGGGGCTGCCCGCCCCTTCGATCACCACCACGTCGAAACGCCCGAGGAGTTGCCGCAGGCTTTCCTCGACCACCTTTGCCAGCACGGGGACGTGGCGTTCCCGGTACTGGCGGGCCTCTGCTTCCCCGAGGGGCCGCCCGAGCACTACCACCTGGGAGCGGGAGTCGCCCCCCGGTTTGAGCAGGATGGGGTTCATGATGGCCTCCGCAGGTATCCCGGCGGCTTCGGCCTGACCGGCCTGGGCCCGCGCGATTTCCCGGCCATCGGGCGTGACGTAGGAATTGAGGGACATGTTCTGGGCTTTGAAGGGGGCGACCCGCAGGCCATCCTGGTGGAGGATACGGCACAGTGCGGTCACCAGCACGCTCTTCCCCACGTGGGAAGCCGTCCCCTGGATCATGATGGCCTTACCGCTCATCGGCGAGCACCTCCCGCAGGGCGCGGGCCAGGCGCTCGTTCTCGCCCGGCAGCCTTACCGCCACCCGGATGTAATCACCGGCCTCCAGGCCGGGGAAATCGGAGCAATCCCGCACCAGGATCAGCCGGCGCGCCAGCCGGGCGGCCACCACGCTGGCCGGGCGCGGCTCAAACGGAGGGGGCGAAGGTCTGGTGTGGAGGAGCAGGAAGTTGGCGGCCGAGGGGAAGACCTGTAAGCCCGGGATGGCGGACAGCGCCTCCGCCAGTGCCCGGCGGAGGCCAGGGAGCAGGCGGCGGGTGCGCTGCACGTACTCCTGCTCCTGGAGGCAGCCGATGCCGGCCACCTGAGCCAGGACGCTCACACTCCAGGGGTCGCGGGTTTCCTCCATGCGGCTGACGAGGGGTGCCGGCGCCGTGAGGTAACCGAGCCGCAGGCCGGGCAGGCAGTACAGCTTTGTGAGGGAGTCGAGCACGGCCAGCCGGGCCCCGGTGCCGTCGGAAGACCCGACCAGCCGCCGCAGGGAGAGCAGTTCGGGCCGGGGGAGGAAGCCCAGGAAGGACTCGTCCAGGAGCAGCCAGGCGCCGGCGCGGGCGGCGGCGTCCAGGATGGGAGCCAGTTCATCGGGAGTGGTCAGGGTGCCGGTGGGACTGTTGGGGTTGCACAGTATCGCCAGGTCGTACCGCCCGTGGTGCAGGGCGGCGGCCAGGCGGTCCCCGGGCAGCCGGAATCCCGCTGCGTCCATGGGGAGGTAATCCACCTCGCCTCCGCACGCGCCCACGGCCCGGGCATACTCGCCGAAGGTGGGGGCGGGGATGAGGGCCCGGCGGGGACTGATGGCCCGGCAGAAGCAGTAGATGAGTTCGGCGGCGCCGTTCCCCACCACCAGGTGATCCAGGGAAACGTCCAGGTGACGGGCCAGTTCCCTCTTGAGGGTTCCTCCCCGGGGCTCGGGGTAATGAGCCACATCTCCGAGGTGATCGCGCAGGAGAGCCATCACCCCTGGAGGAGGGCCCAGGGGATTCAGGTTGGCGCTGAAATCCAGGATCTCTGCGGGGTCCGCTCCCAGAGTGCGGGCAGCTTCCCATATGCGTCCGCCGTGCGCCATACTCTGACACCACCTCCGGTGACGCCGGTAAGACCGAGAACGGTGGCGCCGGGCCAGCCAGAAAGCAGTTCCGCCACCAGGTTTCTCGTGCGGGGACAGGGTGGCAGCAGCACCCCCAGGACGGTGCCGCTGTGGGCGTTGACCACCCCCAGGGCGCCCCGGCGGCAGGCCCCCCGTACCAGTTCCGGGAGACCGGGGCGGGGCAATATGGCCTGGTGAGCCAGGGTGCTGACGGTTGCTCCCCGCGCCATCAGGACGGGGTCGCGGCACCTTATGCCGCGGTGCACGAGGCGCAGGGCTTCTCTCACCAGAGGCTCTTTGCAGCGGTTGAGCGCATCCAGATTGGGTCGGCGGTTGAACTGTTCCGTGTCCACTTCTCCCCCCAGATCCACGACGATCAGCCCCAGCGCGGGCGGCGGCCCCACGGCCTTCATCAGGGTACCGCGGCGGTGATCCAGCAGTGCCAGCCCGGGGAACATGGTGCTGTCGCTGGGTTCGATGGCCAGCGCTATCCGGGCCAGCTGCTCGGGTCGAAGTTGCTCGCCCAGGGCGGCCGCGGTGGCCCCGGCCGTGGCCAGGATGTCGGCTGTGCTGGTCCCCAGCCCCTTGCCGGGAAGGCCGGGGGTCACGAGGTGGATCGCCGCGCGGCGCACCTGTCTGCCCAGGGCCAGGAGGGTTACCTCCAGGGCGCGCACGGCCTTGTTTCCCGCGCCGGGGATCGGTCGGGGAGCACCCGGGGGCAACAGGGCGTGCTCCACGGTGACGGCCACCGGTCCCGGTGACGTGGCGGGTTCCAGCCAGACCCGTGCCCGGGAGTAGAGGGGGACGGGGCAGGATATGAGGAAGTCCCGTCCCCCGATGGTGCCTTGTACCAGTTCCCCGCAGGTGAGCGGAGCCCTGGCTTCGCCCCCAGCCCATTCAGGCAACCGCAACCACCATCCCTTCTCGGGCAACGGCCACTACCACCTCTCAGGCAATGGGCGCCGCCATCCCTTCTCAGGCAACGGCCACCACCGTCAGCAGGAATACGGTCTCGGCCAGCTCGCACAGGGCTCCGTACACGTCGCCGGTGAGTCCTCCCAGCCGCCGGGCCAGGCGGCTTGCCGCCAAGGAGCTTCCCACCAGGCCCAGCACCGCCCCTCCCGAGAGGGCGGGAGCGTAGCGGGGGTAGCCCAGGCAGGCTGCCGCCACCAGGAGGGAGGTAATGGCCAGAGTCAGGACGGCCTGGCCGCGTGATACCCGGCCTGCAAAGGGAGACGCCAGGCCGGGCAGCTCCCGGGGGTAGCGGTAGAAGGGCATCACCGTGACCATGCCCTGGCGGCCCAGGGCGGACATCACCAGGAGCGCCGCCGTGCGCGGAGCGGCCGGGAGGGCCGCCAGGCTCGCGTACTTGAGCAGGACGGTTAAGAAGGCGGCGGCTGCCCCCACGGCTCCCACCCGGGGGTCACGCATGATCTCTAGGGCCCGTGCCGCCGGAGCGCGGCTGGCCAGACCGTCGGCAGTGTCCGCCACGCCGTCCAGGTGGATGCCCCCGGTGAGCGCCCACGCCAGGGCGACCAGCAGGGCCGCCACGACCTGGCCCGGCAGCAGGGGGGAGAGGAGGTGGTTGGTCAGAGCCAGCGCCCCACCCAGGCAGGCGCCCACCACGGGGAAGAAGGGCACGCAGCGCACCAGATCCCCGGGGGACAGCGATGCGCCGGCGCGCTCTGCGCCCGTAGGAATGACGGTCAGGATCGAGAAGGCGGTTCGCAGGCGCCGCAAAATGTCACCTCCAGTGCCGGCACAGTGTGAGCCCCAGGGCGGACAGACCGGCACCGCAGATGAGGGCCAGCCCGGCGGCCGTCGTGACGAGGGCGAGGGCTGCCCGCACGTCCCCGGCCTGAAGGGGACGCCCGGGTTCACCGAGATAAGGGCGAAAGGAGGGGACGCCGCGATAGCGGTTCGGGCCTCCCAGGCGCACACCCAGCAGACCCGCCATGGCCGCTTCGGGATAGCCGCTGTTTGGACTTGGGTGGGCGCGGGCGTCCCGGCGGAGGATGCGCAGCGCCCGGCGCCAGTCGTATCCGCGCACGGCGCCGGCGGCCAGCAGCAGGGCGGCGCTGAGCCGGGCGGGCACCAGGTTGGCCAGGTCGTCCAGGCGGGCGGCACCCCAGCCGAAGAAGCGATACCGTTCGTCCCGGTAGCCCAGCATGGAGTCCAGGGTGTTCACGGCCCGGTAGGCCAGGGCCCCGGGGGCCCCGCCCAGGAAGGCGAAGAACAGGGGAGCCACGATGCCGTCACTGGTGCTTTCCGCCGCGCTCTCCACCGCCGCGCGGGCCACTTCCGCCTCGTCCAGGCCGGCGGTATCGCGACCCACGACCAGGGACACGGCCCGGCGGGCGGCGGAGAGGTCGCCCCTGTCCAGGGCGCGGTAGACGGGCACCAGATGATCTCCCAGGCTCCTGGTGGCGAGGCTGGTGTAGATGAGAAGAACTTCCACTGCCAGTCCCACCAGGGGATGCGCGGATGTTGCCCACCCCACAGCGAGGACGCCGCAAAGGGCGGCCAGTCCCACCACCGTCACCACCAGCAGGCTGCCGGCCAGCCGCTGCCACCCGGGCGGGTGGTGCGCCTGCCGGAGCACTTTTTCGAGAGCGGCGGTCAGCTTCCCCATGGCCACTACGGGATGGGGCAACCAGCGGGGGTCGCCCAGGATCAGGTCGAGCAGGAAGGCCAGGGTCACCCTGAACCACAGCGCCTGCATGACGGGCATCACGGCCTCATCCCCCGCCCTGGCAGGAAGGGTGCCCGGGCCCGTCCGGGGCTGGAGGGATCAGAGTGCCCACCGGGTAACAGGGCCGCCGGCTCGGAGCCATGTGCCGCAGGAAGTCGGGCAAGCGGGCGGGCGGTACCGTCGCCAGGAAACAGGTGGCCGGGCCCGCCGACCTCTCCAGGTCCGGCTGCCCTTGTTCCCCGGCGCAGCTGTCGCCGAGGGTGCCAGCGGGTATGGCCGCCTCAACAGGCCCGGGGGTGGGGGAGAAGCAGAGTCCGGCGCGACGCGCCAGTCTGCCCGCTTCCCGGGCGATCCCGCCCGATCCCACGGGGATCAGGTCCCCGACCTCCCCACATCCCATGGCCAGGCGCAGGGCGGGGATGTCGGCGATGTCCGGGTCGTCCAACTGCACTTCGGCACCCACCTTGGGCTTCCCCACGGCCACCCCCAGGTCGCCTGCCCGAGCCCGGCCAAAGCGAATGGCGCCCCGGTTCACCCACCCCAGGACCGTGATCCCAGCCGAGGTCTGGGCGGTGGGGATATTCTTCTCGGTGCTAATGAGGAGGTTGCCGGCGGGGATGCCTGCCAGGGATGCCTCATCCCGCACTCCCCGCAGGATGGCTTCGCCGGCGGGATGCGGCGCCACGCCCAGGGTGGCCACCACCAGGAACGGTTGTCCACCCACCGCCAGGACCTCCAGTAGGGGGACCCGGCAGGTGAACCGGCCCACCACGTAGGGGGGGACGGCCACCACATCGGCGGGTCGGTCACCTATGCCGGCGCAGGAGTCGCACGCCACCACCAGAAGCCGCCCTCTGGCCACCGGGATGGCTACCACATCGTCGAGGTGGGCGAGACGCGCCCATGGGGATAGGGCAGCACGGGTCAAGCGCCGGCATCCTCCTTTCGACAGGCGGACCCGCGTGCCGCCCGGCCTGCACCTGAGCGAGACCCCATCGGCGCAGCAAGGGCAAGGCGGGGCACCACCCAGGTCAGGCGGGCGCGCACGGCTGCCTGGTAGGCCAGGGCCGCCAGGCCCAGGTTGAGGGCGGATGCCACCAGAAGGGGGATCAGCATGGCGGCGAAGAAACCGGGGCCGAATCCCGGAATGGGCAGGAAAAGGGCGGGGAAGACCACCCCGTTGAGGAGCAGCCCAAGGGCGAACGCCCACCATGGTCCCTTCCTGGCTCCGCACGCTGCCACTGCGGCGGCGCAACCGCCCATTCCGGCCGCGATGACCAGGTGGATGGCTATGGTAAGGGGGAAGCCTGCGGTGAGGGCGGTGAGCAGGTGTCCGGCTGCCGCCACCACCGCCCCCTGGCCTGGCCCCAGGGCCAGGGCGGCGAAGTAGCCGGGGGCCGAGTCCAGAGCCGGCGTCCCGGTCAGCGCGGGCACCTTGAGGGAGGCGCCCACGGCGCTCAGGGCGATGAGGATGGCCAGCCGCGTAAGGGTGCGCACCGTCGGCATATACTGTCACCTCACTTGATTTGCACCGGAATTCCCGAGACCATGAGGTACACCCGGTCTGCCAGGGAGGCGAACGACTGGTTCACCCGTCCCGTCACATCGCGGAATGCGCGTCCCAGCGGCCATTCGGGCACGAGGCCCATCCCCACCTCGTTGGTGACCAGGATGCACTCTCCCTGCAGTCCCTGGAGTACGGGACCGAGGCGGGCGACTTCCTCGTATACGCGCTGGCAAAGGCCGTCGTAGTCCCGCACTTCACCGGCCCCCCCTGTGTCCCCCCGGCGTTCGTCGGTCCGGCCTTTGTCCCTCGGGTTTTGGTCGTTCGGGCGTTCGTCATCCCGGCCTGAGCCGGTCTGTTCATGGTCGTCGTCCGGCAGGCAGCTGCCGTGCTCTGCTGCCTGGCGGAGGAGGTGGTTGGAGGCGAGGAGGGTGAGGCAATCGACGACGAAGCAGGTATCGGCCGAGTCTTCTGCCGCCAGGACGGCGCCCGGGTCGAAGGGCTCCTCCCTGGTCGTCCACGAAGAAGGGCGGCCCCGGCGGTGTGCCGCCACCCGCGCCCGCATCTCCTCGTCTCCCGGGATGCAGGTGGCCACGTACACCACCTTCTTGCCGGACCGGGAGGCCAGCTCTTCCGCGAAGCGGCTCTTTCCACTGCGCGCTCCCCCCGTCACCAGGGTCACCCTGCCCTGGGGGCGTTCGGGACAGCCCCCGGCGCATGCTGCGCTGTGGGCCGGCGCCGTGGAATGGGTGGCAGGGATTGCGGAGGCGGCGCCGCGGGGGGCAGGAAGCACCACCGGGCAGCCCGCCACGGGGTGGGTGGTGAGCACCACATCCACCCCGTACGCTTCCCGCAACAGGCACGGCCGCAGGACATGATCTGCCGGGCCCGCGGCCAGGATGCGGCCTCTGGCGAGCAGGATGAAGCGGGGGAAGTACTGGGCGGCCAGGTTGAGGTCGTGCATGGCGGCCAGGACCGTGACCCGGCGCTCCCGGTTGAGACGCCGCGCGATTTCCAGGATCTCCACCTGGTAGGCAATGTCCAGGTGGGAGGTGGGTTCGTCGAGGAGCAGGATCTCAGGCTCCTGGGCGAGGGCGCGGGCGATGGCCACCCGCTGCAGTTCGCCCCCGCTCAGGGCGGACACGGGCCTATCCGCCAGGGACTCCACCGCGGTGAGGCACATGGCTTCCCTCACCACGGCCAGGTCGCGGGGGCCGGGACCCGCGAAGGGGGGCAGGTGGGGGTGACGCCCCATGGCCACCAGTTCCTCCACCGTGAACTCGAAGTCGGTCGCGTGGGTCTGGGGGACCGTCCCCATCTGGCGGGCGATCTGGCGGGCGGGCAGGCGGGACGCGTCACGCCCCCCGACCAGCACCACCCCCCGGCGGGGGCGCAGGGCCCGGGTGAGGCACCTGAGCAGGGTGGACTTGCCCGCCCCGTTGGGTCCTATGATGGCGACCATGTCCCCGCGCTCCACCGCCAGCCAGATCTCCTGCAGTACCGGCCGGGAGTCGTAGCTGTATTCCAGGTCGCGCACCATGATGTGGGCCCTGGCGTGAGCCGTCCCCGAGGCCATGCGATGACCCATCAGGGTGTCGGATGTGGGGTGAGCCGTCGCCGTGGCTTTCACCTCCTGTTCGTCGCACCTGGCCAGGGTCTTCTATACGCGACGTCGCCTGGTCCGGGGCTCGTCAGGTGCGCTGGCCGAAGAAGCGCAGGCGCCTGCGCTGCCGCAGCACATACACGAAGAAGGGGGCACCCGTCATGGCCGTCACCAGGCCTACCGGCAACTCGGCGGGTGCGAGCACCGTCCGCGCCACCGCATCTGCCAGCATGAGGGTGCAGGCACCCCCCAGGGCGGCGGCGGGGATCACGAAGCGGTGATCGGGGCCGCCTGCCATGCGCACCAGGTGAGGCACCACCAGGCCCACGAAGCCGATTACCCCGCCCGATGCCACCGCCACCCCCGTGAGCAGGGACGCGGTGGCCAGCACCACCTTCTTGGTGCGTTCGACCTCCACCCCAAGGTGGTGGGCGGTCTCTTCGCCCAGGAGCAGGGAGTTGAGGTCGCGGGCGCAGGCCAGGGCCACCAGCATGCCTCCGGCGAAGTAGGGCAGGGCGATACGCACACCCTGCCAGGTGGCGGCGCCGAACCCGCCCATCAGCCAGAATACTATCTGGTGCAGGCGTTCGTCGGCGGTGAGATAGGTGAGGAGGGAGACCAGGGCCGAGACGAAGGCACTCACCGCCACCCCGGCCAGCACGAGGGCCAGCACGGAGATGAACGCGCGCTCTCGCGCCAGATGGTACACCAGCAGCACTGTGCCCGTAGAGCCCACGAAGGCCAGCACCGGGACGGCCCCCAGGCCGAACAGGTGCAGTTCCAGGGAGAGCACGATGGCCAGCACCGCCCCCAGGGAGGCGCCCGAGGAGGCGCCGATCAGGTAGGGATCGGCCAGGGGATTGCGGAACAGGGCCTGGAACAGGGTGCCCGCTATCCCCAGGCAGCCGCCCGTGAGCCCCGCCACGAGCACGCGGGGGAGGCGGAGTTGCCAGATGATGGTCTGCTCCAGGGACCCGGCGGCAGCCCCCGGCCCGATGCGCGGGATGCCCGGACCGGTGCGGAGAGCGCACAGGATGCGCCCCGGCGATACGGGGACGGCCCCCATGCCCACCCCGGCCACCAGGGCCAGCGCGGCTGCCACCCCCAGACCGGCCAGGAGGATCTTGCGCCTGCGCCACATGGCGCCCATGGCCCCGGTCAGGGTCCCCTCACCCATGGCGCTCATCGCCTACCTGGGGAAGAGGTCGGGGTGGATGATGCGGGCCAGCTCTTCCACGGCGTCGGCGATGCGAGGGCCGGGACGAGAGATGATGTCGGCATCGATGGCGTGGACGCGGCCGTTCTTGACGGCGGCGATGGCGGCCCAGCCCGGACGCGCCTTGAGCTTGTCCACGGTGAGCGATGCCGACCCGTGGAAGCTGGGGAAGATGATCACGGCGGGGTTACGCTGGATGACGGCCTCGGAGCTGAACTCCGGGTAATCGGTCTGGGCGTCGTAGGCGATGTTGCGTCCTCCCGCCAGCTCGATGAGCTGGTGGATCAGGGTGTGGGGGCCCACGGTCATGATGGGTTCGGAGTACACCTCGTAGTAGACCCAGGGTCGCTGGTCTCCGGGCACGGAGGCATCGATCTTATCTTTGACCCGGGTGATGCGGTTACGGACGTCGGAGGCGAGCTTCCCGGCGGCCTCGGTGGCGCCGGTGAGGCGCCCCACCGTCTGGATGTCTGCCAGCACCCCATCCACGTCCTTGGGGTCGAGCAGCACCACGGGGATGCCCAGGGCTTCCAGCTGGGGCAGTACCTTCTTGTGCATACTCGTCCCCAGGATCAGTTCCGGCTTGAGGGCGGCGATCTTCTCCACGCTGGGGTCGGAAAAGCCTCCCACCTTCTCCAGGGTCTGGGCCTCGGGAGGGTAGTTGCTGAACTTGTCCACTCCCACCACCTTCGACCCCAGGCCCAGGGCGAACACGGTTTCCGTGCAGGACGGGGCCAGGGAAATGATCCTCTGGGGCTGGGCGGGGACGGTCACCTGGCGCCCGGTGCCGTCGGTTATGGTAAGGGGGAATGGCGCCGGCTGGGCCGGCCCGGCCTCGGGCTTCTTGCCAGCGCATCCGGCGGCCACGGACACCGCCATGACCGCGGCGAGCAGCAGGACGAGCAGACGAGGCCCCGTCCCGCCCCGGTGGGCGTTCGGGTGCAGATTCGGGGACGATTTCCTGCGGGTCATCCTGGGAATGCTCCTTTCTGTTCTGGTTACGGGCCCCGGAACGCCGTGACCCCGGCCTCTGGGGCCGGGGTCACGTGGAGGATGCCGGAAGGATGTACCCTTTCCTCACGGTGCACGCCCCCTTCCCTCGAAGGTCGTCACACGCCGGCCGCGCGGGCAGGTTTCCTGGCTCCAGATCGTCGCTGGCGGCGCCTTCCCGTTCTCCCTTTCAGGTCTGGCTGAAGGACGAGAGAACAGTGGCATCCGTGCCGCCGGCTTCCCGGTTACAGTGGCGGGACCGCTCAGGATTTGCACCTGATTCCCTATTAGCCCCATAGGGGGCACCCGTACGGCATATTCAGTTGGCAGGAGCATTCTACCACGTGCGCGAAGCCCAGACAAGGCTGCTGGAGGTGCTACCGGTGGCGGGGGTCGGAGGTGGATGGCGGAGGTGGACAGTGAGGTTGGGTAGAGCTTTGAGCCTCAGGGCGGCGATGGTCGCGGGGGTGCTGGCGGCAGCGTTACTTGGGGCCGTGCTGGTTCCCGGATCGGCTGCGATACGCGGATCGGCTGCGGGGGCACCCGGCTGGCCGGATGTGGACGCCCGGGCCGTGGTGGTGATGGATGCGGGGTCGGGTCGCATCCTGTATGCCCGCTCGCCTGACGAACGCTGCCTCATCGCCAGCACCACCAAGATCATGACGGCGCTGGTGGCCGTCGAACGGGGCAACCCCGATGACCTGGTCACGGTGAGCCGCCGCGCAGCCACTGTGGAGGGTAGCCGCATCTACCTGGAGGAGGGCGAAAGGGAGGCCCTGCGCGACCTTCTTTACGCCCTCATGCTCCGCTCGGCCAACGACGCCGCCATCGCCATCGCGGAGCAGGTGGGGGGATCCGTGGAGGGGTTCGCCCGCCTGATGAACGAGAAGGCCCGCAGCCTGGGCTGCCGAAACACCCACTTCGTCAATCCCCACGGTCTGGATGACCGCGACCATTACAGCACCGCCCGCGACCTGGCCACCATAGCGGCTTACGCCATGAAGAACCCCGTATTCCGGCAACTGGTGTCCAGCCGCCGCTGGCAGATGCCCTGGCCGGCGAAGAACTCCACCCGGGTGCTGTACAGCGAGAACAAGCTCCTGGCAGACGAAGACGGAACCGGTATCAAGACCGGCTACACGGTGGCAGCAGGGCACTGCGTGGTCGCCTCCGCGCGGCGGGGTCAGTTCGAGCCGGTGGTGGTCATGCTGGGGGCCGGGCTGGAGTTCTGGAAGGATGTGCGGGCCCTGCTGGACCACGCGTTCGCCTGTTACCGTCCGGTCACCGTCGTCCGCTCGGGGCAGCCCGTGGCTTCCCGCCCTCTCACCGACGGGGCGGTGGTTGAGGGGGTGGCGGGGGCCGACGTGGTGGTTCCCCTGCTTCCGGAGGAAGCAGCCTCCCTTGATGGCAAGGTTAGGACCGCGGTGCGGTGGGACCCTGCTCTCCGGGCCCCGGTGGCGGCGGGGCACAGGGTGGGCGAGGTGGAGGTGTACTGCCCGGATGCGCCTCCTCTAACCGTGCCTCTGGTCGCCGCCAGCGCCGTAACCGTGCCGGAGCGGTCTCTGCCCTGGCCCTGGCTGGTGGCGGTGGCCGGAGCCGGCCTGCTCATCTGGCGGCGATGGCGCCGGACCCGGAGTGCAGCTACGGGGACCCGGTGGTCGCGGATCAGGAGTGCACGCGGGCAGTCGTGGGCCCGTTGGAGCTCACGACCTGGTAGGCCCAGGGGACCGAGGTAGGACGCCGTGCGCGCGCGTCTCCCTGGTTGGCGCTGAACCTGCGGGCGGCAGCGCCCCGGCAGGTCAGACGGAGCAGGCCGGGCCTGGCGGTGGTGGTCGATACCGATGACCCGCCCCTCTGGCCGTAACGTGGGGCTGGGGGGCAGTGATCCGGTGGAGGACGCCCGCAAGGTTGCCCGGCTGTGCCGGCAAGATCCGCGGGTGAACGTCCCGGTGGTGGACGTGGAGAGGCCCGCCATGGTATCCTTCGGGTTGACCAGGGAACTGGCCCGAGCCCTCGGGCCCGCATATCGAGGGTGGATGAATTGCCGGCCGATTCCCTGGCCCAGAGACTGACGCACTGGGTCAAGTGGGGGGAGGTAGCCTGGGCAGCGACAGCGAGAGGCGCCTCGCGGAGAAGGTCGCCCGTTTGCGGGGGATGCTGGGCCAGTTCCCCGGTGCGCTGGTTGCGTTCTCGGGGGGCGTGGACAGCACCTTCCTGCTGCACGAGTGCAGGCAGATACTGGGAGAGCATGTGCTGGCGGTCACCGCCAGTTCTCCCATCCATCCCGAGGAGGAAGTGGAGCGGGCCCGGCGGCTGGCGCAGGAAACGGGGGTAGCGCATCTGGTGCTGGCCACCTCGGAACTGGATCTGCCCGGTTTCTGCTCGAACCCTGCCGACCGCTGCTATTTATGCAAGCGGGCACTGCTCGGGCTCCTCTGGGAGGTGGCGAGGAGCAGGGGGATCCCGTGCGTGCTGGAGGGATCCAATGCCAGCGACCGCGCCGAATACCGGCCCGGGCTGCGGGCGGTGGCGGAGACGGGTGCGCGCAGTCCCCTCCAGGAGGCGGGGCTCACGAAGGGAGAGATTCGGGAGCTTTCCCGGCGGGCAGGACTGCCCACCTGGGATCTTCCTCCCATGGCTTGCCTGGCGACCCGGTTTCCCTATGGCACACCCATCACCCCCGCCGCCCTGGCGGCGGTGGCCGGGGCAGAACGTGCCCTGCGCGGGATGGGATTTGGCCTGGTGCGGGTCAGGTACCACGGCACGGTGGCGCGTATCGAGGTCCCGGGGGAAGAGATGGGCGTGTTGCTCGCGCGTCGCGACCAGGTGGTGCAGGCGGTGAAGGCGGCCGGATTTCCGTATGTGGCTTTAGACCTGCAAGGTTACCGTACTGGCAGCATGGACGAGGTGCTGGCTCGAGGTCAGCCCGGGTATCCCGGCGGCGAGGCATCTCATCGCCATGAGGAGGGTGGTGGCGCGTGGACCGGGCGGCGCTGAAGACCCTCCTTGAGCAGGTACGGTCGGGTGAGCGGGATGTGGAGCAGGCCCTGGCCGAGCTGGCCCTTCTCCCGTACGCGGACCTGGGCTATGCAAAACCGGATTATCACCGGGCCCTCCGCCTGGGTTTTCCTGAGGCGGTGTACTGCCCGGGTAAAACCCCGGAGCAGGTGGTGGAGATCCTGAAGGTTCTGGCCAGCCGGCACGAGGTGGTAATGGCCACCCGCGCCGACCAGGCGGTGTGGCAGGCGGTGCGGGCCTGGAACCCGGCCGCCCGGTATCATTCCGCGGCGCGCATCGTGGAAGTGCGCCCGGAGCACGCGGCGAAAGCACCGGGGGTGACGCCAGCCGGCTTCGTGGCGGTGGTGTCGGCGGGCACGGCCGACCTCCCGGTGGCGGAGGAAGCCGCAGTCACCCTGGAGATAGCGGGTGACCCGGTGGAGAGGGTGTACGACGTGGGAGTGGCGGGTTTGCATCGCCTTCTTGACCACCTTGCTCTCGTGCGGCGGGCGCGGGTGGTCGTGGTGGTGGCCGGGATGGAAGGTGCGCTGCCCAGCGTAGTGGCCGGCATGGTGGGCCGTCCGGTGATCGCTGTTCCCACCAGCACCGGTTACGGGGCGAGCTTCGGGGGACTGGCAGCTCTTTTGGCCATGCTCAACAGCTGCGCGCCAGGGGTGGCCGTGGTCAACATCGACAACGGCTTTGGGGCCGCGCAGATTGCCCATCTCATCAACTGCCAGCAATAGGGGGTGGCGGGTGGGGGATCACAGGGGTTCCGGCCGATTGGTGTTCGTCGACCCGGTCTCGGGGGTAAGCGGGGACATGTTGCTGGGTGCTCTGGTGGGCGCGGGTGTGGAGGTGGCCGATCTCAACGCCTCGCTGCGCATGTTGCCCGTGGATGGGGTGGAGCTGGTCGCGCACAGGGTCAGGAGGGGGGCCGTGGCCGCCACCAAGGTGGAGGTCCTGGGGGTGAGCCGGCAGCCCGTCGGGGATGGCCAGCATGGGGACGGCACCCACCGGGGCCTGGCCGAAGTGCTCGCCCTGCTGGAGTCAAGTTCCCTGGCTCCAGAGACGGTATCACGGGCGGTGGAGGTTTTCCGCGCGCTGGCCGAGGCGGAAGGTCGCATCCACGACCTTCCTCCAGACCGGGTGCACTTCCACGAGGTGGGTGCCCTGGACGCCATCGCCGACGTGGTGGGCGTGATCGAAGGGCTGCGCTTACTGGGAGCCGAACGGGTCCTGTGCGGGCCTCTCCCCCTGGGGGGTGGGCGGGTGGCGTGCGCACACGGCATCCTGCCCGTTCCCGCCCCTGCCACCCTGGACCTTTTGCGGGGGTTTCCCACCCGGGAGGCTCCCGGGGAAGGAGAGCTGGTCACGCCGACGGGGGCGGCACTCATGAGGGTGCTGGCGGAGCCGGCGCTGGTGTGGCCGCGCCTGGTTCCGGAGGTGGTCGGGTACGGGGCGGGCACCCGGGACCTGCCCTGGCCCAACGTCCTGCGCCTGGTGGTGGGCCGGGAGTGGAGGCCCGGTGGGTCGGCTGCTGGGGCCGGGCCGGGGCCGGCGGCTGGGTCGTGGGCGGCGGAGGTGGAGGCGGCCTGTGAGCTGGGCTCAGCCCTCGAAGAATCCTTCCTGCTGGAATGCAACGTCGATGACATGAACCCCCAGCTTTTCGAACACGTTCAGGAGAAGCTCTTTGGGGCGGGGGCCCTTGATGTGTTCCTGCAGGCGGTACAGATGAAAAAGCACAGGCCGGGCGTGCTGGTGTCGGTGATCTGCCCGGCCGAATGCCTGACCGCTGTGTTGGGCGTGCTCTTGCGCGAAACCACCACTCTGGGGGTGCGCGGGCACCGGGCGACGAGGTGGATGGCCGAGCGCCACATAAAGGAAGTGCCCACCCGATTCGGTACCCTGCGGGTGAAGTGCGCATACCTGGACGGCAAGCTGGTGAACGTGGCCCCCGAGTACGAGGACTGCAAGGCCGCAGCTGCCTCATCCGGGGTGCCCCTCAAGGTAGTCATGGCCGAGGCCATGAAGGCCGCGCTGCAACGGTGGCACTGAGCAGGCAGCCCCCGTCCACCCACGGGCGCTACGGGTGCTCATGCCGCGTTCCGGGGCTGCTAGCAGCGATAGCAGACAGCGCCTGAACCCCGTGATGGGCCAGACATGAGTTTCTAAAGGATGTGCTGCCTTACTTCGACCCGGGCCACCAGGTGGGCTATGCGGCGGGCGAGGCGCTCGAGGTGGGAGTGGGGGCAGGGGGGCGGTTTCTTCCAGCTTTGGTCCAGCGTTTTGCCGGGAGGCCAGTACTGCTGGAGTACGTACCTCTGCGGTCCCTGAAGCCATCTGGCCACCTCTTCCACGTCGTTTGCGGACACCAGGCCGGGTACGACCGTGGTTCTGAACTCGTGGTCGATTGCGCTCTGCTGCAGGAGACGGATGCTTTCTTCGATGGTGCCCGGGTCCACCCGGCTCCGGGTGACCCTTCGGTACTTGTCCGGGGGGGCCTTCACATCCATGGCGATGTAGTCCACCAGGCCGCGCTCCAGCAGACGCCTCAGCACGTCGGGGCGGGTGCCGTTGGTATCCAGCTTGGTTTTGAACCCCAGCGGTCTTACTCGGGCCAGAAACCCGGGCAGGCCGGGGTCCAGGGTGGGCTCGCCGCCGCTCACACATACGCCGTCTGTGAATCCCCGGCGGCTTTCCAGGAAGCGCAGCAGTTCTTCTTCCGGGATGCAGGGGAGGTCAGGGGAACCCAGGACCAGGTCGGGATTGTGGCAATACGGGCACCTGAGGTTGCAACCGGCCAGGAAGACGGTGGCGCACACCATGCCGGGAAAGTCGAGCAGGGTGAGCTTCTGCAGCCCCCGGGCAGAGATGGCAGTGGGCCCCCTTCCCCCGAGGTCGTTCTCCCCATCGCCGCCGGATGCCCTGGAGAAGCCGCCCGTCATACCGGAGTGGCCCCTGCCTGCTCCGGCAGGAGGAAGGCCCTTCGCGTGCGGAACTCCTCCTGCTTGCCGGGATTCCAGCTCTGCACGGGCCGGTAGTATCCCACCACCCGGCTCCACACTTCGGTCGCGCTCTGGCACCGGGGGCATGTGGGGTGTTCTCCTTTCAGGTAGCCGTGCCGGGGGCAAATGCTGAAGGTGGGAGTAACGGTCAGGTAGGGGATACGGAAGCGGCCCAGGACCCTTTGCAGGAAGGCCTTCAGGGCTTTGGTGTCCTCGACGCTCTCCCCCAGGAAAGCGTGGAAGACGGTTCCCCCGGTGTACCTGGTCTGCAGTTGTTCCTGCAGGGTGAGGGCTTCGAAGACGTCATCTGTGTACCCGGCCGGAAGGTGGGTGGAGTTGGTGTAGTAAGGTTCCTGGTCACCCGCGGTGACGATGTCCCGGTAGCGCAAGCGGTCAATCCGGGCCAGCCGGTAGGATGCTCCTTCGGCCGGGGTGGCCTCCAGGTTGAACATCTGGCCGGTTTCCTGCTGGAACCCCACCAGCACCTCCCGCATGAATTCCAGCACCTCGAGGGCGAATTGCTGGCCGGCCGGGGTGCCGATGTCCTCGCCCAGGAAGTTGAGCAGCGCCTCGTTCATCCCCACCAGGCCGATGGTGTTGAAGTGGTTGGCCCAGTGTTGTCCCAGGCACTCCTTCACCTGGCGCAGGTAGTGGCGGGAATACGGGTACAATCCACCCTCGCTGAACCTCTCCAGCACCTGGCGCTTGATGAGGAGACTGTCGCGGGCGAGAGCCATGAGTTCCCCCAGGCGTGTGAAAAACCCGTGGGGCGTCTTGGCCAGATAGCCGATGCGCGGCAGGTTGATGGTGACCACCCCTATGGAGCCGGTGAGGGGATTGGCGCCGAACAGCCCTCCGCCCCGGCGGCGCAGTTCCCGGTTGTCCAGGCGCAGGCGGCAGCACATGCTGCGCACGTCTTCCGGCTGCAGGTCGGAGTTGATGAAGTTGGCGAAGTATGGGATGCCGTAACGGGCGGTCATGGCGGCGATGCGGTCGGCCACCGGACTCTCCCAGTCGAAGCCGGGGGTGATGTTGTAGGTGGGGATGGGAAAGGTGAATATGCGGCCGCAGGCATCACCCTCCAGCATCACCTCGCAGAACGCGAGGTTGAGCATGTCCATCTCCCGCTGGAATTCGCCGTAAGGGGCTTTCTCCAGGCGCCCCCCCACTATGACCGGTTGCCCGGCCAGGTACGGGGGTACCGTCACATCCATGGTCAGGTTGACGAAAGGGGTCTGGAACCCCACCCGGGTGGGCACGTTCAGGTTGAAGATCGCCTCCTGGAGGGCCTGTTTGACTTCGTGATACCGGAGACCGTCGTAGCGGATGAAAGGCGCCAGGTAAGTATCGAAGTTGGCCAGGGCCTGGGCTCCTGCCGCCTCGCCCTGGAGGGTGTAGCAGAAGTTGACGGCCTGGCCCAGGGCGGTGCGGAAGTGCCTGGGAGGGGCGCTTTCCACCTTCTGCCCCACGCCGGCAAACCCGTGGAGCAGGATGTCGGCCAGGTCCCAGCCACAGCAGTAGGGGGCGAGGATGCCCAGGTCGTGGATATGGAGGGCTCCGTCCTGGTGGGCTTCCCGTACGCGAGGGGGGTAGATCTTCTCCAGCCAGTACCGGGCGGAAACGGCGGAGATGATGTGGTTGTTCAGTCCCTGCAGGGAATAGTTCATGTTGCTGTTTTCGCTCACGCGCCAGTCCAGCTGGTCCAGGTAGTCCTGCACCATCTTCTCGGCGTTCACGAGCAGGGCGCGGAAGTCCCGCAGTTCCTGGTGCTGCTGGCGATACAGGATGTAGGCCTTGGCGGTGCGGGCATGGCCGTTCTCGATGAGGACCTTTTCGACGATGTCCTGCACGTCCTCCACGGTGGGAAACCGGTCGGTGAACTGGTGGGCGACGATGGCCACCACCTGGTCGGCCAGGCGTTCGGCCAGGGCCCGATCCTGTCCTCCCACGGCCCGCGCCGCCTTGAAGATCGCGCTGGCGATCCTCTCCCGGTCGAAGTCGACCAGGCGCCCGTCGCGCTTCACGATCTGCTCCGGAGTCATTCCGGCACCCTCCTTTCTCGGTGTACGGTAAGGGGCTGCGGTCAGGTGAGTGCAGGAGATGTAACGGCCCTTTCCGGCCACGCAGTCGACCAGACCCTGCTGCTGCGCCGCGGCCAGCGCCTGGCGTACGGTGGTACGGCTGATGCCGAACCGCCTGCACATTTCACGTTCCGACGGGAGACGCTGGCCCGGACGGAGTTCGCCGCTGTCCACCCATGCGGTGATCAGTTGGGAGAGCTGGGCGTGCAGCGGGACCGGCCGATCATGATTCACCGGGGGTCCTGGTGGCGCTGTCGTTGCCGAGGCCCCGAGGGGCCCCGGATTCCCGCTTTCCGGGTGGCATGGGTCCATATGTGGCGATCGCCTCCATGTCTCGGGCATAGAGCCAGCCGGTAACTACCCCGGTCCTCAAGCAGGCCATTCGGCTTTGCCCCACGAGATCGGAGCCTGGCCCGGCCCTGTGCCCCGGTTAAGGGGTTACGAGTATGAAAGAAGCCTCGACCGAGGTGGATCGAGGCCGGTTCGCTCGCCTATGAGCATCACGCGCTGCCCCCTTTCGACCGAAGGTGCAGGCTTCTTCACGGGCGGGCAGGTTTCCTGACTCATGGGTCACTGCCTTCCCCGGCCTTCCCGGGCCACATGGGCCCAGTGGCATCCTTCGGGGTCGGCTACCCATTCACAGTGGCGGGACCGTCCAGGATTCGCACCTGGTTCCCTTTTGACCCCCGCGTGGGGGCACCCGCGCGCGATCTGCGGTTGTCAGCGGTATTCTACCACCGCCGTGAGGAAGGGACAAGCCTGCGCGCGGCCCATGCGTACAGCTCGGCAGGGGCAGCGTTGGGGCAAGTCCGGGCAGGGATCTCTGGGGAAGATGCCGGGGAGCCGGTTCCCGGAAAACGGTCAGGATGTCTTTTTGACGAAGATGCGGGAGGCATCTTCAGGCTGGAGCTCAGCCGGGAACCCTGCACGGTGACCTCTACGGTCCCGTCGAGGCCACTTGAGCCCTCCACATTGACCCTCGCTCCGGGGTGAAGCCCCAGCGCCACCATACGCAGCCACAGGGACCGCGGGCCGCCGAAGCGCCTCACCCTGACCTGGCTTCCGGCCGGCACTTCGGTGAGCACCGGGTATCGCCTGTCCATCCTTTGCACCGCCTTTCTCTTGGCCGGACGAGCCGCTGCTTCACAGGAGCAGGGCCTCTGCCACCAGTTCGCACACGTTCAGCACCCGGACCCCCAGGCGATAGTGGCGGTTGAGTTCGTCCAGCTGGTCCACGCAGGTGTGGCAGGAAGTTGCTACGATGCGGGCACCCGTGCGCTGGATTTGCCGTGCCTTGACCTCCCCCTTGGCCAGGCGGTCATGGGCGAGGGGAGTGACCGCCCGCACCCCACCGCCACCGCCGCAGCAGTAGTTCAGGACGCCGCGGGGTTCCATCTCGATGAAGCGCTCGACCGCGTTCCTCAAGGCCAGGCGCGGTTCTTCCACTATTCCCTCGCGGCGGGCCATGTTGCAGGGATCGTGGTAGGTTACGGGCAGGGGATTGCGCCTGGAGTCGAGGTGCAGGCGCCCCTCGCGGATGTACCCGGCCACCAGCTCGATGATGCTGGCGGCAGGTACCCGTCTGCCCAGCCAGCGCGGAGCCCCCCAGCGAAAAGCCCGGTAGGCGTGACCGCATTCAGGGAAGGCGACCACCTGGGCGCCTAGGGCATCGGCCTCCTGAGCCAGACGGCGGGCCAGTTCGCCCGCGCTGAGGTCGTCGCCCGTGTAAAGGGCGTAGTTGGTGCAGTCCCAGTGGCGGCTTGAAACCGTCCAGCTCTCGCCCGCAGCATGCAGTATCTTGACCACGGCCGAGATGGTCAGGGGATAGAACTTGGGTTCCCTGGGGTTGAAGGTGTACAGGATGCGGGCTCCCTTCTGGTCGATGGGGATACGGATCGAATCATCGCCCAGTTCGGCGCGTAAGTCCTCTTCCACCCAGGCCAGGGTCTCCAGGAACTCGTCCTCAGTGACCGCCATGTTGTTGCCGCTTTCCATGGAGACGTCCACCACGTGCTGGAGGGTGGGCGGCACCACCCCTTCTTCCACGGCGCAGGTGCGGACGGTGCGGGCGAGAAGGCCCACATCGATGCCGTTGGGACAGGCCGCGCTGCACCGACCGCACATGGTGCACACCCAGAGGGCAGGGGAACCCAGGAGTTCGCGCCAGCGCCCCATCTGGAGCATGCGGATGAGGCGGCGGGGGTCAGTGCCGGTGGCAATGTTCACTGTCGGACAGCCGGCCGTGCAGGTTCCACACGCCCAGCACGCCCACAGGTCGGCCTGGGCCTCGACCTGCCCGGGTTGCAGGCTCTCGGGGATGGTGAGAACGTCATTGCCCACCTGCACATACCCTCGCTTCGGCGGCGGAACTCATGGCCGCCAGGGTTTCTACCAGAAGGGAGGCCCGGTCGGGCGTGAGTCCCATTACCGACACGGTGACCTCCTCTGTTCCCAACTGCGCCAGGATAGCCCTGACCCGTTCTACCCGCTTGCGGGCACGCTCGGGCCCGGCCCCGTAGTGACACTGGCCCTCGCGGCATCCCGCCAGGATGATGCCACGCGCCCCCAGGCTGACGGCCTTGAGGATGAGGGATTCATCCACGCTGCCCACGCAGGGCACGCCGATCACCCGGGTGCCCGGCGGGAAGAACAGCGATGAGCGCTCGACTGCGGTAGAACCGCAATGACTGCAGGCGAAAACGACCAGCTCGGATCCCGCGGGCTCAACGGCCTCGGCCCTGCCCGTGCCCGGGGCAAGCGCTGCTTGGACTTCGGCGGCCAGCTCGCCGAGACCGGGCCAGGAGAGGACGATGGCCCCGGCCGGGCACTCGGCCGCGCATATGCCGCAGCCCTGGCAGGAAGAGGAGTCTATGCGGGGCTTGCCGCCCTCGAGCAGGATGGCGCCTGCGGAACAGAGCCGCAGGCAGGTCAGGCAGGCCGAGCAGGCACCTGCGATGCTGGCGACCCGGGCAGCGGGAGGTCTATCAGGGGGTGCCCGTATGCCCGGTCGGCGAGGTCCTGGAGCTGCCGACGCAACTGGGGGGCTCGACTTCCGCTTCCACCTGGAACCGGTGCGCTGCCTGGGTTGTTGCAGCCTGGCGCCCGTGCTGCGGGTGGACGGCAGGACCTTCGGGCACACCAACCCCCGGGATGTGGCCCGCCTGCTCGCCGCGGCGGTCCCGGAGCCAACCTCCTGCGGGGCAGGTGAGGGGACATGATCCCCCTGCCCGCTCCGACGTCGCCTTCCTCTCCCGTCCTCCGGGAACTGCGGGAGCGGGGGCTGGCGCAGCTTCGCCCCCCGGTCCCACGGGTAACTGTGGGGCTGGCCAGTTGCGGCCTGGCTGCCGGCGCCGGAGAGACGTGGAACACCCTGCAAGACAGTCTCCGCGCCAGCGGTTTGGCGGCCCACCTGGAACCGGTCGGCTGCCTGGGATGGTGCCAGAAGGAGCCGCTCGTGGAGGTGCGGCTGCCCGGCCGCCCCGCCCTGGTGTTTGCCCGGGTCAACCAGGGGGTGGCCGGGCAAATGGCGGCCTGGCTGGCGGGGGGTGAGTTCCCCGTCGCCAACCTCCTCGGGCAGTACCCGGTCACCGATACCCCTCCTGAACCGGCCCGGTGGGACGGCGGGGAGATCCCTCTGCTCTGGGATCTCCCGTTCTACCGGGGCCAGCTCCGCTGGGTGACACGCAACTCGGGCGTGATCAATCCCGGGGACCTGGGGGAATACGTGGCCCGCGGCGGCTACCTGGCCCTGGAGCGGGCCCTGGCCCGGGGGCCGGAATGGCTGCTCGACCAGGTGATCCACGCGGGCCTGCGGGGCCGGGGGGGCGCCGGCTTTCCCACCGGAGCCAAGTGGCAGGCGGCCCGCCGGGCCCCGGCAACCGAGAAGTACGTGATCGCCAACGGCGACGAAGGCGACCCCGGCGCCTACATGGACCGGGGCCTGCTGGAAGGAGACCCCTTTTCCGTGCTGGAGGGGATGACCATCGGAGCCCTGGCGGTGGGTGACTGCCACCAGGGCTTAGTCTACGTGCGGGCGGAGTACCCCCTGGCGGTGGAACGGCTGACCGCCGCCATCGCCGAGGCGAGAAAGGCGGGCTTCTGGGCAGTGACGTTCTGGGCTCGGGGCTGGCGTTCGACGTGGAGATCGTACGCGGGGCAGGCGCCTTCGTGTGCGGTGAGGAGACCGCTCTTCTGGCCTCGGTGGAAGGGAGAATGGGTGAGCCCTGTCCCCGGCCTCCTTTCCCCGCCGAGAAGGGCCTGTGGGGTTGCCCCACCGTCATCAACAACGTGGAGACATGGGCCAACGTGCCGCTCATCCTGGTGGCGGGCGCCGACCTCTACCGTGGGGCAGGCACGGAAGCAAGCCGGGGGACGAAGGTGTTTTCTCTGGTGGGAGACGTGACCAATACCGGCCTGGTCGAGGCGCCCATGGGGACCCCTCTGCGCCACGTGGTGGAGGTCATGGGAGGGGGGCTGTCGCGCGGGTCGCGCATCAAGGCGGTGCAGACGGGGGGTCCCTCAGTGTCTGCGGGCATGCCCCCAGGGTGCCATAATGGGGCAACCTCGCGGGGCGCACGACATCAACCAGGGGCGCTGTACCCGGTGCGGGGTCTGCCGGGATGCCTGTTCGTTTGAAGCCATTGTGGTGGAACCCCGCCCCACGCCTCCGGCAACCCAACCGGGTTTCCGAGAGGCCACAGCCCAGGCCGACCAGGAAAAGGTGAGCGGCCGTGAGTAGTCACATTATAGTGGATGGCCTGAGCCTCCCCGTGCGGCCCGGCGATACCATCCTGGCTGCCTGTCGGCGGGAGGGGGTGGAGATCCCTGCCTTCTGCCATCACCCCGGGCTGGAGCCATACGGGGCCTGCCGCCTGTGCGTGGTGGAGGTGACCACAGCCGGTGCCCGCCCGGAGGCTCCGGGGCGAGTGGTGGCTTCCTGCACCACCCCCGCACGGGGAGAGATGGTGGTGCACACGGTTTCCCCGCGCGTGATGCGCGTGCGGCGGGCCGTCATAGGATCTCTCCTGACCCGCCTTCCCACGGTTGAGGTCCTGCAGGAACTGGCCCACGATTTGGGTACGCCTGCGGGATCGGCGCCTGCGTGGAGGTTTGCCCCACGGGAGCAGTCGAGATGGTCATCGCCCGCGACCTTCCGGACCCGGACACCGGAGTTGCCGCAAGCCGTGCGCACCTGGCTGCCTGGCGGACCACCGTCTCCCTGGGTAGCTGTCGCGCCTGCGGCCGCCCCCTGTGGAGCAGCCGTATGGGTCGCACGGCCCCGGAGGGAATGGCCGACCTGTGCCCGGCGTGCCGCCGCAAAAGGCCCTCTCCCGCTCGCACCGGCTCAGCGGATGAAGCCGCCGTCAGAACTCGAAGCGGGCGCCGGTGGCCAGGGGCTGCCAGCGCTCCCCCAGGGCCTGCCGCAGCGCGAACTGGGCTTCGGTGCCCGTGCAGTGGCCGGCCACCACCTGCTGCGGCGCGAGGGCCAAGAGTTCCGACACGGTGTGCTCGATTCTCTGTGGTTTGGCCTCCACCAGGTGGAATCCGCCCAGCACGGCGCGGATGCGGTCCACGCCGGTGAGCTTGATGGCATGTTTGAGGATGTTGATGATCCCCGCGTGGCTGCAGCCGGTGATGACTACCAGTCCCTGCTCCTTCAGGTTGACCAGCAGGGAAACGTCGTCGGGCATGGGGTCGGGTACCAGACGGCCATCCTGAACGGTCCACACGGGGAAGCCCACGTCCTCGAAGTCGGTGACGCGGGCCACCTCCCCGGTGGTGGTCACCCCCTCCATGAGCGAGAGGGGATCGCGCGTGAGGATGAGGAGTGCTCCTGCCCGGGCGAGTTCGCCGGCGCTGTCTGCCGTTCCCATACCGACGTGGTACAACCGGGGCCGGACTACGAAGTTGGGCCGGAAGACGGCAGGATGGGCGACCACAGGGATGTCCCTCTTCCCCATGCGCCGGATGACCTCTGCCAGGCCCCCGGTGTGGTCGTAATGGCAGTGGGTGAGGACAATGGCGTGCACCGAGTCCGCCTGGATTCCCAGCCGGGACATGTTCTCCCCGAGGGTATCCGGTGCCTGCCCCACGTCCACCAGGAAGTTGTAAGCGTGCTTGCCCGAAGCCACTTCCACCCAGAGAGAAAGACCGTGCCTGGCGGCGACGTCGGAACGTGCCACCGAATTCTCCAAGAGGACGGTAACGCTCACCCGGTCTGCCTGCCCCAGTGCACCCAGCACCCTGCTCACCCCCCGTGGTTTGTCCCGTCCCACATCCTTTCGCCTCGCAACCCCCGTATCCTCTCAGGCGGTGGTCTCGCCAGCAGGTATCATTACTGAAAGGCATGCCTGGTCGGGGCCGAAGCGCTGCACGGCCAAGGTAGAACCGCGGAGTTCTGGCCGGGACCCCCGGCGGTAAGCGAATCTTGCGCGGAGGAGCCTGGCAGCCAGGGCTCGCATAGGGTCCGGCTTTCCGGGGAACAACAGTTCTGGGAGATCGTTGAAGGAGGGGGAACCTTGCCTCGGACGGATGACGTGCGTCCCGCGGAAATGACTCACAAAGAACTAGAGAGGCTCCAGCAGATAGAAAAGGAATTCAACCAGTTCCTGCTCACCCAGGGCAAGACCGATCCTGTGTATCTGGTGGCCTACAGCAGGCCCGCCGAGAGCGGTGCCGGAGGACCGGCCCGGGCCCGCTAGGACCGGGCGAGCCTTGTAACCAGGGCGGCCTTCCTTGGAAACCGGGAGGCTGGCTCACGTGGCCAGGCCGCGCGAGCGGCGGGCTCAGACGGTGAATCCACGCAGGCGGTGGGCCACCTCCGTCACGCGGCGGCCCAGGTACCTGGCCACGGCCGGGTTGCCCTCGTCGGGTTCGTTGGTCGCCCGCTTGGCCCTCCTGCTGTCTCAGGGCGGACGGCACCGGTGGCGGACGGCGTCGGGGCAGAAGGAAAAGGAGACAGGGGCGTCGAACCACAATCTCGTGCCACGACGTCATGGATCGTAACACGGGGGTGGAGTAGATGTGCCGGCAACCTACACCCTGGGAACGGGCGGTGGAGTTTCACGGTCACGAGTGTCCCGGTCTCGCTCTGGGGTTCAGGGCAGCCCAGGCCGGCCTGCGTGTACTGGGAGCAGAGCGGGTTGGGGACGAGGAGATCGTGGCCCGTCCACTCAGGCCAACCTGTTGCGCCTGCTGAGGGGATTCAGAGCAGCCACGGATTTGCCATGTTGCCTGGCAGGGGAGGGTGGTGGAGGAAGGGCGCCCCGAGCGCATTTTCGCTCCCCGGGAGGTGCCGGCGTGGACTTTGAGGTGAGGCCCATCGACGGGAGTCCCCTGGTGGACATCAAGCCTTACGTTCCGGACCTGGACTGCGTTCCCGCCGATGCCCCTGGGTGGTTCAGGAGGACGGCAGCCTCCGGACCGGCCCCGGCAGGGGCAGCTTCCTCCGCTCGAAACGGTGGAGGTCTCGGAGATGGATAGGGAGCATATCCTCCGGCTGGTGCAGAGCGGTGAGGTGGACCACATCGGGGCCCGGGTGGAGGTGGACTTCGACAACCGCCAGCAGGTGCCGCTGGGGTTCCGCTACCGCGGCCGTCACCACGAGGTGGTGGAGCTGATCCGGGCAGAACAGCCGTCCGCGCTGCACTACCACTACCTGGTGCGCACCACGACCGGCGTGTACGACCTGGTGCTGGTGCGGCAGCATCCGGGCCCGGGCCTGTCGCCTTCCGCCTGGTGGCTCGATTTCCGGGTGCGGGATGGCCAGGATGCGGGCGAGCCCGGTGGCCTCCCGGCGCGGTCACCGCAGGACGCGGGCTCCCTGGGACCCGGGCTGGCTCTGGTGAGAGGCGAGCTCCTGGGAGTGGTGGCCTTTCACGGCCACCTGTGTCCCGAACTGGCCCTCGGGTACCGGGCAGCGCTGATCGCCCGCGCCCGGCTGGACTTCGGCCGTCACGATCAGGGCCACCAGTCCGTGGTGATGCACAGCCCATCTTCGGCCGCCGACGCCATCCAGTATCTCACCGGCTGCACGGTGGGTAAGGGCACCCTGGTCCTGGACGATGCCGGATGCCAGGCGTTCTGCTTCGAGAACCGCAAGGGCAGGCTGCTGCTCAAGGTCGTGGCGGGGGTGCTGGACAAACCGCGAGAGTTGCGGGAGATAGAGGAAAAGATGGAGCAGGGCCGGGCTTCCCCCGAGCAACTTGCCTGTTACCAGGCGGAGGTGGACCGTCTGGTCAGGCGCATCCTGGAATCCCCCGACGACGCTCTGTTCGCCCACGTCCTGCTCACCAGCTAAGAGCCCGTCCGCTGATCGGACCGCGTGCCGGGCAGCTGCTTTCGCGTTCCATTGCTACGAGGAATCGTACTTCCGGGAGCGCCGCGACTGCTGACCATTGCGGTGGTCGGCCACTTGCCGCTGCTGCCTGTTCTGCCAGTGCCGCCTGTTCTGCCGCTGAGTGCCGCCGTGCCGCTGGTCAAGAAGGCGGGACGATTATTGACATACGGTCATTATGGGGGTATACTACGTAACGGGCATACGTCCTGAACGGGGGTGATCGGATGCCTGGCGTGCCCTCCCCATCTGCCAGCGGCGGGGCCGTGGTGCCCCTGCTCTCATCCCTGCTTCCGGTATCGGGAAAGGAGTGAGTGCATTGAAGATGGCGGTGGCGGCGCAGGGCCAGGACCTGGATTCTCCGGTGGAAATGCGCTTCGGACGGGCCCCCTTTTTCGTGCTGGTGGACGCGGAGAGTCTGGAGTCGGAGGCCATCCCCAACCCGGCCATCAGCTCGGCGGGCGGAGCGGGGATACAGGTGGCCCAGCTTCTCGCCCGTAGCGGCGTGGGGGCGGTGGCGGCGGGTAACGTGGGTCCCAACGCCATGAGTGCCCTGTGCGCCGCCGGCGTACGAGTCTATGCCGCCAGCGGGGCGACGGTCCGGGAAACGGTGCAGGCTTTCCTGCGCGGGGAGCTGGTCCCTCTCGATGAGGCCACCGTGGCCGGTCACTTCGGCACCGCCTGGTCAACGGCACCCGGTGCACCAGCGGGCGCAGGCCCGGGCGGCCCGGGCCTGGCCGGGCGCGGCGGTGGTGGGATGGGCCGCGGGGGCAGCGTGGGAGCTGGTGGTGGCATGGGCCGGGGCATGGGGGGCAGAGGAGGTATGGGTCGCGGGCGCGGTGGCGGCCGCGCCGGTGGCCGGGGCTGATGTACGGGACAGAAAGGGGGGGAATCGCCGAGTGAGGATTGCGGTGGCATCGGAAGGCGGTATGGTGGCTCGGCACTTCGGTCGCTGTCCCGAGTATACGATCTTCGAGGTACGGGACGGGACGGTGACGGGCAGGACGGTAGTCCCCAACCCCGGGCACCAGCCCGGCTTCCTGCCCGTGTATCTGGGCGATATGGGGGTCTCGTGCATCATCGCGGGGGGCATGGGTCCCCGCGCTCAGGGTCTGTTCGAGCAGCAGGGTTGTCAGCAGCAGGGGGATACCCAGCAAGCTATGCCGTTTCCCAGCAATACTTGCAGCCGGCGGATGAAGGAGTGAGTCAAAGTACCGGTCACCGACCATTTCGAGGGGCAGGGAGCCATCCCTGGGGTGCTGGGCCTCAGCCGGTTGGGCGGGCAGGAGTTTCATGAACGGGGAGACCAGGCGGCGTGCGGTGATCGCGGGGCGGGAATCCGGGTCAGCGAACGGGTGTTGACATGTGCCTTCGCTCCGTGATATGATGTCCTCGCGAACATACGTGTGAGGATCGGTCTGCCGGGTGGGCCCGTGGCCGTGGGGGAATGGCATTGGAGTGTGGTGGCGGTGAAGGTGACATTCGAGGCCAAGATCAAGGATGCGTCTCTGTATCCTCTCTTTGAGTCCTTCGCCGCCCTGTTTGGCTGTGTGGAACGGGCACTGTTCCGCGACCGCTACGTGCGGGGCGAGCCCCTCCGTGACTGCAAGCGCCGCTACCTGGGCACGTTCGGCATCACCGCCCGCATGTTCAACGCCGTTGCCTTCGTGCTGGAGGGCAAGGTGAAGGCGGCCCGAGAAGCCCGGGGGCGGCACCTGCGCGCGCTGAGGAACCAGATCCGCGCCCTGGGACGCTCCCTGGCCGAACTGAAGGACCGCCTGGGCCGCGCCGAGGCACGGGGGTCGAAGTGGCGGCTCAGGTTCCAGATCCACCAGAAGAAGCGGCGCCTTGCCTGCCTCAAGGCGAGGCTTGCGCAATTGGAGGCAGGTCTTGACCGCGCGGTACCGCCCCTCTGCTTTGGCTCGGGGCGGCTCTTCCGGGCCCAGTTCCACCTGGGGGAGAACGGCTACTCCTCGCACGAGGAGTGGCTGGAAAGGTGGTGCTCTGCCCGCTCCTCCGGGTTCCTCTGCCTGGGCTCCCGGGACGAGACCTCCGGCAACCAGACCTGCACCCTGTTTCCCGACGGCTCTATCAGGCTGAGGGTACCGGACTGCCTGGCGCCGAGCTTCGGCCGCTGGGTGATGATCGGGGATGTTCGCTTCCGGCGGGGTGAGGAGGCACTGCGGTATGCCATCTCCGCGGGCCAGGCGATCAGCTACCGTTTCTTCCGCAGGGAGAAGAAAGGTAAGGTGGTGTGGTACCTCGGGGCCACCGTGGAGCAGGCTCCTTCTCCGCTGGTGACCGACCCCGCCCTTGGGGCCCTGGGGGTGGATCTCAACCCCCATCTGCTGGCCGTGGCGCAGGTGGACCGGTACGGCAACCCGGTGGCCTGGCGCCACCTTCCCCTCCTCCTTCACGGTCGCAGGCGCGAGCAGGTTACCGCTGCCCTAGGTGATGCCGTGGCGGAGGTGGTGGCCTGGGCCAGGGCAGAAGGCATACCCATCGTGGTGGAGGAACTGGACTTTGAGAAGAAGAAGGCAGAACTCCGGGAGAGAAACCCCCGCTACGCCCGTCTGCTCTCTGCCTTCTCGTACCGCAAGTTCTGGGTGATGCTCAATTCCCGGGCGGCCCGGGAGGGTGTGGGGGTGATGGCGAGGGACCCTGCCCTCACCAGTGTGATTGGGGAAGCGAAGTTCGGCTCCGGGTACGGGCTATCGCCCCATGCAGCGGGGGCGGTTGCGATAGCGCGGCGGGGCTTGCGGTTTGGGGAGCGGCTCCGGTCCAGGTCCGCCCTCGTGCTACCTGTAAGGAATCGCACGAGGCACGTCTGGTCAGACTGGAGGCGTTTATCCCAGGGGCTGCGTGCCCGAGGGGCACGTGGTCGGCGTCTCTCCGAGAGAGATCGGGGCAGGGGGCTACCCCTATCCCGGGTGGCACGGGCGGCCATGCCGCACGGCCCACCCGGTGATGGTCTATCCCCGGTCCCGGGGTGGGAATCCCCGGCGCAAACCGTCGGGAAAGCTGTTCGCCCGGCGTGCTTAACGGTATTGCCAGGAAACTGCAAGTATCATTGAGTTTTCAGGAACGGTATCAGGACCGTAGTGGGGGTGGAGGGCCCCGTGGACGGGGCGGTGAGCGCTTTCCTGCGCGGAGACCTGGTGCCCGGCGAGAGTTTCTGTGACCACCCTCATGGAGGAGGTGAGTGCGATGCCGTGGGGTGATCGGACCGGTCCCCTCGGGCTCGGTCCCATGACGGGCAGGGCGGCGGGGTTCTGTGCCGGGTTCCCCGTGCCCGGGTTCGCCAATCCCATTTCGGGATTGGGGTGGGGCCGGGGGCGGGCGCGGCGCCCGTGGGCGGGCTACCCCGTGTCCCCGGGACCATACGCATGGGGGTATCCCGACTACGGGCCCGCGTACGACGAGAAGAGGACCCTGAGGGCGTGGGGTGCGACCCTGCGCAGGCGGCTGGAAGCCGTGGAGAAGAGGCTGGCCGAGCTCGAGAAGGGCAGGTGAGGAGACGTGCCGAGAGGCAGGTTCTGGTTCGGACCCGGGTTCTGGAAGGGCGGACCCGGCCCCTGGGGGGGGAGGGCGCCGGTGGCGCTGGTGGGCGCGTCCGGGAGCCTGGCCCGGCATGGCGCTCCGGGAGGAACTGCGCCAGATCGAGGAACGCCTGCAGGAGCTGGAGAAACCCCAGGAGCGCGACAGCGACTGAGGGAAGGAATGGGGGCGGGGGCCGGGTCCGCAGGCGGCCCCCGCCCGGTGTGTGGCAGAGGAATGCGGCGAAGGAGCGACCGGAAGGACGGGGTGAGCCTGTGGTCATAGCGGTGGCGAGTGGCAAGGGGGGCACGGGGAAGACGACGGTGGCCGCCAACCTGGCCCTGGCCGCGAGCGTTCGCCTCCCCGTCCAGTTCCTGGACTGCGACGTGGAGGAGCCCAACGCTCACCTTCTCCTGAAGCCCGTCATCGCGGAAAGGGAGAGCGTGGAGATACCGGTTCCCCGCGTGGACGAGGCCAGGTGCACTCACTGCGGCAGCTGCGCGGATGTCTGCCCGCAGCATGCCATCGCCGTATTCCCCAACCGGGTGCTGGTCCTGGCGCAACTGTGCCACGGGTGCGGGGCGTGCAGGCTCCTGTGCCCCCAGGGGGCCATCAGCGAAGTGGGCCGCCCCGTCGGGGAGGTGGGGGTGGGTAACGCTGAGGGCGTGGCCCGTCCACGCGCAGGCGGTGCTGAACGGGGCAACGCTGGCGGTCTACCCGACCGGATCCCGCCGGGCGGGGAGGAAGGCGGGATGCCTGCCGGCCTTGCCTTCGCGCAGGGGCGCCTGAAGGTGGGCGAGGCCCTCGCGCCCCCGGTGGTCCGGGCGGTGAGGAAGAAGGCTGACCGCCGCCGGCTGGTCATCGTCGACGTGGCTCCCGGTACCTCCTGCCCGGTCGTGGAAGCCCTGAAGGGGGCGGATTTCTGCCTCCTGGTGACCGAGCCCACCCCGTTCGGGTTGCATGATCTGGAACTCATGGTGGAGGTCCTCGAGAAGCTGGGCCTGCCTGCGGCGGTCGTGATCAACCGGGCGGTCGTGGGTGATGCGGGAGTCCCGGCCTTCTGCCGCCGCCGGCGCCTCCCCATCCTGATGGAAATCGCTCAGGACAGGCGTATTGCCGAAAGTTACGCCCGGGGCATCCCCCTGGTGCAGGCGGATCCGGAATGGACCGATCGCTTCCTCGTCCTGCTGCGCCGCATCCAGGAGGTGGCCCCGGCAA
Source organism: Bacillota bacterium (assembly GCA_030019365.1). Taxonomy (NCBI): domain Bacteria; kingdom Bacillati; phylum Bacillota; species Bacillota bacterium. The sequence continues at coordinate 100,218 of JASEFA010000005.1, forward strand.
GTGTGTCGCGGTGGGAGCGAGAGAGGTGTCGATCACGAGCGACAGGAGTGGGGCCGCCGCGGTGAAGGAAGTTGCGGTGATCAGCGGCAAGGGCGGCACGGGCAAGACCACGGTGGTAGCCGGTTTTGCCTCCCTTGCTGCCTGCAGTGGCCCTGTCGTGCTGGCGGACTGTGACGTCGATGCCCCGGACCTGCACCTTCTCCTCCACCCGGAGATCGGGGAAGCCCACGATTTCCGGGCCTCCCGCAACGCTTTCATTGACCGTGATAAATGCACGGGATGCGGCCTCTGCGAGACGCACTGCCGCTTTGATGCCATCGCCGGTGCGGTGGTCGATCCCCTGTCCTGTGAAGGGTGTGGTGTATGTTACTGGGTGTGCCCCGAACGCGCCATTACCATGGGGGAGCAGCTTTCGGGGCGCTGGTATGTATCGGAGACGCGTTACGGGCCCATGGTTCACGCCCGCCTGGAGCCGGGCGAGGAGAACTCCGGGCGCCTGGTGACCCTGGTGCGCAGGAGGGCGAGGGAGCTGGCCGGGGAGCGAGACGCAGGTGTGCTCATCACCGACGGCCCCCCTGGCATCGGTTGTCCGGTGATCTCCACGGTGACCGGGGCTGACCTGGCCCTGGTGGTCACCGAACCCACCCTCTCCGGGATGCACGACCTGGGCCGCGTTCTGGGAGTGTGTCGCCACTTCGGTGTTGCGGCCCTGGTGTGCATCAACCGCCACGACCTCTACCCGGAGGCGGCGGATGCCATCGACAGGGAGTGCCTGGCCCAGGGAATACCGGTGATCGGACGCATCCCTTACGACGCCGGGGTCACGGAAGCCATCGTCCGGGGCGTTCCCGTGGTGGAGTACGGGGACACCGAAGTCTCGCGCGCGATTGCGGGACTCTGGGACGAAGTGCTCGCCCGGCTGTAAAGGTTCCGGCGCGGGGTCACCCGTCGCCCTGCCGGTGGATGACGGCCGGCCTAGCCTTCCGAGCATAGCCCTCACCCGCTTCGCGGGGCCGGCCTGGGCACCGCCGTGCTCGCCACCGTACACCCGGTGGCTGGTCTCACGATCTTCCTCATGACCCTCAGCTTCGCCCTCAGGGAAGGCGGCGGTGTGCGGACTCGAAGGCGCTGGCGGCGCAGCGCTGCGCCAGGACCCACCCCCCTTTGTGTCGAAGGCAACATGGGGGGATTTCGTGGCCGCCGCCTCGCGGGGAGAATGGTATCTCCATGTTTCCCGGGCTGACCCCGGCGACGCGCCGGGCGCCTCCGGGTCGCCGCCGGGAGTGCCGCCTGCCACATCCGGGGTTGCACCCATCTCAAGGGGCATGAAGCCAGCAAAGGCAGGGGGGTTGGGAGGATGAACGGTGACGCCGCCGCCGTAGCGGGGCGGATCAGGCGGACAGGCCGGGCCGTGGCCATGGTGGAAACCACCAAGCTGCGCTCGGTGGCGTTGCTCACCCTTGTGGGACTCGCAGCGGGAATTTACGCGCTCTTTGCAGAAGTGCCCGGCACCACGCGCGCGGCCGCCTCCTGGCGGTTGCTCCTGGGGACGCTGGCGGTGCTGGCCGGCAGCATGGGGACTAACGCCATCACCGGTTATGTGGACCGGCGCATGGACGCCATCATGAGCCGCACCCGGCATCGCCCCGTCCCTTCCGGCCGGCTGGCACCGCGGGAGAGCCTTGGCCTCGGCCTGGCGCTGGTCGCGGCGGCGACGGGACTCACCTTGCTCACCAGGCACCCCTGGAGCACCTTCTGGCTCGTGTTCGGGGTCGTCGACGTAGCCCTCATCTATAATGGATGGTCCAAGCCCAGGACACCCTGGAACGTGGTCCTGGGGTCCCCGGGAGGTGGTGCCCCGGTGATGGTGGCCGCGTCGGCGGTGACCGGTGCGGCGGCCAGCGTGCCCTCCTTGCTCCTGGCCGCGCTGGTGGTGGCCTGGACCCCCATCCACGTCTGGAGCCTGACCATCCGCTATGTGGATGACTACCGCCGGGCGGAAGTTCCCATGCTTCCCGTGATCATCGGTGTCGAGAAGGCAGCCCGGTGCGTGGGCTGGTCTGCGCTGGTCCTGTGCGTTCTGGCCTCCGCGCTGTCGGGGGTGATGCGCTTCGGTCGCGGGGCCAGTCTGACCCTGGCCGTGTTGCAGGCCCCCATCCTGGTCATGAGCGTGCTGGTGACGCTCAGGCCCACAGCCGACCGGGCCTGGCTTCTGTTCAAGCTGAGCAGCCCGTACCTGGCCGCTCTGTTCCTGTTGGTGGCCGTCCTCCCCCTCCTTTGATCCCGTTGCGCTTGTCGGGCACCAGCACCATCTATGGGCGGGGCGGGGATTATGTTGCGCGGGTCTGCCGGCCGGAGAAGTCCCGGGGGGATGCCGGGGGATTGGAGGGGTGCAATTGGACGGGCGGCATGACAGAGAGGGCCTGGAGCACAAGGAGGTCCTGAAGGAGGAAGTCGATCGACTGGCTCCGGACCTGGAGGATCTATCTCTCTTCATCCATTCTCACCCGGAGTTGGGGCTGCGCGAAGAGCTGGCCAGGGGTCGACTGGCGGAATTCCTGGCCCGGGAGGGATTTGAGGTCGGCCCGGGGCCGCGGGACTTGCCCACCTCTTTCGTAGCCCGGTACAGCGTGGGGTCGGGGCGGCCCCAGGTGGCGTTCCTGGCGGAGTACGACGCCCTCCCCGGGTTGGGGCACGCCTGCGGCCACAACCTCATCGCCGCGGTGGCGGCGGGGGCCGCGTCCGCAGTGCGGCGAGCCCTGGAGCGGTTCGGGGTGGCGGGGACGGTGCTGGTGTTCGGTACCCCGGCGGAAGAGGGGGCGGTAGATGACGCGGGAGGCAAGGTGTACTTCGTCGACGCCGGTCTGTTCGCCGGGGTGGACGCTGCCCTGATGGCCCACCCGTCATCGCGAAACGCCCTGGGGGAGTCTTCCACGGGGCGGGTGGCCCTGGAGATTACCTTCCACGGGAAGGCTGCCCACGCCGCCGGTGCCCCCCACGAGGGAATCAATGCCCTGGATGCGGCCATCCTCACCTTCAACGGGTGGAATGCCCTGCGCCAGCACCTGAAAGAGGAGGTTCGCATCCACGGCATCATTGCCGAGGGCGGCGTGGCGCCCAACATCATCCCCGACCGCGCCCGCATCAGGATGTATGTGCGCGCCCGGGATCCTGCCTACCTGGAGGAGGTCGAGCGTCGCGTCCGGGAGTGTGCTCGCGGGGCGGCCCTGGCCACGGGAGCCCGGGTGGAGTTCCGCTACACCGCCCGCACCTACCAGAGCGTGCTGGTCAACCGTACGCTGGCGCGCCTTTACGGCCAGAACCTGGCGGAACTGGGGGTTTCCCTGGAGCCCCCGGAGCCCAGGAGTGGCGGAGGTTCCACCGACGCGGGGAACGTGAGCCGGGTGGTGCCTCTAATTCATCCCTACTTCGCCATCTGCCCCGCGGGCACACCCGGGCACAGCGTTGAGTTCGCCCGCGCCGCCGCCAGCAAGGAGGCCCATCGCGCCATGCTCACCACCGCCACGGCCCTGGCCATGACGGCGTGGGACCTCTTCGCCGACCCCGGGCTCGCGGAGGAGGCCCGCGCTGAACTGGGAGGTGAGAACCGGAGTGGCTCCGGGAGCAAAGCGTGAGCCGGACCGGGAGTGCGCTGCAACCAGAGGGGCGCGAACCTGATCATCAGAAGCGACTGCAGCCAGCAGGGCGCGAACGTTATCAGGCAGGCTGCAGCCAGCCGTTCGTGAACCTGACCGGGAGTGATTGCGACCAACGGGCAGATGACGAAGCGAGGGAAGTGTTGGGTGAGGGCGCACCGGCCTCCCGACAACCTGGGGAGGGGGTTCGGTTCTTGGAAGATGTGGTCATTTACAATGCGAGAGTGGTCGACGGCACCGGACAGCCGTGGTTCACGGGATGGGTGGCGGTGCGGGGGGATCGCATAAGCGGGATGGGCAGGGGGCCGGCACCTCGGGCGCATCGCACCGTCGATGCGGGGGGGCTGGCCCTCTCCCCCGGGTTCATCGACATCCACACCCACACCGACGGGACCATCCTCCTCTATCCGGAGGCGGAGAGTGCCCTGCTGCAGGGGGTGACCACCCATGTGGGAGGCAACTGCGGTAGCTCCCTGGCCCCGGTGCCTGCCTGGGCGCGGGAGCGTATGCTGCCCAGATGGGAAGCGCTTGGTTTCCTGGTGCAGGTGAGTGACCGGAGGGCGGACCCCGACCTGGCCCGGCGGCTTGCCCCCTACTTCACCGAGCAGGGACCGGCGTGGGAGACCGTGGGCCAGTTCCTGGATCTGGTGGGGCAGGCCCGTCCCGGCATAAACTTCGGGATGCTGGTTGGGCATGGCACGGTGCGCCTGGCCGTGGTGGGAGAGGAAGCACGGCCCCCCGCAGCGCAGGAACTGGCCGGGATGGAGAGCCTGGTCGCGCAGGCCGTGGACGAAGGTGCCCTGGGGATGTCCACCGGGCTCATCTATGCACCTGGCATCCACGCCGGAACCGATGAAATCGTCCAGCTGGCCAGAGCGGTGGCGTCGCGGGGCGGGATCTACACCAGCCACATCCGGGGGGAGGGCGAGACGCTGGAGGTGGCGGTCTCCGAGGCCATGCAGGTGGGCAGGGAGGCGGGTGTTCCCGTGCAGATATCCCACCACAAGGCCACCGGCGAGCACAACTGGGGCAAGGTGCGGGGGACGCTGGAGATGGTGGACCGGGCCCGGGCCGAAGGGGTGGACGTAACCCTGGATCAGTATCCCTATACCGCCACCAGCACCGGCCTCACCGCCTTTCTGCCCCCGTGGGCGCACGAGGGAGGAGTGCCGGCCCTGCTGGGCCGGCTGGCGGATAGCGGCGTGCGGCAGCGACTGGAACGCGACATGCGGGAGGGTCTGCCCGGATGGACCAGCCCCTGGCGCGGGGTGGGCTTCGAACGGGTGCTCCTGGTGAGCGTGCGCGGGCAGCCCGAACTGAACGGGCTCACCATTGCGCGAGGTGGCCCGCCGGCGGGGTGTGGGCGACTTCCAGACCGCCTTTGACCTCCTGCTGGAAGCGGAGGGGGCGGTGCAGATCACCCGGCATGCCCTGTCCGAAGATGACGTCCGCCTGGTGATGCGACATCCCTGGGTGATGGTGGCTTCCGACGGGCGGGCGGGCGTGCTGGCGGGAGGCAGGGAACACCCCCATCCGCGTTCCTTCGGCACCTTCCCGCGCGTGCTGGGCTACTACTGCCGCGAGCAGCACGTGCTGGGGCTGGAGGAGGCGGTGCGCAAGATGACCGCCCTGCCCGCGTGGCGGCTGGGGTGGTGGGACCGCGGCATCATCCGGCCCGGCGCCGCTGCGGACCTCACCCTGTTTGACCCGGCCACGGTAGCCGATACCGCCACTTTCGCGGACCCGCGCCAGGCTCCGCGGGGAATTCGGCTGGTGCTGGTCAACGGCCAGGTGGCCGTGGAGGATGGCAAACTCACCGGGGTGCGGGCGGGCCGCTGCCTGCGCCGACCGCCTAGCAGTTTTCAGCTAGGCTGAAGGAACGGCCGGCTATTCATCGAATATTAGAAGTTATCCTGTGAGAAGGGGGAACGAGGACGTGAAAAGACGGCTACTCGGCCTGATGGGGGTGACCATGGTGGTGCTCCTGCTGGCGGGGTGCGCGGGCGGCAAGCAGCCGGCCGAGCAGCAGAAGCCCACCCAGGAGTTCGTCATCGCCAACGTCACCGACGTGGTGCAGTTCGATCCCGTGAAGATCGGGGATGCTCCTTCCAGCTTCGTGGCGTCGTTCATCTACGAGCAGCTGGTAAGGCGGGAGTTCGACGGCAAGTTCGTCCCCTCCCTGGCGGAGAAGTGGGATGTGTCCCCGGACGGGACGGTTTGGACCTTCCACCTGCGCAAGGGTGTGAAGTTCCACGATGGCTCGGATTTCAATGCCGACGTGGTGATCTGGCACTTCCAGAGGGCCATGGGCGAGGGATCCAACTTCAAGAAGCAGTTCTCCACCATCAAGGAGATGAAAGCTCCTGACGCCTACACCGTGCAGTTCACGCTGAGCGGTCCCAACGCCGCCTTCCTGGACGTCGTGGTCACCACCAACGGCGGCTATATCCCCAGCAAGAAGGCCTTCGAGACCCTGGGGGACAAGTTCGCCCGCGAGCCGGTCGGTACGGGTCCCTTCAAGTATCAGGAGTGGGTGCCCGGCCAGCGCTTCGTCATGGTGGCCAACGACGGGTACTGGGGTGGCCGGCCCAGGCTGGACCGGGTGGTGGTGCGCGTGATCCCGGAGGCCAACACCCAGGTGGTGGAGCTGGAGACCGGAGGTGTCCACTACATCAGCCGGGCTCCCAAGCAGGACCTGGAGCGGCTGAGCAAGAACCCGGCGGTGAAGATCCACTCCGGCCCCGGCTACATGATCCGGTACCTGTCGTTCAACACCCGCGCCAAGCCCCTGGATGACATTCGGGTGCGCAAGGCCATCAACCATGCCCTGGATGTGACCACGGTGGTCAAGACCCTGGGAGTGCCCATGTGCACCCCGGCCGATTCCATAGTTCCGCTGGCCAGCTGGGCTTACCCGGGGTCGGACAAGCTTACCCACTACCCCTATGACCCGGAGAAGGCGAAGCAGTTTCTGGCCGAGGCCGGATGGAAGCCCGGGGCGGACGGCGTCCTGCGCAAGGGCGGCCAGCCCCTCAAGCTGACCATCGACTCGCCCGATGGGCGCTACTTCATGGACAAAGAGATGTGCGAGGCCTTCAAGAACCAGCTGGCCAAGGTGGGTATCCAGGCCGAGATCAAGGTCATGGAGTGGGGGGCCTTCCTCGAGGAGGTGCGGGGAGGCAAGTACCAGGTGGCCTTCCTGGGATGGAACCAGTCATCGGGCGAACCCTCCCTGTTCTTTGATCCCCTGGTGAAAACGGGAGGACGGGGCAACTACGGCGGCTTCTCCAACGCCGAGCTGGATCGGCTCCTGGACCAGGGGCTGGCCACCACCGATCAACCCAGGCGCACGGAGATCTACGTGAAAGCGGCCCAGATCGTCAACGATCAGGCCTGGTTCGTCTTCCTGTCCAACGAGAGCGAAATGGTGATCACGTCCGCCAGGGTCAAGGGGTACCGCTGGAGCGTGCCCAGGGAGGACTTCACCCAGATCACCATCGAGAAGTGAACGGGTAGTGCACGCTTACGCTCTCCGCAAGCTGATGCTCGCCGTTCCCGTGTTGCTGGGGGTGTCGGTGCTGGTCTTCCTGATCGTGCACCTCACCCCTGGCGACCCGGCCCGCCTGCTGGCGGGACCGGAGGCCTACGAAGAGGACATCCAGGCGATCCGCGTGCGGCTGGGACTGGACCAGCCGCTGCCGGTGCAGTACGGGCGGTTCCTGAAGGGTGTGGTGGAGGGCGACCTGGGCACTTCCTTCCGCTCCGGCCGCCCCGTGGCCGAGGAGATCTGGACCCGTTTCCCCTACACCGTGGAGCTGGCCAGCGTGAGCCTGGTCCTGGCCATCGCCGCGGGCGTGCTGGTGGGGGTGTTCTCGGCAGCCCGCCAGAACTCGGCGTGGGACGCCGGTACCATGGGGGCGGCCCTGATGGGGATTTCTGTGCCGACGTTCTGGCTGGGGTTGCTCCTCATGCTCCTTTTCTCGTACTACCTGGGCTGGCTGCCTGCCTCCGGCCGGGGAGGGCCCTTGTGGACGCCGGCCGGGCTGGAATCGATCCTGATGCCGGCCATTGCCCTGGGCAGTCCGTCGGGAGCCGTGATCGCCCGCCTGACCCGCTCCAGCCTGCTCGAGGTGCTGTCCCAGGATTACGTGCGCACGGCGCGGGCCAAGGGCCTGCCGGAGCGGGTGGTGCTGTACCGGCACGCCCTCAAGAACGCCCTGATTCCTGTGGTGACGGTGGCAGGGCTGCGCCTGGGGGCGCTGCTGGGCGGGGCGGTGATCACGGAGCAGGTGTTCGCCTGGCCGGGGGTGGGGACCCTGGTGGTCAACGCCATCAACGCCCGCGACTACCCGGTCGTGCAGGGGACCGTGCTACTCATGGCCACCGTGTTCGTACTGCTGAATCTCACCGTGGACCTGGTGTACGGGCTCATCGATCCCCGCATCAGGTTCGACTGACGGAGGTCTGGGGCTTGGCGTTTGTGCGACGACTGCTGCGCTCCAAGCAGGCCATCACGGGAGGCGGGCTGGTGCTGGCCCTGATCCTAGTGGCGGTGCTGGCGCCCCTGCTGGCGCCGGAAGGGTACGACGCTCAGGACATGGGGAAGAGCCTGCTGGCGCCCCTCCCCGGATATCCCTTTGGGACGGACATGTTCGGACGCAGCCTGCTGTCGCGCATCATATGGGGATCGCGGGTGTCCCTGCAGATAGGGGTGCTGGCCATGACCATCAGCCTGGCGGTGGGGGCCACCCTGGGACTGGTATCGGGGTACTACGCCGGCACTCTGGACCGCGTCCTGATGGGCTTGATGGACGTCCTGCTGGCCTTCCCCGGCATCCTGCTGGCCCTGGCCGTGGTGGCTGCCCTGGGGCCCGGCCTGTACAACGTGATGGTGGCGGTGGGCATCCAGGGCGTCCCCCAGTTTGCCCGTCTCATCCGGGGAGCCACCCTGTCTCTACGGGAAAAGGAGTTCATTGAGGCGGTCAGGGCAGCGGGCGCCCGGGATCTGCGCATCATGAGGCGACACGTGGTCCCCAATGTGGTGGCACCCGTGCTCATCCTGGCCTCCCTGGAGATCGGGTCGGCCATACTGTCGGCCGCGGGCCTGAGCTTCCTGGGCCTGGGGGCCCAGCCTCCCCTTCCCGACTGGGGGGCCATGATCAGCCAGGGGCGCAACCTGCTCCGGAGCGCCTGGTGGGTGGGGGTGTTCCCCGGCCTGGCCATCCTTCTGACCGTCCTGGGGTTCAACCTGCTGGGGGACGGGATGCGGGACGTGCTCGACCCCCGGCTCCGCCTCTGATCCGCCCTGCTCCGCGGGTCGGCCCGTGATCCGCCCGCGCCACAGGGCGGCCCGTGATCCGCGCTGCTGGCTGCGGCCCCGAGCGGCATGCGGGAGTGGCTCTTCTTTGCAGCGGTGGGGGTTTGATGTATGATGGGCGTGCAATGGATCTTGCCGGGTGGGCACGCCGCGTAGAAGATAATGTGGCCCGCGTCATCGTGGGGAAGCGGGAGGCCATACGCAGCATCATCATCGCCCTCCTGTGCCGGGGGCATGTCCTCATCGAGGACGTGCCCGGGCTGGGTAAGACCACCCTGGTGCGGGCCCTGGCTCGCTCCCTGGGCTGCGAGTTCCGGCGCATCCAGTTCACTCCCGATCTCCTGCCCGCCGACATCACCGGGACCAGCGTTTTCGACCAGGGCCGGGGCGACTTCGTGTTCCGCCCCGGTCCCCTGATGGGACAGATCATCCTGGCCGACGAGATCAACCGCGCTTCCCCCAAGACCCAGTCCAGCCTGCTGGAGGCCATGGAAGAACGCCAGGTGACGGTGGATGGGGTCAGCCACCGCCTGCCGGAGCCCTTTATGGTGCTGGCCACCCAGAATCCCATCGAGTACGAGGGCACGTTCCCGCTGCCGGAAGCCCAGCTGGACCGCTTCCTGCTGCGCATCCAGCTGGGATATCCCGGCCTCTCGGAAGAGGTATCCATTCTGGACCGGTTTGCGGTCGGGCATCCTCTGGAGGGCCTGGAACCCGTGACCTCCGTAGGCGAGGTGCTGGCTGCCCGGGAACGGCTGGCCTCCGTGTACGTGGACGATTCCATCAAGGATTACATAGCCCGGCTGGCCCGGCGCAGCCGCGAGATGCCGGAGGTGTACCTGGGCGCTAGCCCCAGGGCTTCCCTGGCCCTGTTCCGCACCGGCCGGGCCCTGGCGGCCGCCTCGGGGCGGGAGTACGTCCTTCCCGACGACATAAAGCAGATGGCTCGCCCGGTGCTGACCCACCGCCTCATCCTGCGGCCGGAGGCTCGCCTGGACGGGACCACACCCCAGGATGTGGTGGACCGGCTGCTGGCGCAGGTTCCCGTCCCCCTTCCCCGGCCGGCCTGATGTCCTCATCGGGGGGTGATGCTTGCGCGCGGACTGGCGGACCGCAGGATCATCTACCTGCTGGTGGTTAGCGCGGGCCTGGCGGTCTTCGTGGGGGGGAAACCCTTCGCGCTGCTGGCGAACACCTCATTGCTCCTCCTGGGACTGACCTGGCTCTGGGTGCGGCTGTCCGTGGGGAATCTGAGTGTGTATCTGGAGCCGGAGCGGCGGGTGCTGACTACGTCGGACCGGACCGTCCTGCGCCTGCGGCTGAACAATGAGGGATTCCTGCCCGTCCCCCTGACCGTGGTGAGGGGAACGGCGGATTGCCGTCCTTCCCTGGACGGTTCCTTTTGCGGGCGGGTCCCGGCTCTGGGAACTTCCAGCATGGCCCTCGGCCCTCTGCACCTGCCCCGGGGGACGTATCACCTGGGACCGGTAGAAATCGAGGTGCGCGATCCGCTCGGGATCTGGCGGGCGGAGACCACCGCCCGGGGCGATCGGGTCACCGTTTATCCCCGCGTGCTGCCCGTGGATTCGCCTCCGGTGGCGCCGGGGAGATCTTTCGGACGCATGCGCACCAGGCGTCCCAGCCAGGAGGACTTCTCCAACCTGGTGGAGGTGCGGGCCTTCCAGCCCGGGGACAATCCGCGCCTGATTGACTGGAAGGCCACCGCCCGCAGGGGTTCCTGGCAGGTACGGGTACTGGAAGAGGGTGCGGTGCCCGAAGTGTGGATCTTCCTTGATGCCAGCGAGGAAGCGCCCGTGGAAGTGGCTGCCTCCCTGGCCCGGTGGCTGCTCCTGGGAGGAGCCGCGGTGGGTCTCGTGGGGCAGGGGAATCCGCCCGTGGCGGTGATGCCGGGCCGGGGCGAGAGCAAGTGGCGTGAGATCATGCAGGGCCTGCTGCGGGTGCAGCGGGGCCCTCTCCCCCTGGGCGAGGTGCTGGGGGTCCGGCTGGGCTCGCTCCCCCGGGGATGCACCCTCCTGGCCATTACCCCCCGGCTGGATGGCGTCCTGTTCGACGGGTTGCTGCGGGCCCGCGGGCGGGGACTGGGCGCCTACCTGGTGCTGGCGGGCGAGAGCGAGAGCGGCGAGACCCAGGGTGATCAGGGGCGAGTGGCCTACCTGGGCGAGCGGGGCCTGGGCGTGCTCCGGGCCCATCTAGTGGGGGACCCCCTGCGCTGGCGCCTCACCCGCATCCGGCAGCCCTTGCGCCGGGAAGCTTATGCTCACGCGGGGGCGGCCGGCGCTGCCCGCGCAGGAGGGTGACGGTGCCCGTGGCCGGAGGTGCGCAGGTGGGTTTGCCGGCGGGCAGCGGTGGAAACAAGGGGCTGGTGGGCAGGGCAGTCGGGCGCGGGGCGCTGGCGGACGCCCTGGTGCTGGGGGTCGTGGGTTATGCGGCCCTGGTGGCCCTCACCCGTTCTCTGCTCCAGGCCATGGACTACCAGTATCACGGGGCCCTGGTGATGCTGGTTGCCGCCGGGCAGTGTCTGGTGGCGGTGGCCCTGGCCTTTTGGAGCCGGCAGACGGCCATCGGCCTGGGCGCACTGGTGGCGGTGCTCGCCCTCGAGAGTGCGCGCCCCGAGGTGCGGGCCTGGCTGGCCCGGGGGTGGGCGTGGGCGGAGGGCGGTCTGGCTGCCCTGCTGGAATGGGGTCGCGGTACCCCTCCCGTGCTGACGGCCGACCTGGCCTGGGCGGGGGCCATCCTGGCCCCGCTGGGGGTGGCGACCCTGGTCCTTGCCTCTTGCGCCCGGCGCCGTGACCCCTTCTGGCCCCTGGTGGCCGGGGGCCTGGTGCCCCTTCTGGAGTGGTTTTCCTTCTTCGATCGCGGCCTGGACTACCTGGGTCTGTACCTGGTGCTGGCCATGGCGTGGCTGGCCGCCTGGCGCAACGCCACGGCCGCCGGGCGGGAACGGGGTGCCGCTGGCGGGGAGGGGCCTGCCTCGCCCCCTCCACCTGCCTCGCCCCGGCGACCCGCCCCGCCCCTGCGGCCGAATCTCAGCGAGTCCCTCACCGGCCTGCGAGCGGCCGCCTGGGTGGCATTGCTGACGGCCCTCATCCTCGTACCGGCCCGGGGGCTGCCATCCTATCCGACGGTGTCTCCAGGCCGGGTGGTGGACTGGTTCCTTGACACCATACCGGGGCTGGGCCGGCTGCGAGGAGGGCTTGCCACCGGGCCGGTGGGGTTCAATCCCGACGCCGGCAACCTGGGAGGTCCGGTTTCAGCCGGCACGGGGGTGGCCATGGAAGTGCTGATCTCCCGGGCCGAGGTCCGGCCCGGGCCGGTGCTCCCCTATGCTCCCCACCAGCTCTACCTGCGGGGGACGGTGGAGCACGTGTATACCGGGCGGGGATGGCGGACCCGGCCCCACCGCTTCGCCTTTCCCACCGGTCCCCTGCAACTCAGGTGGTGGCAGCGACTCGGTGAACAGTTGTCGCCATTCTGGCTGGACGTGCAAATGGAGGTGAGGGCCCGGGATTTCCGGTATCCCTACCTGTTTTCGCCCTGGATACCCGTCGAGGTCGAGCAGAGTGGAGAGACTCTGGCCACTGGTGACATAGAGGTCACCTCGTCGCGCCGGGTGGATAGCTACATCGTCCGGGCCCGCGTGCCGCTGCACGCCCTGGACGAGCTATATCAGCGGGGGGAGGTGGACCCGGACAGGTGGCGGATGTACCTGGAACTGCCGCCTTCCGTCCCCCCCGAGGTCGAAGAGCTGGCCCGGCGGGTTACGGCTCCGGCAGGCAGCATCTACGAGAAGGCACTGGCGCTGGAGCAGTACCTGCGGAGGAACTATCCCTACGATACCGGGGCACCGCGTCCCGCCCGGGGCGAAGACTTCGTGGCCGATTTCCTCTTCGACCTCCGCCGGGGATACTGCGTCCATCACTCCACCGCCATGGCGGTGATGCTCCGCAGCCTGGGCATCCCCACGCGGTGGGTGCAGGGATTTGTCGTCGATCTGGAGTCCGGCACCTGGATCGAGGTGCCTGACGCGGCCGCCCACGCCTGGGTGGAGGTCTTCATTCCCGGATGCGGGTGGGTCACCTTCGACCCCACGCCCCGGTACGGTGTGCCCACGCGGGAGTACGTGCCTGCGCCCGTGAGCCCCGGCCCCGGTGCCGGGGTGCCCGGCCGGGCGGGTCCGGGTCCGGGCGGGTTTCCGGGTCGGCCGGAGCCTGCTCTGGAAGAACCGGGGGCCGCTTCCCCTTCTCCAGAGTTGCCCCGGCCGGCGGGCCTGCCGTGGGTGGCGGTGACCGCCGTGGTCGCGCTGGGCGGAGCGGGCGGGCGCATCCTCTACCGGCAGGCTTCCCTGCACCGTCAGCAGCGGTTGCGGGCGGGCGAGTCGGTGGGCGCTTTCGTCCTGCGCCAGTACCGACTCGTGGAGCAGTGCCTGGCCCTGCTGGGGCTGGTGAGGCGCTCCGGGCAGACGCCGCGGGAATTCCTGCGCGAATCGGGCCCTCACATGGAGGAGAGCGTGCGATCCGCCCTGGCCAGGCTCACCGCAGCAGTCGAAGAGGCCGCCTTCGCGCCCCCGGGTACCACGCCGCCGCGGTCATGGGAGGCGACGGCGGTGACGGACTGGGTGCGCCGGCGCATGGGGCGCTGGCGGTGGATACGCTGGCTTGCCCTGGGGCCGCCCCTGCCCTAGCCCGCCTGTCCTGGCGGGGGAGGCACTTCCTCGTGCGCAGCGGGGCGGGGCTGGGCATGGCGGTGATGAGCGCCCTCTAGCTCACCCTGGCCTTCCCGCCCTACAACCTGTGGCCGCTGATGGGCTGGCTGTGCCTCGCCGGCATGATGTTCTTCGCGGCCCTGGACGTGGCCACCAGCCGCCGCCCACCTCTCCGGCCGGCGGCACCCGATCGCCCCTGACACCCGCGAGTGTCCTGACCGGGGACCCCCGGGATATCCTACCGATGAAAAGGAGCTGGTCGATGACGCCCTGTAGCCACACCCACGACGTGAAACGGGTGCTGGCGCGGCTGCCCGCATACGCCCGCCTGGCCTGGGCCCTGTGGAGGGATGGCCGCCTGGGAAGAAGCCAGAAGGCTTTGCTGGCTCTGGCGGTCGGCTACAGCGTCTCGCCCGTGGATCTCATCCCCGGCTTCATCCCGGTGGTGGGCCAGATGGATGATTTCCTGGTGTTGCTGGCCGCCATCCGGCGTTCCCTGCGCCGTCTTCCCGCGCAGGAGCGGGAGCGGCTCCTGGCTGCGGTCGGTATCACCTCTGAGGACGTTGACGCTGACTACCTCCTCGTCCGGGCCGCGGTCCATTCTCTCATACGTCGCGCCGTGCGGCTGGGAGGGCGGACGGCAGGGACGGCGTTGCGAGCCTGTGTGCGAACGGGATATCGGGGCCTGAGCGCTCTTATGGACCGGTTTACTTCCCACGGGGGAACCGTTCGATCTCGGGGCCGGCGGGGATGAGCCCCCGCCGCCACGCGTATACGGCAGCCTGAGTGCGGTCGGCCAGGTGCAGCTTGGCCAGGATGTTGCTTACGTGGGTCTTGACCGTCTGCTCCCCGATGAACAGTTCACAAGCGGCCAAATTCTCGCCGCTCTCGTAGGAAATGGGTGGTGATTCTTTCGACACATGCCGGGTGTCAGGTGGCCTACCGCGACGTGGTGCTCCCCTGCCCGTGTGCCACCGTCACATAAGTCGTTGTTTTCCTGCGTTATGCAACCGGCTTGACTCAGGGAACTCCCCCGGACGTCTGCCGGGATACCGTTCTGGATAATCTTTCGCCACTTGCGCGCGCCGGGAGCGGCGAAAAAATCGCCGCTTGGCCTGCTCATCGGCGACGGTATGGGGTATGCGCAGATGACCCTGGCCTGCGTGGTCAGGGGAGGCGCATCACCCACGCTACCCCGGCCGCTTTCGCGGCGCACATAGAAAACCGCGACCTTGAGAACGAGATTGCCGTGCAGTTGCTGGATCACCGCGTGGACGTGCTGCTGGCTGCGCGGCATTATCCGCGACCCGCGGAGGATTTCGCAGCAGCTCGTGGAGGAAGTAGCGGGGCTGATTCGTAAACCGGGTGCGGGAGCAGCCTGGAGATCGTGGCAAGAGCGAACTGGGATGGGGCCGTCTGCGGACCAAATACGTGCCCAGGCTTCCGGAGATCACTGTCCCCACTGCCTGCCACCCGCCCGGGACGGGCCGGTAGCTGACAGCAGGCACGCGCACTCCTGCAGGAAGCGCGTCACCTCCTCAGGGCCCCTGAGCCGGTAGGCGGCCCCGGTGGGGCCGGGTCCCACCTTGATGGTGACGGCGCGACGACCCAGGGATTCGAAGGCATCCTCGTCGGTGAGGTCGTCCCCGATGTATACGGGAAGCACCCGCCCGCTCCATTCTCCACCGTAGGTTTTCTCCAGCAACCACCGTACGGCTTTGCCCTTGTCCCAGGGGAGCTGGGGGCGGAGTTCCAGCATCCAGTGACCGGGCTGGAGGCGGAGCGACGGGAACCTCGCCGCCACGTCTTGCACGGTGGCGATCACGTGCGGGCGCAAGTGGCGGGCGACCTGGCGGTAGTGTACGGCCACAGAGAGCCCCTTGTCCTCCAGCAGGCATCCCGGCACCGTCGCCAGATCCCGGCGCAGGGCGGCCAGTGCTGTTCTCACGGCGGGCACGGCCTCCTGGGCGCCGGCCGGGTACACCAGCTCCTCGGCGCCGGCCGGGCACGCCCGCCCATCCACGCCGGCCGGGTGCTCTCCGCGGTCCGGGCGGGGGGCAGGCCACCTGATTTCCAGGCCATGGACTCCCGCGTATCCGATGTCGGGCAGGCCCACCATGCCCAGGGCATCCTGTGCCCTGCGGCCGGTGACCACCCAGATGAGGCAGCGCGGGAGCGAACGGAGAGATTCCAGCACCCTGCGGGTGTCCCCGGGCAGGCGGGCCCGTTCGGGCGAAGGGGCAAGAGGAGCCAGAGTGCCGTCCAGGTCCTGGAACAGTGCCAGGTCGAGCCCGGCCGCCAGTGCTCCTCTGATGCGCCGCCAGCACTCGTCGCCGGGCGGGGTGCTACACCTTGCCATCAACCCGACACCTTCGTCGGCCGGGATGCGGATACAGGGGTTCGCGGGCGGCGTGGTACCACCGCGGGCGCCCGCCGCCGGCGCGGTATCACGGTCACGGGTGGCTCCTTCGGGGTCCCACCGACCAGCCCGAGGCGCACGGGGCGGCGAGCAAAGGGCGGTGTCCCCGATGGATTCGCAGCGGCCCCGCCGCAGGCAGCGAAGCGAGGGCGGCGAGGAAATCGGCTACCCAGCGGTAGATATTGTGTTCCCGCACGTAGTCCTGAAGTGCGGCCATACGCCGGCGCCGTTCCTCCGGCGGCATCTCCACGGCCGTGCGGATGGCAGCCGCGAACCCCACCGGGTCCAGGGGATTGATGGGCACCGCTTGCTCTAGCTCCCCGGCTGCCCCGGCCGTCCTGCTGAGCAGGAGCACGCCGTCGGGATGCGCGCGCGCGGCCACGAATTCCTTGGCCACCAGATTCATGCCGTCGTACACGGACGACACGATGGCGAAGTCCGCCAGCCGGTAGAGGCCGGCCAGGGTGGTGTGGCCCACCTTATGGTCGATAGAGTGCACGGGCTGCCAGCGCTCGGTGGCATGACGGGAGTTTACCTGCGCGACCGCCGCAAGCACCTCAGAGCGAAGCCGCCGGTAATCCGGTATGCCTGTACGGCTGGGTGCCACCACCTGGATGACGGTTACCCTTTCCCGGTAGTGGGGGTTATCGGCGAAGAAGCGATCGACGGCCGCCAGCCTTTCCAGGATGCCCTTGGTGTAGTCCAGCCTGTCGACCGCTACTCCCAGCACCAGGCGGGATGCGGATTCCGGTCCGGGCAGGTAAATGCCTGATGGGCGGGCCTGCAACTCCAGGCGGCGGAGGAGGCGGCGGGCGGCCATCAGGGCCTCCGGTGAGATGGCCAGTTGCGCGAAGGTGTCGAAGTCGATGCTGATGGGGAAGGCCCCCACCGCCACCGGTCTGTCGCGCCACACCACCTCGCCCACCCGCCAGGCCCGGGCGGATTCTTCCTGGTGCTCCTCGTACGTCACCCGGCACGTCCCCGCCAGCTCCCTCTCGCAGCACTCCAGAAATTGCCTGGCGTATTCGGGGGTCTGAAAGCCGACGAGGTCGCAACCCAGCAGGCCCTTGATGATCTGCGAGGCCTGGGGGCAGAAGCGGAAGGCGGCATGGGGCGGCCAGGGTATGTGCCAGAAGGAGGATATGAGGGTGCCGGGACGCCGGGCCCGCAGGAACAGCGGAACCAGGGCCAGCTGGTAATCGTGGACCCAGACCACGTCCGCTGGGTCGGCCATGTGTGCTGCTTCGCGGGCGAAGCGGAGGTTGACCCGGGCGTAGTCTTTCCAGAAGGACTCGCGGAGGTCAAGACGCTCGATGAGCAGGTGACAGAGGGGCCAGAGCACCCGGTTGGAAAACCCCTCGTAGTAGCCCCGAACCTGGCTGTTGCTCAGCCATACGCGCTTGAGTTGGTAGCGCGGGTCCTCGGGAGGGACCCAGGTAGTGCCTGCGGGTGCTACCACCCGGTCGGCATTACCGCTACCCCACGCCACCCACGTTCCCCCCAGGCCCTGCATCACCGGATCCAGCGCGGCGGTAAGGCCGCCCGCCGGGCGGTCTACCTTTATGGCCGCATCGTGCCTTACGTGCTGGTACGGCTCCCGGTTGGACACCACCACCAGGCTCCTGCCGGGCAGGACTCGTCGGAACAGGTTCTGGACCCGTTCTGCATTCCAGCGTTCCGACGCCATTGCCCACCTCCCGTGATTTGTTTCTCTGGTAATTGTCGCCCACGGGAAGCCGACTTGTCAAGCCTTGCCAGGAGTTGGGCATCGACGGCCCACACACCGGGCGGGAGTGACGGGCGGGCGGAGCGTCTACTCGGCGGCCAGGCCCACCTCGGCGGCGTAGCCCATGATTCGTTCCAGGGTGCGCTCGCGCACGCGGCTGATCTTCTCGAAGTCCATGCAGGGAACGTAGTAGGCCTCCATGAGGTCGTGGCTGGCCTTGGCGTTATGGATGCAGGCGATACCCTGGGCGAAGAGCTGACCGAACAGCCGCTCGGCGTCGTTCATGGCAGCCTGGTTGCGGGCCACGATCTTCTGGTCGAGGCATTCGTTCATTTCCACGATGATGTCCTCCGGAGCGGGCCGCCAGGTGTGGGGCTCGATGGACTTGGTGAGGGCGACGCCCAGGGCGGGGATCACCACGTGCTCCACCTTTTCGGGGTTGAGGGGGCAGTGGTAGAGCCCGGTGTCCAGGCCGCGCTCGAGGGCGGCGGTGGCGATCTTCTTGAGCAGGTACGACTTGCCCGTGCCCGGTTCTCCCTGAATTACGTACTTGCGGGGCATGGGCCCGATGATGGTGTCCACGTAGTTCATGAGGCCGTCGGGGGTGATGGCGGAGGCGAAGAGGTGGCGGTCGCGACCCAGCCTGGGAGCGATAGGCCGGGAGTTCAGGACCTCGTCGACGAGGGCGGCGGCCTTCTGGTTGGCCAGGGCGTAGTCCATGGCCTGGCGATTGAGGGTTTCCCAGTCGTCGTAGACCACCTGGGCGGCCTTGAGGAAGCGGTAGGCGCGGGCGAAGCATCGGCTCACTTCCGCGTTGGCCTCCATGATCTCCTTGCGGCGCGCCCGCAGGCCGTTTTCGTCCCAGTAGTCCCCCAGGTGGATGATTTCGTCGACGGCACCCGGCACCTTGGGGTCCACGACGTGGGGAGCGGTGCCGTCGATTAGCGCCACTTTGATGGCGGGGATGTACAGGCCGTCCAGGGAGTTGTTGTCCGACGAGCAGTGATGGAACTCGATGTCGATGCCCCGGCCCACCAGGGCTTCACCAATGCCCCGGATGAAGGTGGACTTTCCTACACCGGGGCCACCTTTGATGACGAATATGCGGGTGGCGTCGAGGGGCGCGATATAGTCGTAGAAGGAAAAGAATCCGACGGAAGTGTTTCCCCCCGGAAACACCCGCTTTATGTGGCCACGCTTCATTACCGCCATCTCCCTTCCCTGCGAACGGGGTTCGTTTGTGAGTGTGGGGTGATTGGGTTCCCCCGTCCCAGGCTATGGATGTGGTACCCCATCGGGTGCATGTCCTTCTGCCGCGTCCTTGCGCGCGGGGGGGACCCCGCGCTGGCCGGGGCTGAAGATGGCCGGGGCCGGGCCCGTGTGCTAAACTAGGGTCATGAGTGCAAGGCAGGACTTCAAACGAGGCCGGGGCCTGGGGCGGGTGGAATTCCCGCCGCCCCTGGCCCCCGGTCAGCTTGACGACTTCCAAAGGGAGGCCATTGACCACCTGCTGGCCGGGCAGGACGTGCTGGTATACGCGCCCACCGGGAGCGGAAAGACCCGCATCGCCGAGGAGTTTGCCGCCTGGCTCCTCGAGCGGGGGCGGGGGATGGGGTACACCGCTCCCTTGAAGGCCATATCCAATCAGAAGTTCCGGGATTTCGTGGAGCTGTTTGGCGAGCAACGCGTGGGCCTGCTGACTGGGGACATCTCCATCAACCCCGGGGCGCCCCTGCTGGTCATGACCACCGAGATTTTCCGCAACCGCTGTCTCACCGAGCCCGCCATGCTCTCGGGGATGGCCTGCGTCGTGCTGGACGAGATCCATTACCTGGGTGACGAGCAGAGGGGGACGGTGTGGGAAGAGAGTGTCATCTTCTGCCCGGACCACCTGGTGATCCTGGGGCTTTCGGCCACCGTCTCCAATGCGGGTGAGCTGGCGGAGTGGATGGGGGGAGTGCGCGCCCGCCCGGTACACGTGGTTTACGAGAGCAGGCGCCCGGTGCCGTTGGAGTTCCGCTGGATCCTGCCCGACGGACGGGTGGTGGAGGAGGCGAAGGCCCGCGACGCTGCCAGGTTGCTGGGCAGGGGCAGGGCACGCCGGCCGCGGCAGCCGGGGTGGGGCGGAATCCGGGAAGACCACGAAGAGCTCGAGCGCGGGGGCCGGGGCGCACGGGGCTGTCACAGGGGTGGCTCCTGGCCGGGGGAGGCAGAAGACCTGCTGTGAGCGAGAAGCGAGCGGCGCTAGCGGTGCCTCTGCGGAGCGACGCACCCGACCCGGGTGCGGTGCTGGAAGCCATCGCGACTGCGGGGGGGCATTTCCCCCTTTTGTATTTCGTCTTCAGCCGCCGGCAGACCGAGGAGATGGCGGAGCAGGTTGCGCAAAACTGGGATTTCCTTCTACCCGACGAGAAACGCCGGGTGGGGGCGGAGATCAAGGAGGCGCGCGATGCCTATCCGGGCCTCCTGAACCTGCCGGGGCGGCGCACCCTGCTGCGCGTGCTGGTCCAGGGCATCGCCTACCACCACGCCGGCCTGGCCCCGCAGCTCAAGTTGCTGGTAGAGAGGCTGTACTGTCAGGGTCTGGTGCGGGTGGTGTTCTGCACGGAGACCTTCGCGGCGGGGGTGAACTACCCCGCGGCTTCCGCCGTCTTCCACGCCTGCCGCAAGTGGGACGGGCGAGACTTCCGCATGCTGCGGGCGCGTGAGTTCTTTCAGATGGCGGGTAGGGCCGGGCGGCGCGGATACGACCCCGTGGGATGGGTGTACGTGCGCGTTCCCGCCCATCGCCCGGACGAGGCCGGTTTCTACCGGGAACAGGCGGTGGAGCCGGTGGAGAGCACCTTCACCGTGTCGCCGGCCACCGTGCTCAACATGTGGCAGTGGGGGGACGAGAGTCTGGTCGACCGCTTTCTGGAAAGGAGCCTGCTTTCGTTCCGGGCCCATCGCCAGATGGAGTCCGCCGGGCGGGAGATGGAAATGCTGAGGAATCAGCTCCGGGCCGGGCTCCTGCCGGGGAGGAAGGCGAAGGCCGCCCAGCGGCGCATCCGCCACCTGGGCCGGCGGGTGGAGGAGCTGACCGGGGTGGCCCGGGGCCCGCGGCGACAGTTCCAGGCCCTGGTGGACGTGCTGGGCAGGCTGGGTTACCTGGGGCGGGATGGTCTCCGTCCCCCGGGCCTGTTTGCCGCCCGGCTGCGCTACCAGGAGATCCTGGTCACCGAGATGGCTTTCCGGGGCCTGCTCACCGGGCCGCCTGCGGCAGAGGTGGCCGCCATCCTGGCCGGGGTGGACTACGAGCCCGGCCGCTACCCGGCCGTGGAACCCGTGCACCTCCGCGCGATGGCCGCGGTGCGCCGGCTGCAGGAGGTTCTGGTGCGCAGGGGGGTACCGCCCGATTTCTGCCGGTGGCACCCCGAGCCCTGCCTGCTGGCCTACCGCTGGTACCAGGGATGCTCCTTCGCCGACCTGCTCGGCCTCACCACCCTGCAGGAGGGCGACGTCATCTCCATCCTGCGCCGGGAAATTGACCTCTTGCGGCAGCTGGAGGACGCCGCGATTCCCGGCGGGGAGGAACCGGTGGGGCGGCTGAGGGAGAGGGTGAGCCACATCCGGGCTCGCCTGGATCGGGACGAGGTCGAGGCCATCGTCTGATGCGATGCGCGCGCCCCGACCCACGCTGGCATACTCCTCGTAGCGCTGGCGCGTGGTGTTGGGCAGGCCTGAGCCGGCAGGTGGCTTGACAATCGTGCCGTGAGGACTAAAATCGATAACGATTGAGGAGGTGTGGGGCGGTGCCGGTATACGAGTACGAGTGCGAGCATTGTGGCACCTTCGAGGTTTACCGCAGCATTACCGCCGAGCCCCTCGAGGAGTGTCCACAATGCGGGGGGAAGGTGCGCAAGCTCATCAGTCGTCACGTGAGCATCATCTTCAAGGGGTCGGGGTTCCACACCACCGACTACCGCAGTGAAGAATACCGCAAGCGGGAAAAGGAAGAGAAGAGTCAGGCCAAAGACAGCACGGCTGCCAGTTCCTGACCGGGGTGCCTCCGGGTGCGGCACTCCCGGGCAGGGCGGCGCCTGGTGCGACGTCCCGAGGAAGGATTGGCCGGGCGGGGCGAGAAGGTGAGATAGTATCCACGGCCACGACGGGATGTGCCGAACGAAGGGAGGAGCCAACGTGCCGGTTGCCGAGCTAGAGCCCGGGTCCTTGCGGCTGGTGTGCGACCCTGCCTGCTTTCCCTATGAGACCACCGACCAGGTTCCCCCTCTGGAGGGGATGATCGGTCAGGAACGGGCCATGCGCGCCATGGAGTTCGGCCTCAAGGTGCGCAACCCCGGTTACAACATGTACATGGCGGGGGTGCCGGGCACAGGCAAGACTACTTATGCCCAGACCCTGGTGAGCAAGGTGGCCCGCGGGCAAAAAGCTCCCGACGACTGGTGCTACGTGTACAACTTCGACGACGCCGACCGGCCCGCGGCCCTGCGCCTGCCTCCCGGCAAGGGCAGTGAGTTTCAGCGGGACATGGAGGAACTGGTCCAGGACCTCAAGGCCCACATCCCCCGTGTCTTCGAGAGCGCCGACTACGAGCAGCAGCGTTCGGAGACCATGGGCAAGTACCAGGGCCGCATTGCGGAGGTGTTGCGCGCCCTGGTGGAAAGGGCGCGCACCCAGGGTTTTGCCCTGCAGCAAACGGCCGCGGGATTCATGGTGGCACCGCTGATTGGTGGCCAACCGATCACCAGTGAGCAGTATCAGGAGCTGCCCGAGCCGGTGCGGCGCGAGATCGAAGAGAAGGGTAACGCGGTGCAGGAGTGGATCTCCCAGGCGCAGCGCCAGGTGCGGATGCTGGAGAAGGAGGCGCGCGGAGCCATCCGCGAACTGGAGCAGCGCATTGCCCGGGTGGCGGTGGGGCCCCTGATAGAGCGTCTGCAGGAGAAGTGGCGGGACTTCCCCCTGGTGGTGAATTACCTCTCCAGGGTGGAAGGGGACGTACGCGAGAATCTGGAGGAGTTCCGGCCTTCCGAAGGGGAGGGTACACCGGTGCCCCTACCGTTCATGCCCCCCCGCCAGGAGAGGGAGAGTGCCGTCCTGCGCTACCGGGTGAACCTGCTGGTGAACAACGCCGGTGCCCAGGGGGCTCCCGTGGTGGTGGAGACGAATCCCACGTATTACAACCTCTTCGGCGGGGTGGAGTACCGCAGCCACATGGGGGTCATGGTCACCGACTTCACCATGATCCGGGCCGGTGCCGTCCACCGCGCCAACGGGGGATATCTCATCCTCCAGGCCCGGGACGTGCTGGTCAACCCGGGAGCCTGGGATGGTCTAAAGCGCGCCCTGAAAAACCGCAGCATCCAGATCGAGAACATGGGGGAGCAGTTCCGCCTCATCCCCACGCGTACCCTGCGGCCCGAGCCCATCCCGCTGGACGTCAAGATCATCCTGGTCGGCAATGCCGTCCTGCATATGCTGCTCCAGTACTACGACGAGGACTTCCGGAAGTTCTTCAAGGTGAAGGCCGACTTTGATACCGAGATGCCCCGGAACGGCGAGAACCTGGAGGGGTACTTCCGGTTCCTGTCTTCCTTGTGCCGGCGAGAAGGGATCAGGCATCTGGACCGCACCGCGGTGGCCAAGGTGGTGGAATACTCCTCCCGCCTGGCCGGGAGCCAGAAGAAGCTCTCCACCCGGTTCAACGAAGTGGTGGAGGTGGTCTACGAGGCCAACGTCTGGGCCGACGCAGACGGCAGCCCCGTCATCAGGGCGGCCCACATCGATAAGGCCATCGAGGAGAAGATTTACCGGTCCAACCGGATCGAAGAGAAGATCAGGGAGATGCTGGCCGAGGGCAAGATCCTGGTGGACGTTGATGGAGCCACGGCGGGCCAGGTGAACGGTCTCTCGGTCCTGCAGGTGGGAGACTACTCCTTCGGGCGTCCCTCCCGCATCACCGCCCGCACCTTCCTGGGGGAGGAGGGTGTGGTCAATATCGAGCGGGAGACGGAGATGTCGGGGAACATCCACTCCAAGGGCGTCCTCATCCTGGGAGGGTACCTGGGAGGCAAGTACGCCCAGGATAAGCCGCTTTCGCTGTCGGCCCGGCTTGTCTTCGAGCAAACCTATGAAGAGGTGGACGGGGACAGTGCTTCCAGCACCGAGCTCTACGCCCTGCTCTCGAGCCTGTCCGGCCTGCCCATCCGCCAGGACCTGGCGGTGACCGGTTCCGTCAACCAGAACGGGGAAGTGCAGCCCATCGGCGGGGTCAACGAGAAGATCGAGGGCTTTTACGCCGTGTGCAAGGTGAAGGATCTCACGGGACGGCAGGGCGTGATCATCCCCCACCAGAACGTGGACGACCTCATGTTGAAGGAAGAGGTGGTGGAGGCGGTGCGGGCGGGGAGGTTCCACATCTACCCCGTGCACACCGTGGACGAAGGCATCGAGTTGCTGACGGGGGTCCCGGCCGGCACCCTGCAGCCGGACGGTACCTACCCCGAGGGGACGGTGCACTGCCTGGTGGATCGCAAGCTGCGGGAGATGGCCGAGAAGCTGACCGCCTTCGGAGGAGCAGGCCGGGGTCGCCCCCGCGCCAGCCGCCGGGTGCGCCGGGGCGCGAGCGATGCGCCACCGGACGAGCCCGACGACGAGGCCGGGAGCCGGTTCTTGTAAGGTTGATGTCAGCTATGATGACAAATACTTGACTCCGAGGCGAGCCCCGGCGTATGATTCGACCGGGGCTCGCGTTTTGTCCGGATGTGCTCCCGCCCGGGTCGTGGTCGGACGGGAAAGAAAGGGGGGCAAAGGGGTTGGCCGAGGGTGATGACCGTCTGCCCGTCTATCCCATGCGTGTAGTCTGCGGCATGACCGGGCTGACCGAGCGCCAGATCAGGTACTGGGAGAAGCTGGGGCTTTTGAGCCCGGCCCGTACGCCAGGAGAGCAGCGCCTGTTCTCCCAGGCGGATGTGGAGCGTTTGAAGCACGTCAAACGCCTCAAGGAGAGTGGGATACCGCTGCGCAGCATCAGGACCAGGCTGAGCCGCTTCGCGGGACCGCTGGCAGGTCCGGTTCCCATCAAGGGCGCGCGCGTGGATAACGGCTGGCCGTACGAGGACGCCCGGTCGCGGTTCGGTGTCATACCGATGCCGCCGGAGGCCCGGCCGGACCGGCAGCAGGTTCCGCGTAAGGCGCGCTGACGGAAGGGGAGATGTCTGCAGGCCTGGCGACCGGGCGCCGCAGCCCGCCAACGCAGCTTGCCAAGGTGCTGCGGGCCCGCCGATCGCGCGCAGGGGCTCACCAGCCGGGCGCCGCCAGCCCGTGGGAGGGAGGAGATACAGCATGCCGAGGCTTACAAAGGAAGATGTTCTGGCTCTGGCCAGGGAAGAAGCCGTGACCGAGGTACGCTTACAATTCACTGACATCCTGGGCGTTATCAAGAACGTGGCCATCCCCGCGGACCAGTTGCCCAAGGCTCTGGATGGGCAGGTGCTGTTTGACGGATCGTCCATCGAGGGGTTTGTGCGCATCGAGGAATCGGACATGCTGCTGGTGCCCGATCCGGGCACCTTCGTGCTGCTGCCCTGGTCGGAGGACGGCAGCCGCGTTGCCCGCCTCATGTGCGATGTCTACAACCCCGACGGAACTCCCTTCGCCGGCTGCCCTCGCCTGGCGCTGAAGCGGGTGGTCGCCGAGGCTGAGGCCATGGGATACACCATGAACGCGGGGGTGGAAGCGGAGTTTTTCCTCTTCCAGCGGGATCCCGACGGGCGGGGGACCACCCGCACCCACGACCAGGCGTCCTACTTCGACCTGGCCCCTGTGGATCGGGGCGAGGATGCCCGCCACGACATGGTGCTGGCCCTGGAGAAGATGGGATTTGAAGTGGAGGCTTCCCACCACGAGGTGGCCCCCGCCCAGCACGAGATAGACTTCAAGTACGCCGATGCCCTCACCACCGCCGACAACCTGGCCACCTTCCGATGGGCGGTGAGGCGGATCGCCTTGAAGCACGGCCTGCACGCCACCTTTATGCCCAAGCCCATCTTCGGCATCAACGGTTCCGGGATGCACACCCACCAATCTCTGTTCCGGGCCAACGGGAACGCCTTCTTCGATCCGGGCACGCCCAGCCAGCTGAGTCATGTATGCATGCACTATATTGGCGGGTTGATGGCCCACGCCAAAGGGCTGACGGCCATCTGCAACCCCCTGGTCAACTCTTACAAGCGGCTGGTGCCGGGATACGAGGCGCCCGTGTACATCGCCTGGGCGGACCGCAACCGCAGTCCCCTCATCCGGGTACCTGCGCGGCGCGGCCTCAGCACCCGCGTCGAGTTCCGCAGCCCCGATCCCTCCTGCAACCCGTACCTCGCCCTGGCGGTCATGCTCAAGGCCGGGCTGGACGGGATCAAGAAGCGTATCCAGCCGCCTGCTCCCCAAAACCGCAACCTGTACCACATGACGCCGGACGAGCGGGAGATGCTGGGAGTCGATACCCTCCCCGGTACCCTGTGGGATGCTTTACAGGAGCTCGACCGCGATCCCATCGTTCAGGAGGCCCTGGGAGAGCACATCTACCACCGGTTCCGCGACGCCAAGGTCATCGAGTGGAACGCCTATCGCACCCAGGTCCATCCCTGGGAGCTGGAGCAGTACCTCCAGGTCTTCTGACCGCGCCCGTGACAGCGGCAGGGGGAAGAGGGGCGGGAATAGAATCCTACCAGGGAGTGCAAGCTCCCCCGGAGTTACTCCGCGGGGGGCTTTGCCTGCCGGGCCCACGCGGTGCCAGGTGGGGCGAAGCGCCGGCGCGAGGTGGCACGAAGCGCCCGCGCGAGGTGGGGCGAAGCGGGCCCAGGCCAGGTGGGATGGAACATGGACCGGGTCCTGGTGAGCGCGTGCTTGCTGGGGGTGCAGTGCCGTTACGACGGGGAACACAGCTTCTCCGCCGAGGTGGTGGCGGCGGCAGCGACCCGGTGTCTGGTGCCCGTGTGCCCGGAAATCCTGGGCGGCCTACCCACGCCCCGGCCCCCGGCCGAGGTCGTCGGTGGTGACGGCGCCGACGTGCTGGCGGGACGGGCGCGGGTGGTGACGGGAGAGGGGCGCGACGTCACTGCCGCTTTCCTGCGCGGCGCTCAGGAAGCGTTGAGGGTGGCACGGTTGGTGGGAGCCCGGGAAGCCTGGCTCAAGGCCCGCAGTCCCTCCTGCGGCGTCACCTGCATTCATGACGGCACCTTTGCCCAGGGGATGCGGCCGGGAGCCGGGGTCACGGCTGCGCTGCTCGCCCGCGGCGGAATCCGGCTGCTCGAGTTCCCGTGACGGTAATGCGCCCGCCGAGCGCGCGGGCAGCAATCCGGCTGCGGGCGGCTCCTTGAGTGGGCTGCAGGTTGAGAGGGGACGAGGTGGGGGGTATGGGCAGATGAAAGCGGTGCTCAAGGCGGCGCCGGGCCCCGGCGCCGAGCTGTGCCAGGTGGAGGTGCCCCGGCCGGGTCCGGGCGAGGTACTGGTGAAGGTGAAGGCTGCCTCTATTTGTGGGACGGACTATCACATCTACCGCTGGGACCCCTGGTCGGCCGGGCGGGTGAAGCCTCCCCTGGTGCTGGGGCATGAGTTTTGTGGCGAGGTAGCCGAGCTGGGGCCGGGGGTGGAGGCGCTGTCGCCGGGCGATTACGTTTCGGCGGAGAGCCACGTGGTGTGCGGCACGTGCTACCAGTGCCGCACCGGTCAGGCCCACGTCTGCCAGAGCACCCGCATCCTGGGGGTGGATCGGGATGGCTGTTTTGCCGAGTACGTGGTGATCCCGGCGGCGAACGCCTGGCGGAACCCGGCCGCGCTGGCTGCAGATGTGGCGTCGATGCAGGAGCCCCTGGGGAATGCGGTGCACACCGCCCTGCACTTCCCCCTGGTGGCCCGCACGGTGGCGGTGGTGGGGTGCGGGCCCATTGGTCTGGGTGCGGTGGGCATCGCGCGGGCGGCGGGTGCGGTCAGGGTGCTGGCAGCGGAGGTGAACCCTTTCCGGCAGGAACTGGCCCTGCGCATGGGTGCGCACCGGGTGATCGATCCTGGCCGGGAGGATCTGGCGGCTGCGTTACTGGGAGAAACGGGCGGGCTGGGCGTCGACGTCCTGCTGGAGATGTCCGGCCACCCCGATGCCGTCCGGGCCGGCCTGCGGGGGACCAGGCCGGGCGGGGAAGTGGCCCTGCTGGGGCTCCCCCCGGCCCCGTTTGAGCTGGACCTGGGCAACGAGGTGGTGATGCGGGGTCTCACCGTGCAGGGGATCACGGGGCGGAAGCTGTGGGAGACCTGGCACCAGATGCGGGCCCTGCTGGACTCGGGTGTGGTGGATGTGAGCCCGGTGATCACCCACCGCCTGCCCCTGGAGGAATTCCGCCTGGGCATGGAGCTCATGGCCCGGGGGGAATGTGGTAAGGTGGTGCTGTACCCTGGCGGTGTCCCGGTCTGAGGGCCGTCGCTGCGGCGGACGTGCGGGTGCTCGGGCAGCAGGGGCGGAAGGCATGGCGTGAGGTGAAGAAAGGGAGGTGTTGCGGCACATGGCGGGTGCCCTTTCCTACCTGGAGGAGCAGGTGCGGGAACTGAAGGAGCAGGGGATATTCCGTCCCCTGGCGGTGCTGTCGGGCGCCCAGGGGCCGCGGGCGGTGATTGACGGCAAAGAGGTGGTGAACCTCTCATCCAACAACTACCTGGGTCTGAACACCCACCCCCGGCTCATCCGGGCGGCGGTGGAGGCCAGCGAGAAGTACGGGGCCGGCTCCGGTGCGGTGCGCACCATCATCGGCACCATGGACCTGCACCTGGAGCTGGAGCGGAAGCTGGCGGAGTTCAAGCACACCGAGGCGGTGCTGGTGTTCCAGGCCGGGTTTACGGCCAACACGGGGTGCATTCCCGCCCTGGTGGGCCGGGGGGACTGCATCATCTCGGACGAGCTCAACCACGCTTCCATCATCGACGGGGCCCGGCTTTCGCGGGCTGACATCAAGGTTTTTCCCCACCGGGACATGGTGGGGCTGGAGGAGAGGCTGAAGGAGGCGGAGCGGGAGGGGTACCGGCACAAGCTGGTGATCACGGACGGGGTGTTCAGCATGGACGGCGACATCGCTCCTCTCCCCGGGATCGTGGAGCTGTGCGAGAAGTACGGTGCCATCTCTTACGTGGACGATGCCCACGCCTCAGGGGTCCTGGGGCGCAACGGCCGGGGCACGGTGGACCACTTCGGGCTGCACGGGCGGGTAGACGTGCAGATCGGGACGCTGTCCAAGGCGATTGGGGTACTGGGTGGTTACGTGGCGGGATCGCAGGTGCTCATCGAGTGGCTCACCCAGCGGGGCCGTCCCTTTTTGTTCAGCACCTCGCACCCGCCTGCCGTGACGGCGGCGTGTATGGCGGCCATCGAGGTGTTGGTGGAGGAGCCGGAACTCATCCAGCGCCTGTGGGACAATGCCCGTTACTTCAAGGAGGGGCTGAAGAAGCTGGGCTTCGACACCGGGGCGAGTGAGACCCCCATCACGCCGGTGATCATCGGCAAGGGCCCGGAGACCATGAAGTTTTCCGACCGGCTGTATGAGGAGGGGGTGTTCGCGCAGGGGATCAGCTACCCGACGGTGCCGGCGGAGAAGTCGCGGGTGCGCACCATCGTGACGGCTACCCACACCCGGGAGGACCTGGACTTTGCCCTGGCCGCTTTCGCAAAGGTAGGCCGCGAGCTGGCCATCATCTGAGCCTGCTGCTGCGAGCCGCGATCTGGCCATCATCTCACCCCGCTGCTACTGTCGTCCGGGTGAGCGGGGGCCCGGCGCGTGGGACGTCGCCGGTACAGGAAGGCTCCTGCCAGGAGCGAGAGCACTCCCAGCAAGCCCACCGGGTCTGCGCGGGCAAGGGGGGCCGGGCCGGGACCGGGCGACACCGGTGCCAGGAGCAATGCGTCACCGGGAGGCGACAGGGTGGTATGCCACCCGGGGGCGTCGGCTATGAGGCTCAGGCCCTCCGGTCGTCTGGCGGGTCCGCGGCGGCGAGCGGGCGCGTCCGGCACACCCCAGCCGGCGTGGACCAGGCTGGCGCCCGCCGCGGCAGCGGCCGGCACCAGGTCCAGGGGGGAGAAGGCGGCCGGCGCGGCAGTCAGGACCAGGGTTGACCCGGGTTGCGCCAGGCCGGCCTGCGCCGCTTCCTTCCCCAACCACCCAAGAAGCTGGCGCAGAAGCTGTGTCACCGACGGGGCACTCTCCTGTCCGGCCGCTCCGCCGGCGGGTCTGGCCGGATTCGGGATGAGGGGCATAAACGTCATCTGGCCTCCGTGCAGCGGGAAGACCAGGCCCCGGCCGGTCCAGGTCCGGCTCAAGAGGCGTTCCTCCCCCCGTGTACCTCGGGGATCCGGATATACGACGGCCACACCGTGGGCGGGGCCGTCGGGTGTCCAGAATCCGAAGGGCAACACCAGTACCGCCCCGGTGACCTCGGCCAGGCTCAGAAGCCGCTCCCGGCCAGCCCGGTCGGTGGCGGGGTCGAAGTTAAGGTAGTCGAGCGGCCACACCATCAGCCGGGCCCCCTGCTCGGCTGCGCGCCGGGCCGTTGCCTCCGCCTCCTCCAGCAGCACCGCAGCAACCCTGCGCGCGTCCCCCGCCTGCAGCGCCTGGCGGATGAACGGGTGGGTGCGGTGAGTCCAGCCCGGCTGCACCACGGCCACGGTGATGCTCCCGGGCGCGGGGCGGGCCACCCGCCCGGGAAGTAGCCAGGGAACCAGCAGCCCCACCGCGAGCAGCACCGCCATCCCCGGCCTGATCCACACTTGCAGTCCCGGCCGGAGCCACGCCCTTAGCCTCCGCCAGGGCCGCACCGTGCCGGGGGGCGGGGGTCTATCCGCCGGCGCACGATTGCCGGGTCGGGTGAGACGCAGGAATACCTCGACGAGCAGGAACTGGGGGAGGACGATGGCCAGCGCGGCGGCGGAGAGACCCAGCCACCCCGCCACGGGATAGCACAGGGGATGGGCATGGAAGGCGGCTGCCCAGGCTGCGTGTCCCCAGGGCGGGCCCAGCCCGCGTTCGAGGAATGCCCTTAGCTTTTCGATACCCACCACCTGAAGAGATCCCAGCAGGGCCAGGAAACGCCAGCGGGTGGCGCGGTGAAACGCTGCCTCCCCTGCGGTGCAGGCCCACACGAGGAGCAGGGTGAGCGCCTTTGCCAGGTGGCCCGAAGCCTGGTTACCGGCCAGGAATACACCCCAGGCCAGGACCGGCAGCAGGGCGGACGGCCCCCGGACGGTGGGGGGGAGGATGAGGTGGAGACCGGCGAGCAGGGGAATCCAGGCTCCTGCTGCCAGGGGCGAGTACGCGGGCGCCATGCTCGCGGAGAGGACTGCCCCCGAGCACGCGGCCAGGAGCAGGCCCGCGATCAACCTGACGGTCCGGACCGGGCTTTCCCGGGACCCGGTCGGGCCCGGTTGCTTCCTCGATGCCCTGGTCGAGCGCGGCACCTGATTTGCCCCTGCCAGATGCTATGCGGCCGGGCGGGGATGTCTTCCTGCGATCGCGCGCGCGTGCTTCTCGTGCCGCCCGGGCCGCGACCAGCAGGGAGAATGTCACGAAAGGCAAGGAAACGAGCAGGTCCCGTCCCGGGGGAAGCCCGGCCACATGGTTGACGTACAGCAGGGTGAGATCCGCCAGCGCGTATGAGGCGGCCGCGACGGTTGCCGCCCCGTAGCCAGGGGAGCTCGCCGTCCAGCGCAGCACCGCGAATGCGGAGAGGGCCGCGCCCCCCGTCGCCCGCAGGAACACCGTGAGGAGGTCGGCCGTGTCGGGGCCCCACGTACTGCGGTACGCGGCGGCGATGAGCACGGGAAGGCGCAGCCGCAGTTCGTCCAGGCCCACGAGGGCGATAGGCAGGGTAAGATCGGCCACGGAGAGGCCCCGGCTCAGGAGGCGATATCCGGCCCAGAAGAGGCTCCCCGCCAGCGTGGACCGCAGCAGGAAGCGACCGAATTCCGCCCAGGTGGCGAAGAGGGGAAGGCCCGGCGTGCGCGTTCCCACCCACCAGTAAAGCCAGGCCGCCCAGGATAGCGCCCACGCCAGGGCGCACACCCCGGCCAGGCGACGGGTAAGGCGGCGGCCGCGGGGGATGGCCTGGCAGAGAAGGAGGACGAGGCCGATTGCCCCCGTGAGCAACTCGGTTGCTCCCAGCGCAAGAACACCCGCAGGGAGACGTTCCGTCGGGCGGAAGGCGCCCAGGGCGTCCGCCGTACGCCGGACACCAGCCTGCAGGTAGCGCAGGAAGTAGCTGCCGGTCGCCCCCGCCAGAGCCACTTCCCAGTCGACCCGCAGGACCCTGCTGTACCGGCGGCCCATCGGGCGGCCTCCTCCGCTGTTCAGAGCTGGTACTGCCGCTGCACGTTGAAGCGGTACTTGTCCCCGCGGTAGCTGGCTCGCCTGTGTTCCAGGGCGTTGCCCCGGTCGTCCCTCACCAGAGACGTCACCGCGAACACGGGTGCCCCCTTGCGCAGGTGGAGGATGCGCGCGGTAGCCTCGTCGGCGGATACGGCCTCGAAGGTCTGCTGGACGTTCACACTCTTGAGACCAAGTATCTCCCCATACAGCTCATACATGGTGAAGGAGCGGCCCTGCCCGGCCCGCTCCCGGGCCTTTTCTGCCACCTGCGGGCCCAGCCCGGGCGGAAGGTGGGATATGTACAGGACCATGGGCTCCCCGTCGGCCAGACCCAGGATGCTCATTTCCGTAAGGGGCGCGCCCGCCTCAGTGCCCAGGAGGGCGGCCAGGGCCACGTCGGCGGGCACCACGCGCACCCCCAGCACGCGCATGGCCGGCTCCTGTCCGCGGGCCCGGATGGTCTCGGCGAACCCGGTGATCTGCACCAGGGGTTGGGCGATCTTGGGAGGTGCCACGAAGGTGCCCTTGCCGTGGATGCGCAGGAGCAGCCCCTCCCGCTCAGCCTGGGCCAGGGCCTGGCGCACGGTGGTACGGCTCACCCGAAAGCGTTCGCACAGCTCGCGCTCCGAGGGCATGCGTTCGCCCCGGCGCAGGTGCCCGTTCTCGATCCAGTTCTGCAGGATCTCCTTCAACTGAGCGTGCAGCGGCACCGGACCGCGGTGGTCTATGCTCAGCCTTGTCGCCGCCACCCCATCACCTCCATACGAAGCCCTGCTACGCTCCCACGCGCCCCCAGCGCCGCCCCCATCATCATAGCACGGCCCAACGGCCAGGAAAAGGGAGCCAGACCAGTCCCTCCTGCGGTGGCTGTGCGCTCCTTCGGCGGGCCGTCGGCAGGAAAAGGGCAGGCGTGTGGAGAATGCACCGCTCATTATGACCGGTCATGACCAGTTCTCCCGCGATAACGTGTTGCCCAGGGGGCGTACCCACACCGATGCGGGGGGAAAGGCGCGACAGCTTCGGGAGGTGGTAAGTAACCGGGGACATCTTCGGCCACACGGGAAGCTAGCCTGAGTTGGAAGGAGGGAGTGACGATGATGAAGAGTCGCGGCGGCAGGGTTCTGGCGTCGGCTGCGGCAGCGGTGCTGGTAGTGTCTTTGATCCTGGGAGGGTGCGCAGGGGGGCCAAAGCAGGGTGCACCGGAAGCGGAGAAGCCTGCGCGGGATACCATCGTGGTAGCCCTGGCCAGGGAAGGGGAGACCCTGGACCACATCCGCACCTCGTGGACCACCGACGCCCACTACACGGTGATGGATCGGTTGGTGGAGCGGGACTTCGACCTCAAGTACCGGCCCCACCTGGCGGAGAGCTGGAGTTCGTCCCCCGACGGGAAGGTGTGGACGTTCAAGCTGCGCAAGGATGCGAAGTTCCACGATGGCACACCTTTCAACGCGGCGGCGGTTAAGTGGTTCTTTGAAGCCCTGCTGGATCCCGAGAACGCATCGCCTTCTGCTTCGGATTACGCCTTCATCTCCCGCATCGAAACCCCGGACGAGCATACCGTGGAGTTCCACCTCAAAGATCCCTATCCCAACATTCTTTTCAAGCTCAGCACAACCTACGCGGGCATCATCAGCCCGGAGGCGTACCGGAAGTACGGTCCCAAGGGGACCAACGAATACGGCACCAAGCAGATGGTGGGGACGGGGCTATACCGGTTCGTTGAGTGGGTACCGGGTGACCACCTGCTGGTCACGGCCAACCCGGATTACCAGTGGGGACCGGAGTTCGTGCAGAATAAGGGTCCCGCTCCTATCAAGAACATCAAGTACCGCATCATACCTGATGCGGCCACCCGTCTCATGGAGTTTGAGGCGGGGAACGTGGATCTCCTCCTGGAAGTGGCACCCCAGGACGTCGAGCGCGTCAGCAAGCTGCCCAACGTGCAGGTCTTCCGCAAGCCGCACTTCGGCCTGGGTTACCTGGCGTTCGCCACCGACAAGAAGCCGTTTAACAAGGTGAAGGTGCGGCAGGCCATTAACCTGGCCGTCGACCGCGAGGCCATCGTCAAGTCGGTGTTCTTCGGGGTGGCCTCCCCCGCCTATGGCTACCTGCCACCCCTGTTGCCCGAGTACGTGGAGGACCAGCAGGCCCACCGGTACGACCCGGAAGAGGCCAAGAAGCTGCTGGCGGAAGCAGGGTATCCCCAGGGGTTCAAGTGCAACCTGGCCACCCTGAACAAGACGGAGCATGTGCGTGTGGCGGAAGCGGTGCAGGCAGCCCTGGCCAGGATCGGCATCCAGACCGAGATAACCCAGTATGACAACGCCAGCTACGCGGCCTTCCTCAAGGAAGGTAAGCAGGAGCTCTTCATCAGGGAGTACTCCTGGTCCAGCGCGGACATCCTGCAGTGGTTCCTGTACGGCTCCCAGTTCCCCTACCCAAATCACTCCCGATGGGTGGACAAGAAGACGGACCAGTTGATCGACGCTGCCGAGTACGCCCCCAACATGGAAGCAAGGGAGCAGGGTTACAAGGTCCTGCAGGAGTACCTGATCAGCCAGGCGGTGTGGTGCCCGATCTGGTTCCCCGAGAAGGTGCAGGCGGTGCGCACGGACAAGGTGCAGAACTTCCGCATGCACCCGCTCTATACCATCTTCAACGATGTGACGCTCAAGTGAGCCTGCGGGCATTACGGGGGGCCTGACGCGACAGTGTACCAGTACTTCTGGCGCCGTATCTTCCTGCTGCTCCCGGTGTTGGTGGGCGTGACGCTGGTGGTGTTCCTGCTCATGCACCTGGCGCCCGGCGATCCGGCCCTCCTCATCGCCGGGCAAAACGCTCCCCCCGAAGTGTACGAACGCATCAGGAGGTCACTGGGCCTCGATCGCCCGCTGTACGAGCAGTACCTCCTCTTCCTGGCTCGGGTGGCCCGGGGTGACCTGGGACGTTCCCTGCTGCTCAACGAGCGGGTGGCCGACCTGGTGGGTCAGGCTCTGGCCGTCACCCTGGGCCTGGCGCTGGCCGGACTGGGGCTCTCCTACCTGATGGGGGTGCCCGTGGGCATCGTGTCGGCGGTCAGGTCCAACTCGTTCGTCGATCAGGCCAGCATGGTGGGGGCACTGGTATTCGTGTCAGTGCCCCCCTTCTGGCTGGGCCTGATCCTCATGTACGTGTTCGGGCTGCGGCTGGGGTGGTTCCCGGTCTCCGGCCACGGGTCGTTCGCCCACGACGTGCTGCCCGCGGTCACTCTGGGGCTGGGCGGGGCCGCCCTGGTGGCACGCATGACCAGGTCCGCCATGCTGGAAGTGATCAGGCAGGATTTCGTACGCACGGCCAGGTCCAAGGGGCTGGCCGAGCGGGTGGTGATATACAAGCACTCCCTGCGCAACGCGGTCATCCCCATCATCAGCCTGCTGGGCCTGCGCCTGGGGTGGACCGTGGGCGGTGCCGTCACCCTGGAAATGGTCTTCAGCCGCCCCGGGATGGGCAGGTTGCTGGTAAACTCCATCCTTTCGCGGGACTACCCGGTGGTACAGGGGGTGTTGCTCATCCTGGCGTTCAGCGTCATGCTGGGCAATCTCCTTGCTGACGTCTTGTACGCGGTGGCCGATCCCCGCATCAAGTTCAGGTAGCAGGGGTACCTCATGGACGAACTCACGGAAAGCAGGCTGGCAGGGGACGGGCAGCTCGGCCGGGTGTGGAAGCAGCTTCTGCGCCGCAAGGCTGCCCTGGCGGGTGCTGCCCTGGTGTTTCTCTTGCTGGTGACCGCGGCAGCAGCTCCCTGGCTGGCGCCCTCCCACTACGCCGACCAAAACCTGGACCTGGTGCTGCAGCCGCCTTCGCTGGCCCACCCGCTGGGCACGGACGACTTCGGGCGCGATGTGCTCAGCCGCATCGTGTACGGCAGCCGCATTTCCCTTTCCGTCGGTACGGTGGCCGTGGGCATCGGGGTCAGCCTCGGGCTCTTGTCGGGGGCCGCCGCCGGTTACCTGGGAGGCTGGGTCGATCACCTGGTGGTGACCCTGATCGACATCGCCTGGTCCTTCCCCACCATCCTGCTGGCCATCGCGCTGGTGGCGGTGCTGCGGCCGGGCCTGACCAGTGCCATGATTGCGCTAGGGCTGGTCACCTGGCCGTCCTACGCCCGTGTCACGCGTGGTCAGATTCTCGGCCTGCGGGAGAAGGAGTTCGCCGAGGCCGGGCGTGCCATGGGGGCCTCCTCCTGGCGCATCCTCTTCCGGCACCTGGTGCCCAATGCCCTGGCCCCCATCATCGTGATGGCCACGCTGGGGATGGCGGACGCCATCATCGTGGAGTCCACCCTCAGCTACCTCAGCCTGGGTGCCCAGCCCCCTCTGCCCAGTTGGGGATCCATGCTCAATGCCGGCCGCACATTCATGTACCGGGCTCCCTGGCTTACCGTATTCCCGGGGCTGGCCATTCTTTTCACCGTGCTGGGCTTCAACCTTTTCGGCGACGCCCTGAGGGATGCCCTGGACCCGCGTATGAAGCAGTAGACGGGGAAGACGGGGGGACAGGCGATTGTACGACATAGTCTTGCGCGGGGGCACTGTGGTGGACGGCACCGGCCGGCCCGGCCGCAGCGGTGACGTCGCCGTCAGCGGGGGTGCCATCGTGGCCGTGGGCCGGGTGGGAGGCCCCGCTCGGCGAGTGTTGCCGGTGGACGGCATGGTGGTCTGCCCGGGGTTCATCGACATCCACTCCCACTCCGACCTCAGCCTGCCCGAACTGCCCACGGCCGACAGCAAGGTGCGGCAGGGCGTGACCACGGAAGTGGTGGGCAACTGCGGCTTTACCCTGGCTCCCACCACGACCGGGCGACTGGCGGCCCTGCGTGATTACCTGAGCAACACCATCGCGGCCCGCGACGGCCACCTGGAGTTACCCTGGACCACGCTGGCCGGGTTCATGGATTGGCTCGCGGCGCGGGGGGTCTCCGTGAACGTGGCCACGCTGGTGGGGCAGGGCACCCTGCGGGTGGCGGTGATGGGCTTCTCCCCGGGGCCGCCCGACGAGGCGCAACTGGACATCATGCGCCAGATGCTTTCCCGGGAACTGGCATCGGGGGCTTTCGGGATCTCCGTGGGGCTGGCCTATGTTCCCGACGCCTTCACCACCCCCGGCGAACTGGTGGCCCTGTGCCGGCTGGTGCGCGAGGCAGGCGGCATCCTGAGCGTGCATCTGCGCGATGAGGGTATTCACTGGGAGGACGCCCTCCGGGAAGTGGTCGGGGTGGTGCGGCAGACCGGGGTCTCCCTGCAGGTTTCCCACCTGAAGGCCGAGGGCCGTCGTAGCTGGGGCCGGGCGGGGGAGCGGCTGGCCTGCCTGCACAGGTTGCGGGAGGAAGGCCTGCCCGTTGACGCCGACCAGTACCCGTACACCGCCTTCGGCAGCGGCCTTCAGGATCTGATCCCGCCCTGGGTGCGGACGGAAGGCGTGGAGCACATGGCCGCACTGCTGGCCCGGCCCGAGGTACGGGAGAGAGTGAGGGCACAGACGTACGGAGCCGAGCCGGCCCCGGCGGGTTGGGAACCACCCCTCCTCGACCTGGATTGGGCGGATATCCGCATCTCCCACGTGGGGAGTGCCAGGAACGCTCACCTGCAGGGGCTGAGCCTGGCGGAGATCGGCTCCCGGAAGGGGCAGGACCCCGCCTACGCGGTGATGGAGCTGCTGGTGGAGGAGCGGGGCCACGTGAAGATGGTGGCCCGGGCCATGCAGGAAGAGGATGTCCGTATGATCCTGGCGGACCCGGAGGTGATGGTGGCCTCGGACGGACGGGCGGCCAGCCCCGACGGGCCCGACCCCGGCAGTCGGCCCCACCCGCGCTACTACGGCACCTTTCCCCGCGTGCTGGGGCGGTACGTCCGGGAGGAGGGCGTCCTCACCCCGGAGGCTGCCATCCGCAAGATGACCTACCTGCCGGCCCGCAAGCTGGGGTTGCCCGATCGGGGGGTGCTGGCCCCCGGCTACGCCGCCGATCTCTGCGTCTTCGACCCCCTCTGCGTGGCCGACCGCGCCACCTTCGAAGATCCCCACCGCTTTCCCGAGGGCATCTGGTATGTGCTTGTGAACGGGGTGCTGGTAGTCGAGCAAGGTGTGCACACGGGAGCGCGACCCGGCCACATCTTGCGGCGGACACCGGCCCAGCCCCATTGAGGCGGGATATATTCTGAGCCGGCGACGGTCACAGGCTGAACGTTGCGGTCCGCGCCGGGGGCCACGCCGCTGCCTGTCGTGCGTCAGCGGAAGGAATTGCCCGCGGGCCGCAGAATATGGTATACTGGTAATGACCTGTTATTACAGCCTTGCTGCAGGCGGGCGGAACGGTGACGCGGGCAGTGGTCGAAGCAGAGACGACGGCAGGGGACGGGGGCACCACCGGGAACGGAACTCGGGTGGTGGTGGCGGGGGGCGGGCATGGCGCCCACGTGGTGGTGGCCACCCTGGCGGTGCGCACGTCCCTGGAAGTGGTGTGGTACCTACCCTACCGGGATGAGGCCGAGAGGGTGCTGCGGGCCCTGCGCGCCGCGGGGCTGACCGTGGTCGCTCCCACCGGGGAATGGGCAGTGGATGCCTCACGGCTGGTGGTGACGCGCGATCCCCGTCTGGCGGCCGGAGCGGGGGCGGTCCTGCTGGTGGCTCCCGCCTTCGCCCACGAGAGTCTGCTTGAACAACTCAGTCCCTGGTTGGGCCCCGGGACGGTGGTGGCGGCGATACCGGCCCGGGGCGGGTTGGAGTACCAGGTGGGTGATCTGGCGAAGCGGGTGCCGGGGCTGGTGGTTTGCGGGTCGCAGACCCTGCCCTGGGCATGCCGTATCGAGGTTTTCGGGCAGCGGGTGCGGGTGCTGGGCGCCAAGGCGCGGGTGCTCGTGGGGTGCCGGCCCCCGAGCAGGGCGGCCGAGGTCGCCCGCCGGTTGAGTGCGTGGCTGGGGGTGAGGGTGGTCCCCGCGGGGGGGCTCACCGCCATGACCCTGGCCAACACCGGCCAGATCCTGCATCCCGGCCTCATGTACGTACATGTGAAGCGGCTTCCCCGCCGGCCCCTGGCGAGCGGGGAATTGCCGTTTTTCTACCAGGACGCGGGGGAGGAAGGAACCCGCCTGGTGGCTGCCCTGAGCGCTGAGGTAATGGCGCTGAAGGAGGCCCTGCTCCGGTACCGGGAAGGGCTCGACCTGGGTGCGGTGGTGGATATTTTTGCCTGGCTGAAGGAGGCCTACCGCGACCAGATAGAGGACGACGGCGACCTGGCGAGGGCGCTGGCCAGCAACCGGGCCTACCGGGGCATCCGCCTGCCGGTGGTGGAGGTGCCGGGAGGCTGCCGGCCCGACCTGGAATCGCGCTACCTGACCGAGGACGTACCCTTCGGGCTGCTCGTCACCAGGGGGCTGGCGGAACTGGCAGGCGTGCCCACGCCGGTTGTGGACCGGGTGTTGGCCGAGGTGGGCGAATGGATGGGGGTGCCCTGGCTGCGGGACGGCAGGCTGTCACCGGAGGGAGTGGCGCGCAGCCGGGCGCCCCAGCGCTACGGCATCGATACGCTGGCTCAGGCCCTGGCAGGCGAACTCGACGCCGGCTGCGGGGGCGGCGACGGACAGGCCGCCCCCTGGGCTGGGCCGGCGATGGGCGGGGCATGCAGCGGCACCACGCCCGGCCACAGCGCGTGCCGGGGGACTGAAGGCCTGGTGCGGGGCCGGAGCAGGAAGATGAGCGGGAGGCATGGGGGACCATGAGCGAGACTGTGCAGGCGAGCAGGAAGAGAAGGGTGATGGTGGCGGCCATCGGGGATTGCGTCCACTCCCTGGGGGTGGAGTCCTTCGCCGAGTGGATGGAGGACCTGGGACTGGGATACGTGGCCATCAAGCTGGGTCCGGCCGTACCCGTGGCCGAGGTCATCAACAAGATCCGCGAATCGCGGCCCGAGGTGGTGGGCATCTCCATCCGGCTGGGTGACCTGCACGTGGATAAGCTGGTGGAGGAGTTCGTGGAAAAGGCGTGGGAGTACGGGCTCAACCCCGGGGCCAGCGGGATCCGCTACTGCTTCGGGGGATTGCGCCCGGCCGCCAACCTGGTGCGGGCCATGACCGGGCGGCCCGTGCTGGAGGACCGGTTCTCCCTGCCCGAGGACCGCCACTACGACCTGGATAGAGTGGCGGAGGAGTACCGGCACCGGGAGAAGTTCCGCGACTTCTTCGCCCTCATCGTGGATGACTTCGTCACCATGGAGGAGCTGCTGGGTTTCGCCCAGGGCAAGCCCCCCCGCCGGGCCGAGGAGGAGGAGTGGTCGGACGAGCTCCTCGAACGCATCCGGCAGGTGCGGGAGCGGGAGGACCGTCCCATCCTGCGGGCCCACATCGGTATCGCCGCCGACAGCGTGGAGCCCACCATCCGCGACGTGGAGGAGGTAGCCGAGACGGGGGCCCTGGAGATCGTCTCCCTGGGGCCCGACCAGCCCAGCCAGGCCTACCTGGCCAAGTTCATCCGCGGGGAGGAGGACCCGGAGAAGTACCTGAAGGGGCAGGGCGGGGTACCCATCCGCAGCAAGGAGGACCTCATCCGCCTGAAGGAGGCCACCCGGCGGGGCAACTTCCCCATGATCCGCATCTACTCGGGTACCGATGAACTGCTCGAGCTGGCGCAGGTCTTCGAAGAGACGCTGCACATGCCCTTCCCCGCCGTGCCCATGTTCTTCTACAACGAGCTGGATGGCCGGGGACCCATTTCCATCCGTGACTCCTTCGACGAGCACTTCCGGGTGATGCGCTGGTGGGCTTCCCTCGACAAGCCCCTGGAGATCAACGATCCCCACCAGTGGCAGCTGCGCAACTGCTCGGACGACATGTACGTTACCGACCACGTGGTGGCGGGGGTGGTGGCCCTCAACATGGGGATACGCCACTACATCATGCAGCTCATGTTCGACCTGCCGCCCCAGATCTCCGGGCTCATGGATCTGGCCAAGATGCAGGCGGCGTACGAACTTATCGAGCCCCTCACCCGGCACTACGACTTCCGCATCATCAAGGAGACCCGCGGCGGGCTCTCCAGCTTCCCCCCCAACCTGAACATGGCCAAGGGGCACCTGGCCGTCACCACCTGGTGGCAGATGTTCGTGGACCCCGACATCATCCACGTGGTCTCCTTCCCGGAGGCCCACCACGAGGCCAGGGCTCGCGACATCATCGAGTCCTGCGAGATCGTGAAACAGGTGGTGAAGGACTTCTACAAGGGCCAGCGTCCGGACATCCTTGCCGACCCTGCCCTGCTCGCGCGTAAGGAGGAGCTCAAGCGGGGGGCCATGTACAACATCCTGCACCTGGCCCTCATGGGGGGATATCAGGGGCCGGTCACCGTGCAGAGCTTCCGCGAGTGGGCGGTGTCCCCCGAGGAGGCGGCCCGGCGGCCCGATCGCGAGGCGCGTGCGCGCAACTACGAGACCATGCTCCTCTCCTTGGTGGACGGGGCCAGTTACCCGGGCGGCGAGTGCGGCATGATCAGCCCCGACACTCTGGACCTGGCATTGCAGACGGGTCTCTTCCAGGCCCCCAAGCTCACCGTGCTAGATAAGCGTTACGAGATGGTGGGCAGGTGCCGGACGAAGATGGTGGACGGCTGCTGCCGCATCGACGAGTTCGACCACCGTAAGGTGAAGGACGAGATGGAGCGGGTGGACCTGGTGCGGGCCCGCTATCCCTGGTACTTCGACCGCAGCATCTCGGTGGCGGACGAGGAGTCCTACATCAGCGAGCTGCCGGAGACCATCGACGAGTCGGTGGTGCGGGCCTTCCGCGAGCGGGTGGGTATCCACCGGGTGGAGGGCAGGCGGGTGCTGGTGGTGGACTTCGGCAGCACCTTCACCAAGATCGGCACCTTTGACACCGACCGGGAGGACTTCTGCCTGCGTTACGTGCCCACCAC
The DNA here is from genome assembly GCA_030019365.1 of Bacillota bacterium. NCBI lineage: Bacteria > Bacillati > Bacillota > Bacillota bacterium. Next base: position 142,394 of record JASEFA010000005.1, read on the forward strand.
CCCGGAGGACCTGCGCGAGGGCCTGGCCCACGGGCTGGGCGTGCTGGGAGAGTGCCGGGAACGCGGGGACTGGGAGCCCCTGGCCCGCGTCATGGCGGATTATGACATCAAGCTCCCCTGCTCCAGCGCCAAGGGCGGGCTCAAGGTGGTCACGGTGGGCCTGGTGCGGGAAGAAAGCAGCGAGGCAGCGGAGCTGGCGGCCCTCACCGCCGGGGCCAAGCTGGTGGGGAGCTACTCGGGCCGCCTCACCGAAGAGCTTGCGGACCGCATCTACGGCCACGACCGGCCCGAGATGATCCTGCTCGCGGGCGGGGTTGACTACGGTGGGGAGGCGGAGATCATCCTCCACAATGCCCGCCTGCTGGGCGAGGGTGCCCGCCGCGCCTCTTACGCCCGCTACGGCATCCCCGTGATCTACGCGGGCAACCAGGACGTGGCCGCCCAGGTGGAGCGCATTTTCCGCCTGAACGGGGTAGACGTGCGCGTCACCCCCAACGTGATGCCCGAGGTGAACACCTTCCGCATCGAGGCGGTGAACGAGGCCATCCGCGACCTCTTCCAAACCGTGATCATCCGGGGCAAGGGGTTCGACGTGGTGGAGGAGTACATGAGCGCGCCCTTCCTCCCCACCCCACGGGCCGCCTTCCTGGGCATCAACCTGCTGGCCAGGGGATACCAGGATGAGCCCGGTCTGGGCAACCTGGTGGCGCTGGACATCGGGGGCGCCACCACGGACTTCTACGCCAACGTGGGGTCCAATCCCCTCTACGCCTACCCGGGCCATGACCCCCGCAAGAAGGTCAAGCGTACCATCCTGAAGACCCCGAACGCTCCCCTGGCCTACCGCCGGGTGGAGGGCAAGTTCGGGCTGGCCTACGACGCCGAGAACCTGCTGGAACTTCCCCGGTTCGCCGATGGCACCGTGGGCGAAGACCTCTCGCGCCGGTTCTGGCGACGCTTCCCTGGCTTCCGCCCCCGCCCCGACCTCGCCGGGACGGCTGACCAGGGGGGAGTGCCTGTCGCCGGCGCGGCCAGCCGGGTGGGAATGTCTCCCGCCGGCGCGGCCGGCAGGGTTGTGGCGCCGGGCGCCGAAGAGGTATTCCACCGGTTCTTCAGCTCGGACCGGCCGGGTGCCCTGTTCGACGTCAACGGCTACCTGCGCTACCTGTCAGCTCACCCCCACCACCTGGCTGCTTCCGAGGAGGAGAGCTGGTTGCACTCCCACCTGGGGCGGGAGATCATGGCCATCACTACCAGGAACAACGTGGGGAAGGTGCAGGAGACGGACACCTACTTCCTGCAGTACGGGGTGAACTTCTTCAACAACCGCTGCACCACGCTCCTCATCGGCGGAACCATTTACCACAAGTGCCGGGACGCCGACCCCTGGTACTTGGAGGACCTGTGCATCATCGCCTCGGGAGCCCTGTACGATCCCGGCGAACCCCATGTATTGCGCCCGCAGGGAGAAGTCCTCCTGGACGCTTCCTACCTGGTCAGCATCGTGGGAGGGCTGTACGGTCGGCTCGATCCCGCCCGCGCCCTGCGCCTGATGAAGCGGTACCTGCGGCCCCTGCCCATGGAGGCACCCGCTACCATGCGCGAGCAAGCCGGCGTGCGCTAGTGCCGCAGCAGTTGGAGTCGGCCCGGGAGACTCACAAGGGGAGCGAAGGTGGAAACAGAAGAGCCGCTGGACCTGGTCATCCGCGGGGGCATGGTGGTGGACGGTACCGGTAACCCCTGGGTACGCGCGGACGTGGGCATCGGGGGAGGACGCATTGCCGTAGTCGGCCACCTGGACGGGGTTCGGGCGCAGCAGGTGCTGGACGCCACCGGGATGGTGGTGGCCCCCGGCTTCGTGGATATCCATTCCCACTCCGACCTGGCCCTCCTGGTGGACGGGCGGGCCCTGAGCAAGGTCCTGCAGGGGGTCACCACCGAGGTGGTGGGGAACTGCGGTCTTTCCGCCGCCCCCCTGCAGGGGCCGGCGGTGGAGTACCTGCAGGATACCGCCCGCCACCTGGCCGACCACCTGCCCTGGAACTGGCGCACGGTGGACGAGTACCTGGGGGAACTGGACCGCCGCGGAGTGTCGGTGAACGTGGCCACCCTGGTAGGCCACCGTACCCTGCGGGTGGGGGTGATGGGACAGAAGGCCCGGCCGGCCTCCCCGGACGAAGTCGCGGCGATGGCGTCACTGTTGGACGAAGCCCTGTACCAGGGGGCCTGGGGCCTTTCTACCGGGCTGGCCTATGCGCCGGGCTCGTGGGCGGACCAGGGGGAACTGGTGGAGCTGTGCCGGGTGGCTGCCCGCCACAGGTCCTTTTACTCCAGCCACATCCGGGACGAGGAAGGGGGCGTGGTGGAGGCGGTGCGCGAGGCCCTGGAGGTGAGTCGCCTCTCGGGCGAACCCGTGCAGATATCGCACCATAAGGGTGTGGGCCGGCACCACCGGGGGCGGGCGGAAGATACCCTCGGCCTCATCGGCAGGTACCGGCTGCGGACCGGGGTGGACGTTTCCTTTGATGTATACCCGTATACGGCAGCCAGCACCTGGTTGAGCGCCTACCTCCCGGCCTGGGCGGTGGAGGGGGGTCGGTCGACGCTGCTCGAGCGCCTGGCACGGCCCGAGGACCGGGCCCGCATACGGGAGGGCATGCGGAAGGAGCTTTTCGAGGGTCACGATCCCCCGACGGTGTGGCGGGAGTTCTTGGTGGCCCGGGTGGGCCGCGCGGGCGGGCACCCCGGCGAGGGAAAGTCCCTGGCGGAGATTGCCACCTCGCGCGGGCGCGACCCCTACGAGACCGCCTTCGACCTGCTGGTGGAGGGGGAGGGTTTGGTCCAGGTCATCCGCTTCGAGACTACTGAGGCGGAAGTGATGACCCTGCTCCGTCATCCCCTGTCGCTCATCGGGTCCGACGGCTCCGCCCTGGCCACCGAGGGGCCGCTGGCCGTCGGGCATCCCCACCCCCGCAACTTCGGTACTTTCCCCCGGGTGCTGGCGCGCTATGTGCGGGAGCGAGGGGTGCTCTCCCTGGAGGAAGCCATCCGCAAGATGACGTCGGGTCCCGCCGGCCGCGTGGCCATCCGCCAGCGGGGGTTGCTCCTACCGGGGATGTGGGCGGACGTGGTCGTCTTCGACCCCAACCGCATCCGGGACACCGCCACCTACCGGGAGCCCAAGCGCTACCCAGTAGGGATCGCCTGGGTGCTGGTGAACGGGCAGGTGGTGGCGGAGGGTGGCCGCCACACGGGCGCTCTTCCCGGCACGGTCTTGCGCCGGGCGCCCTCCCGCGCCGCCCGAGCCCTTGGTGGCGGACGCCACCCTGTCCTGTGACCATTTCTCCTACCTTGCCGGATCGACTGCGGCAAGTCGTGTCTGCGTCCGGTTGTGGAGCAGAGGTCGTGGTCGCCGTCTGGTACTAAGCGGGCGGTCCTGGTGCAGCGACTCCCGAAGCCAGTTCCCCGACCTTGACGCCGGGGGTCCTGGACCCGGTGAGCAGCTCCAACCACGTGCTCATGGTGGACAAGACTTACCGACTCATGCGCAGGTCTGATCACGCGTGACATCACCGGCGGCGTCTCATACCAGGACGCTATCAACATGGCATAATTCAAGTAACGCCACATGCCTAGGGGTGGGTGAATTACCTTACACATCCCTGGATGGCGCGACATCATGGGAAGGAGTGCTTCCTGCGAAGGAACGGGTGACTGCCGACGCAGCGTCCACACCTCTGACATGAGCTCCGGGAGGGAAATCCAACGAGCAAGAGAAGAGTTTCTGCGGCAGGAGCAGCCGTGCGGGATATCACGCCACCTATCGGCATAGAACTGGTCGGTTATCACAGACCATTTCCTTCCAATTCCATTCTGGACCCTCTGATGGCAACGGCCTTTGCCCTGGAGTCGGATGATGCTGGGGCTATTCTTGTTAGTGTTGATAACGCAGGCATGCTTGTCGCCCATACGAGCGAGATCAGGCAACGCATCGCGGATCACCTCGGCCTGTCCACGGCGAGCGTGATGGTATGTTTCAGCCACACCCATTCGGGACCCGAAACCCTCGATGGGAAGCCGGAATGGGTAGCCTACAGACGTTCTCTTTCGGACCGGGTCGTGGCGGCCGCATGCGAGGCCTGGCGGAGTCGCCGTCGGTGTCGTTTGGGCTGGGGTGTGACCCGTGCCTCTATCGGGGTCAACAGCCGGGAGCTTGGGCCCGACGGTAAGGCACGCATGGGTGTTAACCCTGACGGGCCCCTGGATGACCGCGTAGGAGTACTCCGGATAGACGACGCTGAGTCAGGGAGTCTGCTGGGCATCGTGATCGTATGCAGCGCTCATGCCAATGTTCTGCAGGGTGACAGCCTGGCCATATCCGGGGACTACATCGGCTGGACACGCAGTCTTCTGTCAAAGGACTTGAACTGCCCTGTCGGGTTCGTAATCGGTTCGGCTGGAAATGTCAATCCGCTGCACAGGGGATCGATTTCCGACCTGGACACGACAGCAAGGATACTGCGGGGGGCGGTTCTGCCAGTCCTCGGCCAGATAAAGCCCCGGGAGATTTCGGTCCTGTGGTCACAATCCTCCGTCCTGAATATGCGGCTCACCCGCCTCCCTTGCTATGAGGAGGCAGTGAAGAAGGCCGCCATAGCCGCCAAAGAGTGGGGCGTGGACACCACGCCCTGGCTGCAGGCTGTCATCGACCTTCTGGCGCGAGGGATCTACGACCTTGAGATGGACCTGGGAGTGCAGCTGATGCGCATCAACGATGGATTCATCGCGGGCATCCCGATGGAGCCCTTTACGGAGATCGCCATTGAAGTGGCCCGGCGGGTGGGCTCAGACACAGCCTTTTTCTGTGGGTATGTCAACGGTTATCTGGGGTACCTGCCAACCGAACAGGAGTATCATCGGGGCGGCTACCAGGTAGAGTGGAACCCCGTGGTCTACGGCCCGGAGGTCGGAGGCTTTCTCATGTCGCCGGTACCCGAGACCGCTGATCATGTTGCGGAGAAGGTCCTGTGGCTGGCCAAGAGGTCGCAGCCTGGATGAAAGCCTTCACTTGCGTTATAGACGTGTTTGCAGCGTTAAGCCCTTGGCAGCCGACCACTTCTCGACCTACTCGATAGGCACCTTATGCGAATGCGACGTAGTGCTTGACGGGCGTATAGACGGACGCAAGAATGTTATGCGCTTCGTACGCTGGTGACGAGGGATGCTCGGAGTCCGGCGGGTCAGCCGCTTGCCCGCCGGGGTCAATTCGCACGCGGCAGGTGGTTCCACCGTCTCAATGTGCGCGTGCCTTCTCAGGTGTCCAGCGGAGGTGAGCCCAGCACGCGGTTGCAGATGGGGATGGCCTGGGCGGCGTCCCGCACCCAGGCATCCGCCCCCACATACCTGGCTACCCTGTCGTCCACCAGCCCGCCTATCATCACGAATACCCGGTCCCGCAGCCCCTCCCGCTGCAGCAGCTCGATGGTGGCCTTCATCGAGTCGAAGGCAGCGGTGACGAGCCCCGACATGCCCACGATCCTGGCCTGGCCGGTGTGCACCGGGCGCACAAATTCGCTGGGCGGGACGTCAATCCCCAGGTCGCGGACCCGGAAGCCATGCGAGCGCAACATGGAAACGACGATGTTCTTGCCGATGTCGTGGATATCACCGTGGACCGTGCCCACCACGATGCTGGCGTCGGGTGCATCGCCGGGTTGTTCCCCCACCCAGGCCGGCCAGATGAAAGCCATGACCTCGCGGAACAATTCCGCCGACATGACCAGGTCGCTGAGGAAGTACTCGCCCCGGGCGTACTTTTCCCCCACCTCGGCCAACCCCTTGCGGCACTCTTCCACGATGTAGAGGGGGGAGCGCCCGCGACCCAAAAGCCTGCGCACGGCCTGCAGGGTACGCTCCTCGTCCAGGTCGGCGATGGCAGCGGCCAAGCTGGTGCCTTTCCTCGCGCGGGTGCCCATTTTTGTCCCCCCCCAGGTGTCTTCCGGGTTTCCGGCTATCTCAGCAGACGGGGCAGAGAGGTGAAGTAGTAGCGGTCGCCGCGATACACCAGCATTCCCCAGCCCACCAGCGAGCCGTCGGCGGAATGGACGAACTGCTCGACCTGGAAGGCGGGGGAGTCCGGCTCCACTCCGAGCAGCGCCGCCTCCTCGTGGCTGCAGCGGGCTACCCGGACCACGAACCGGCTATCCCCGGGGAGGACGCCCGAGTACCGAGCCATCACAGCCGGTAGGTTCATGTACTCAAGCTCCGCCTCCAGGATGGGCTGCCCGCGGTCGTACCGCAGGTACTTCCTGTCGTAGACCATGGGCTCGTCGTCGGCGTACAGCAATCGCCTCACGAATAACACGCGGCGACCGGGGTCGAGGTTGAGCTTGCTTGCCACCTCGGCGGGTGCCCGCATCACCTTGGCCTCCACGAGGCGGCAGGAAGGGCGGAGCCCGCGCACCCGCATGTCTTCGGCGAACTCGGGCAGGCTGAAGGTGGCGTGTTCCAGGGGTGGCTGGTTGACGAAAGTGCCCCTGCCCTGGCTGGCGGTGACGAGGCCGAGCTGGGCCAGTTTCTCGATGCTCTTTCTGACCGTCATGCGGCTGATGCCGAACATGCGGGCGAGTTCGGCCTCAGGCGGCAACATATCCCCCGGTCCGAAGTCGCCGCTGCGCACGTGACGTTCTATGATCTGGGCCAGCTGGTAGTAAGGGGGCACGAAGGAACTCCGGTCGATGTGCTCCCGGGCGAGTGCCTCCCAGCCGTTCCTCGTACGTCCGCCTGTTTCTCGCTGCTGCTTCAACGCCGCCACCCCGGACCGTGGCCCCTCAGTCGCGTGGGGACTGGGGCAGGAAGTCCAGCACCGACGTGGTCTTCCCCGCAGGGAAGGTGATAATCCTGGGGTCGCGGTTGCCCCGGACCAGGTTCGCGAGGACTGTCAGGTCGGCGGGGCGGCGGTGGAATTCCAGGTTGAGCGTCCCGGCGAACGACTGCGCCCTGCATGCAAGAAACTCCTCCTCCGGCAGCCCGGCTTCGATATATACCTCGTCTGGCTCCCGGGCAGGTATGCGCCTGCTCATAGCGCTGTCGCCTCTCGCAGGACGATCATTCTGCAACGATCGCCGCTGTTCCTCTCTTTGTTGCGCCGCCGACCGAAGAAAATCGGCTCCGCCGATTAAGAAACGAACTTGGCCTGGACAGGTGGTGGGGGGGAAGCGGCCACATCCTACCGGCATACCAGGGGCGGCCGGACGTGGGTTTTGTGAGGGCGGTGGTCTTGCCGACACCGGTTGGGCCCCAGGAACCCGAATGTCTGCGCTGTCCGTACCTGGAAGCACGCCCCGTCCACGGCCGGGTTCGGCCTGCATATCGCGTGGTGAACTGTCCGTTTCGATTATGTGCCCTGGAGTACCTGGGTCGGGGTGGTCTGGAGGATTTCGGGTCAGGCTGGCGTATATATAAGGACGTATAGACGCATAGCAAACCCGGGCGCCGTAGTGGGTCGCCATGAAAGGCGCAACCGCTCCGGGCCGCCGCACGCTGGCGGTTGCGAGGCTAGCGCGAAGGGTGCGGGAAAATGACGCCGTGGAGCTGGCTGAGGCGGTGTTGGACGCCGGCACCGGGTGCCTGCTCGCAGGCGACACAAAGGTTGCGTGCCAATGACCCGCGAGGGAGCGCAGGTTTCGGGCTGGTAGAGGTCCTGTCGGGGGCTGTGGTAGTAAAGGGGGGTGAGGGTCGGGAGGAGGCTGTCGAGGTTAACGGGCCAGGCCTTGCAGATGGCGGTGGCGTGGTGGAGAATCCGGTGCTGTGTGGTGGCCCAGCGGGCTCTGAGTTGTGCGGCGAGGTAGTGCTGGAAGTGGGCGCGCCAAGGTCCGAGTGCGGCCTGTGAGTTTCTCGGCGTCTCGTGTTTTCGCCGGTTTTCGTCATCCTGCTCGCTCCCACGCACGCAATGGTTGCCGGGCAGAGTGGAGTAAAGCAGGTCGGTGCAAATGGGCAAATTGGGCTCTCGCAGCGTACTCGAGCTTACGAGGGGCTGCACGGAAGACATTAGGATAGGAGGGATTCAAAGATGAGCGTGTTTTTGACCGTTGCGTCGGGGCTTTTTGCAGCTGCCTCAGGTATGCTTTACGCAGCAGTTATGCCCTTCCACGCAAAGGAGCTTGGGGCGCCGGCGTGGGTAGTTACGTCGTTGCCAATGGGTCTCCCGTCTATCCTGTCATTGGTTCTCCTGTTGCCTATCGCCATATTCGCCGACAAGACGGGAAAGAGAAAGGAAATTCTGGTCGTTGCGTTAGTGTTAACGTTACTGGCAAACATAGGCCTTGCTTTGGCTGGCTCATGGGTCGCACTCACACTATGGAGGCTCGTATCAGGGATACCTTTTGCCTTCATGTCACTCTTTGCCTTACTGATAGCGTTCATGCTTCCCGCAGACAGACGCGGAATGGCCGTGGGTCTCGGGATGGGCGGCTCGATGCTGGGGATGGGGATCTTTCAAGCCATGAGCGGTTACCTGCTTGAAGTAGTCGGAGGCTACAGAGGTCTTTACTACCTTGCGGCTGCGTTAGCCGGACTCGCGATTCTTCTTCTGCTTCCCGTAAGGGCTCCCGTTGTAAAGAGCCCGACCGGAATCTCCGGAAGGGATATTGCTGAGGTACTAACGAATAGAAACATCTTATGGACCGGATTTACCCTGTGCGTATACCTCATCGGATGGCAAATGATGTATGGCTCTTTCCCGATAGTTCTCACCGGCGTACTTGCTGTGCCTATCGAGCTGCAAACGGTGTTTTTTGCCGTGGCGTCTGTCATGCTTGGATTCGGAACTTTCATTTGGGGTCCGGTTATCGACAAGATAGGAGCGAGAAAGGCTCTTTTCGCAGGTCTGATGATGTCCACGATAGCGACGTTCGTACTTAAGCCGCTATCAGCTAAGATGTGGCCGTACGTGATCCTTTTCTGGGTGGCAACATTAGGAGGGGTTGCCGGCGCCCCGGGAGCGTCAACGGTTGCAACGAAGAGTGTGAGGCTAGAGGTGGCGACGTTGGCCATGAACATGACGTTTTTGTTCGTCATGCTGCCCGGGATTGTTGGAGGGGTCGTCGCTGGACCTTTGCTCAGCGGATTGGGCGTGGGCGGGATGTTGCTTGTCGCAGCTATAGTGCAGCTAATTGGTGCTGTTATGACGCTTAGAGTACCTGAAATGTAGATATCAAGCCGGATTCCAATGGAAACCCGGTGCTGAGCTGGCCAGACCAATCACTTTGCTCGTGACGCTCGTCCCTGCGCTGTTCTCTGGCTTGACGAGGTTCCCGGTCTCGCTCCTTGAGGGTGGCAACCGGCACGGACTGTCGGGTGACCAGAAGTACGAGGAACGGTTTAAGGCGTGGATGTCTCGTGCCAATGTGCGCTTCGCGAATCCGGAGGTGGAGAAGAGCTTCAAGCAGCGCGTGCAGCGGATCAAAGACGTGGTGGAACTGAAAAAGCCTGACCGCATCCCTGTGTGCCCGAATATCGGGTTTTTCCCCGCGAAGTACGCGGGCATCAGGGCCCGGGAGGCCATGTACGACTACGAGAAGCTGGGCGCCGCCTGGAAGAAGTATCACAAGGAGTTTCTGCCCGATTCCCTGGCCAGTTGCATGCTGGCGACGCCGGGCAAGGTCTACGAGATACTTGACTACCGACCTTTTCCAGTTCTACTGGCCGACGCTCAAGGCAGTGCTCCTGGGGCTTATTGCCGAAGGGCTGGTACCCTGGCTCTTCGTGGAGGGCAGCTACAACCAGCGGCTGGACTTCCTTGCCGATCCGGACCTCCCCCGCGGCCGGATAGTCTGGATGTTCGACCAGACCGACATGGTCAGGGTCAAGGAGGTGTTGGGCGGGGTTGCCTGCTTCGCCGGTAACGTGCCGGTTACCATACTCAAGACGGGGACTCCGGAGGAGGTCAGGCAGTACGTGAGGGACCTCATCGAGAAAGTGGGGCAGGACGGCGGCTTCATCCTCACGACTGGCGGGGTGGTGGACGACGCGGAGCCCGAGAACTTCCGGGCGATGATCGAGGCCGGCAAGGAGTACGGTGTGTACCGTTGACCGGTGGGCGGCGGAGGGGAGCAGTGAAGTGGGGGAGGGCCCGGTGTACCCGGCAGGGCTCGCCGCCGCTGCGCGGGGCTCCTGCTCGGGGCGCCGGCCGTCCCTTCGCTGCTGGTGGACCGTCGGGGCTCTCGGCTCAGGACAGTGGCCGCGGTGGCAGGTGCAGCGCGCCCATCCGACGAAGAGGGGCAGTTGGCCCGATGCGTCAGCCGCGGTGTCGCCGGGCGGGCGGCACGGGGCTCGGTTGCGCGGGAGAGGGGGAGGTGGAGCGCTTGCTGATCGTCGGTGAGAGGATCAATACCAGCAGAAAGGGTGTGGCGGCGCTCGTTTCTGGGCGGGATGCCGGAGCCGTAGTCCGGGAGGCTGTCCGGCAGCGAGAGGCCGGGGCCGACTTCATCGACGTGAACGCGGGCACGTTACTTGCGGATGAGCCGGAGGCGCTCCGCTGGCTGGTGACCACCGTCCGGGGGGCGCTCGACGTGCCGCTATGTGTTGACAGTCCCAATCCGGAAGCCATGGCGGCTGCCCTTGAGGTGCACCAGGGCAAGGCGCTGCTTAACTCCATAACTGCCGAGCGGGAACGCTTCCGTGCGGTGCTCCCGTTGGTGAAGCGGTACGGGTGCGGGGTGGTGGCGCTTTGTCTGGACGATTCCGGGATGCCGTCTTCGGCTGAGGAGGCGGTGCAAAAGGGCAGCCGGCTGGTCGAGGACCTGCTGGAGGCAGGGGTTCCTGTTGAGGACATCTACGTGGATCCCCTGGTGCGCCCGGTGAGCACCGATTCCCGGGCAGGGGTGGCGGTGGTGGAAGCCATCCGCATCCTGCGGGAGAAGTACCCGGGGGTGCACACCATTTGCGGCCTGAGCAACGTCTCCTTCGGGCTGCCCCAGCGCCGGCTGCTGAACCGGGCTTTTCTGGTGGCGGCGAGACCGCCGGCCTTGATGCGGTGATCCTTGATCCGCTCGATGCGGGGCTGATGGCGCTCCTGAGGGCGGCCGAGGCGGTGCTGGGCCGCGACCAGTACTGCGGCCGGTACCTGCGTGCGTACCGCGAGGGGCGGTTGGCGCAAGTTTGAAGGGGTGGTTTGGGGCGGCTGTTACGCAGTCCGTTGGGTTGTCGAGTTCGTCGTGGGCCGGCTGGCGGGAGGTTCGGTCTTGACCGGTTACGAGCGCGTGCGGGTTGCGCTCGCGGGGCAGCGCCCTGACAGAGTGCCGGTGGGAGAATTCGCGCTGCCGCCTACCCTGGCGGCTGCTCTGCTGGGCAGGGGAGCGGAGCAGGTGCCGGAAGGGGGACCTGCTAGCTGGCGCGTGGTGGAGGAGGCCGTGAGCGTTCTCGGGCTGGATGCGGTGGGGGTGGTGGCGGGTGCGGGTGGGTCGGGATCTGCCGGAGGGGGGTTGACGGGACCGGCGTGGCCCGAGGAAGTTGGTTACTGGGCGGGCCGTGACCTTTTCGTGTGGGCCGTTGTTGACGGGCCCTGGCAGGGCCTGGCCGCGGCGGTGGGATGGTCGCAGGCCCTGTTATTCCTGTCCGGGAGGAATGGTCCCGCCGGGCCCGGGGCGGTGGCCGAGGCGGAGGGGCTGTTACTGCTGCAACTCGACCGGACCCTGGCGGAGGTTGGGCGGGCTCTGGAAGCTGGGGCCGACGGGGTGGTGCTGGGGGAGGACGTGGCGTATGCGGGCGGCCTGTTCCTGCCTCCTTCTGTGATCAGAGAGCGGTTGTGGCCGCTCTGGCATGAGGTAGTGCGGTACTGTTCGGGGGCGCGCACGGCCAGGGGCGACCGGCCGCTTGTGTGTTTTCACAGCGATGGGAGCGTTGAGGATCTGCTGCTTCTCATCCGGGAAGCGAGGTTCGACGCCGTGCACTCCCTGGAGCCGGAGGAGGGGATGGACGCGGCGCGGCTGGTGGGGGTGTACCGCGGGCAGTTGGGCCTGTGGGGTGGGCTTTCCGTGGATCTTCTCGTGCGTGGCACGCCAGACCGGCTAATCCAGGAGGGTAAACGCCTGGCGAGGGCGGGCAGCGCCGGGGGCCTGATGGTCGGGACGTCCTCCGGAGTGGTGCCGCAGGGGGTCTCGGCTGGCAACCTGCTTGCTGCTTATCGGGCTGTGACCGCCCGGGCGGGGGAGGAGGATCTGCCGTGCCCGTAGTTGAGTTTCAGCCGCTTGGCCGGCGGGTGCACGTATCACAAGGAGCGACGGTGCTTGAGGCGGTCCAGTTGCTCGGCCGTGAGCTGGGTGACTGGGGTGTGGTTGCCACCTGTGGGGGTCACGGGAGGTGCGGTCGGTGCCTGGTGCGGGTTGTGAGTGGGGCCGTATCGGGTGCCGACGAGCAGGAGCTGGAGCTCCTGGCGCGGCAGGGTGCCGTGGGGTACCGGCTGGCGTGCCGGGTAAGGGTGGTCGGGGACGTGCGGGTGGAGATCGACCGCCTGAGGGGGGGAGACCGCCTTCAGGTGGCGGGAGTCCTGGGGGCGCACAAGGTGCGTCCCCGGCCCGTGGTGAAGCAGGTGCAGTTCAGGATTGCGCCCCCTGCGGTGGGCGAGCGCGCGGGCGACGCGGACAGGGTAGCCGCGGCGGTGGGAGCGGGGGTGCGCTATGATCTGGAAGTTCTGCAGGCACTGTCGGACGACCTTAGGCGCTGGGATTTCGGGGGGTGGGCGGTGATCCGCGGTGACGAGGTCATCGGGGTGCGGCCGCGGCGTGCGCCTCTTTGGGGTCTGGCCGTCGACCTGGGGACGACGAAGGTGGCGG